>MUNG01000025.1 GCA_002154585.1 Streptomyces pseudogriseolus
GACCGCGGGGTCGCCGCCCCGCCGGGGCGGCGACCCCGCGGTCCTGGTGGCGTCCGCCGCCACGGCCCGGGAGAAGCTGGGCTGGAACCCGTCCCGCGCGGACCTCGAGGGAATCGTCGCGGACGCGTGGGAATTCGCGCAGCAGCGCGCCAAGTAAGAGGCAACGAAGGGGCAGGGGTCCAGGCATGAGCGAGTCCAGCGCGGCCGTCGCGGGAGCCGTCGCCGAGCGGTTCGAGGAGCTGTACGGGAGCGAGCCCGACGGGGTGTGGGCGGCACCCGGCCGGGTCAACCTCATCGGCGAGCACACCGACTACAACGACGGCTTCGTGATGCCGTTCGCCCTGCCGCACACCGCCGTCGCGGCCGTGTCCCGGCGCGACGACGGCGTCCTGCGCCTGCACTCCGCCGACATCGACGCCCCCGTCGTCGAACTCACCCTCGACGGCCTCGCCCCCGGCTCCGACAAGCGCTGGACCGCCTACCCGGCGGGCGTGGTGTGGGCGCTGCGCGAGGCCGGACACGCCGTCACCGGCGCGGACGTCCACCTGGCGTCCACCGTCCCGGCGGGCGCCGGCCTGTCCTCGTCGGCCGCCCTGGAGGTCGTGATCGCCCTCGCGCTCAACGACCTGTACGACCTGGGCCTGCGCGGCTGGCAGCTCGCCCGCCTCTCCCAGCGCGCGGAGAACGTCTACGTCGGCGCGCCCGTCGGCATCATGGACCAGACCGCGTCCGCCTGCTGCGAGGCGGGCCACGCCCTGTTCCTCGACACCCGCGACCTGTCCCAGCGGCAGATCCCCTTCGACCTCGCCGCCGAGGGCATGCGCCTGCTCGTCGTCGACACCCAGGTCAAGCACAGCCACAGCGAGGGCGAGTACGGCAAGCGCCGCGAGGGCTGCGAGAAGGGCGCCGCCCTGCTCGGCGTCGACGCCCTGCGGGACGTGCCCTACGAGGACCTGGACGCGGCACTGGCCCGCCTCGGCGACGAGGAGGAGGTGCGCCGCCTGGTCCGCCACGTGGTGACCGAGGACCACCGCGTCGAGCGGGTCGTCTCCCTCCTGGAATCGGGCGACACCCGCGCCATCGGCCCCCTCCTCATCGAGGGCCACACCTCCCTGCGCGACGACTTCCGCGTCTCCTGCCCCGAACTCGACCTGGTCGTCGACACGGCGGTCACCGCCGGCGCGCTGGGCGCCCGCATGACGGGCGGCGGCTTCGGCGGCTCGGCGATCGTCCTGACGGAGGAGCAGGACGTCCCCTCGATCACCAAGGCCATCGAGGAGGCCTTCGCCGCGGCCGGCCTGAAGATCCCCCGCGTCTTCGAGGCGGTGCCTTCGGCGGGGGCGCGGCGGGTGCGGTAGCCACTCCGACGCGTGCGTCGGGCATCGTCGTCCGGCGCCGGCCCGGCGCACAGCCGGGCCGGCGCCCACGGGCGTCAGGGAGACAGGCTCGCCGCCACACGGTTCGCGCAGTCACGGTCGACCGCGTTGACGGACAGCCCGGTGAAGTCCTGAGCCTGCTCGGGCAGGGCGCCGGTTCCGCCGATGAAGTCCAGCGTCCAAGGCGTTCTGCGCAGGGAGAGCATCTGTATCCCCTCGTCCGCCCAGAGCTTCGTCCGGAGCCATCCCCGCTGCTTCAGCTCGTCGGCCATCCGTTCGAAGCCCTTCGGGTCGGGTTCCGCTGCCGTGGACACCACGGCCGTCACCGCGCAGGCGCTGAACGCGCGGTTGTCCTTGGTCTCGCTGAAGCGCGCCCCCTCGAACTCTCCCGCCGCGAGGCCGGCACGGATGTCCGCTCGTGCCTCCGCGAGGCTGACCGCGGCACCAGGCCTGTTCCGGGACGCCGTCGTCCCGGTGCCCGGAGAATCCGGTTCCGCTCCCTGGTCGGCGCATCCGGACAGCAGCATCGCCGCCGCCACTGCGGCGACGACCCCCTTCGGCAGTACCCGCACCGTTCCCCCGCCTCACCCGATCATGTAACTCGCATGCTAGCGAAGGAGGTTGGTGAGCCGCCTCACCCGATCTGTTTCGTCAAGGTGTACTCAGTGACCCCCGGTGGATAGTCGGGGATCACGCACACCACCTCGTAGCCGTGTTTGCGGTAGAAGTCCGGGGCCTGGAAGTCCCAGGTCTCCACGCGGCTGTGCGTGCACGCGCGCTCCGTGGTGGCGAGGCGTTCCGCCTCCGTGAGGAGTGTCGAGCCGAGGCCTGTGCCGCGGTGGGCGGCGTCGACCCAGAGGTAGGTCACGTGCAGCCACGTCGTCCAGGTGTGGCCGACCAGGCCGCCCGCGAGGTCGCCGTTCGCGGACAACGCCCACACGTGCAAAGGGGATTCACGCTCCGCGGGGGTTCCGCGCAGAGCGCGCAGGACCGGGGAGGCGGCCGTGTTGGTGTCCCGGAGCCGCTTGTGGAGCAGATCGCGTCGGGCCTTGTCGACTTCTGTCTCAAGACGAAACATGCGGCACACCATAAACGCGCAAGGCCGCAAGTTCTGCAAATCAGCTTCCGCTCAGGGCCCCCGCCCGTACTCTGATGAACAGCGCCGGTGGGGGCCGGCGTGCGTTCAGGGGGCGAGACGGCCGGGCACGGCGTCCGGGGCGCGGACGGCGGTGGTCGCGCGGCGGCGGCCGTGCGGACGGCGCGCCGGCCCGTCCCATCCGGCGAGGGAAGGTCACGGGGCCCTCGGTGCCGTGTCCGTGCCGGTGTCGTCCACCGGCGACGGGGTAGTCCCCTGCTCTGGGAAGAGCGTGGGGAAGGGGGTTACGTGGTTCGCATTCGAGTCCTGGTCGTCGACGACCACCGCATCTTCGCCGAGTCGCTGGCCGCGGCGCTGGCCGCGGAGCCCGACGTCGAGGTGTCCGCGGCGGGCAGCGGCCCGGCGGCGCTGCGCTGTCTGGAGCGGGCGGCCGCCGAGGGGCGGCGGTTCGACGTGCTGCTCGTCGACGCCGACCTGGGCGTCCCGGCGCCCGACGGGCGCCCGGCCGCGCCGCCCGTGCAGGCCGTCGACGAGGACGGCGCCGTGGACGGCATCTCCCTGGTGGGCGGGGTGCGTTCGGCCCAGCCGCAGGTGCGGGTCGTCGTGCTCGCCGAGAAGGACGACCCGGCCCGCGCCGCCCTCGCGCTCCAGGCGGGCGCCTCCGGCTGGGTCGCCAAGGACTGCTCGCTGAGCCGCCTGCTCACCGTCATCCGCGGCGTGCTGCGCGACGAGACGCATCTGCCGCCCGCCCTTCTGACCGGTGTCCTGCGGGAGTTGACCGCTGCCCGGCGTCACCGCACGGAAAGCGAACGGCTCGTGGAGTCGCTGACCCCGCGCGAGCGGGAGGTGCTGCGCTGCATGGTCGCGGGCCTGGGGCGCAAGGCGGTCGCCGAACGCCTGTACCTGTCGCCGCACACCGTGCGCACCCACATGCAGAACGTCCTCGGCAAGCTGGGCGTGCACTCCACGCTCGCCGCGGTCGCCCTCGCCCGGCGCGCAGGCGTCGGACCGGTGGACCTATCCGGGGATGTTGTCGAACGGGGCGGTCAACTGGCGTAGCAGCCCGGCCAGTTCCACCCGCTGGGCGCGGGTCAGCTCCCCGAGGATGGCCCGCTCCTGGGCGAGCAGACCCGCCAGTGCCTGGTCCGCGCGGTCCTTGCCCTCGTCGGTCAGCCGCACCAGCACACCGCGCCGGTCACTGGGGTCCGGCAGCCGCTCCACCAGGCCCTTCTTGGTGAGCCGGTCGATACGGTTGGTCATCGTGCCCGACGTGACGAGCGTCTGCGTGAGCAGCTGGCCGGGGGAGAGCTGGTACGGGGTGCCCGCGCGGCGCAGCGCGGTCAGCACGTCGAACTCCCAGGACTCCAGGCCGTGCTCGGTGAAGGCGAGGCGGCGTGCCCGGTCCAGGTGCCGGGCCAGCCTGCTGACCCGGCTGAGCACCTCGAGCGGTTCCACGTCGAGGTCCGGGCGCTCCCGGCGCCACGCTGCGACCAGCCGATCGACCTCGTCCTCCATAAGGATCAGTGTAGTGGTTGTGTCGATGTGAAGTCTCTTGATGTCGAGTGTCTTGACGTCGAGAGAGATTGGGGTGACGCTGGACTCCACGCCGATCCGCGATCCGGGAGGTCCCGTGTCCGCCGCCGCCCGTCCCGTCTGGGACCCCGCCCAGTACCTGCGTCACGCCGGGCACCGCACCCGGCCCTTCACCGACCTGCTCGCCCGCGTCCCCGGCCTGCCCGGCGACCCGCCCCGCATCGCCGACCTCGGCTGCGGCGCCGGCAACGTCACCGCCCTCCTCGCCGACCGCTGGCCCGCCGCCCGCGTCACCGGCTACGACAACGCGCCCGAGATGCTCGACAAGGCCCGCGCCGACCACGAGGGCCCCACCGGCGGAGGCGGCCGGCTCGACTTCGCCCACGCCGACGCCGGCACCTGGACGCCCCAGGAGCCGTACGACCTGATCGTCAGCAACGCCACCCTGCAATGGGTGCCCGGGCACGCCGAGAGGTTCGCCGCGTGGATCGACGGGCTCGTGCCCGGCGGGGTCCTCGCCTTCCAGGTGCCCGGCAACTTCGACGCCCCCAGCCACACCCTGATGCGCGGCCTCGCCGCCTCCCCGCGGTGGCGCGGCCGCCTGTCCGGCGTCCTGCGCCACGCGGACGCCGTGCTGCCGCCCGAGGCGTACCTGGACCGCCTGGCCGCCCTCGGCTGCGCGGTCGACGCCTGGGAGACGACGTACGTCCACCTGCTGGAAGGGGAGGACCCCGTCCTCGACTGGGTCAAGGGCACGGGCCTGCGCCCCGTCCTCACCGCCCTCGCCGACGACCCCGCGGCGCGCGACGACTTCCTCGCCGAGTACCGCGCCGCCCTGCGCGACGCCTACCCGGCCACCGCGCACGGCACCCCGTTCCGCTTCCGCCGCGTCTTCGCCGTCGCCGTCAAGGAGGCATGAGTCAGGGGGTGCGGCCCAGGTGGGTGACGAGAATGTGGATCACGTCGTCGTCGATGACGTACAGCACCCGGTAGTCGCCCACGCGCAAGCGGCGCGCTGTCGGTCCGTAGGCGACGGACTGGGCGGGCCGGGGCTCCTTCGCCAGGGTGTCGACGGCCTCGTACACAGCGGCCAACCCTGCCGGGTCGTCACGGAGGAACCGCACGGCCGCGTTCGTGGCGTTGGGCTGCCAAACGATGCGGTAGGTCACGGACGCAACCCCAGCATGCGTCCGACCTCTTCGTGTGGGATGCCTTCGCCGAGGAGGCCCGCAGCCTTGCGGCGCTCGTAGTCGGCAACCGCCAACGCGTCTTCCAGATCCTCTATGACCTGCGGCGACACGAGTAGCGCGGCCACGTGCCCGTGATCCGTGAGGGCGATCGTCTCGCGGCCGTGGGCCGCGCGACGCACGAGGTCACCGAGCTGGGCACGGGCTGCGCTGATCGTGATTTCAGTCATGCGCACATGATTGCACAAGGTTAATCCAGTGTGCTGTTGTTTCAGCTCTTCCGGTGGCCTATCAGCCGCGGCTTCGGCTCCAGCCCGTCCAGACCGTGCCAGGCCAGGTTCACCAGGTGGGCCGCCACCTCCGCCTTCTTCGGCTTGCGCACGTCCAGCCACCACTGGCCGGTCAGCGCCACCATCCCGACCAGCGCCTGCGCGTACAGCGGTGCCAGCTTCGGGTCGAAGCCGCGGCTCTTGAACTCGCGGCCCAGGATGTCCTCCACCTGGGTGGCGATGTCCGAGATCAGCGAGGCGAAGGTCCCCGTCGACTGCGGGATGGGGGAGTCACGGACCAGGATGCGGAACCCGTCCGTGTACTCCTCGATGTAGTCCAGCAGCGCGAACGCGGCCTGCTCGCACAGCTCACGCGGATGACCCGCCGTCAGCGAACCGGTCACCATGTCCAGCAGCCGCCGCATCTCCCGGTCCACCACGACCGCGTACAGCCCCTCCTTGCCGCCGAAGTGCTCGTACACCACCGGCTTGGAGACCCCGGCCTTCGCCGCGATCTCCTCCACCGACGTGCCCTCGAACCCCTTCGCCGCGAACAGGGTGCGGCCGATCTCCAGCAGCTGCTGGCGGCGCTCGGCACCGGTCATCCGGGTGCGACGCGCACGCCGCGGCTTGTCATTGCTTGGGGTGCTCGAGTCGGTCGCCACGGCGACCATCATGCCGCCTCGGCAGGTTCCTTCCCGCGCGGGGCGGCGCCATCCGGGGCGACACGCCGCGAATCGATACGCGAGCGTGACGGCCACCGCACGTCGTACGCCCAGCCCAGCTGCTCGAACCAGCGGATCAGCCGCGCCGAGGAGTCCACCTGCCAGCGCTCCACACCGTGACGCGCGGACGTCGGGTCGGCGTGGTGCAGGTTGTGCCAGGACTCACCGCACGACAGCACCGCCAGCCACCACACGTTGCCCGAACGGTCCCGCGACTTGAACGGCCGCTTGCCCACCGCGTGGCAGATCGAGTTGATCGACCACGTCACATGGTGCAGCAGAGCCACCCGGACGAGTGAACCCCAGAAGAAGCCGGTGAACGCCCCCCACCACGACATGGTCGCCAGACCGCCGATCAGCGCCGGCAGACCCAGCGACACCGCCGTCCACAGCACGAACTGCCGGGAGATCGCCCGCATGGCCGGGTCCTTGATCAGATCCGGCGCGTACTTCTCCTGCGGCGTCTGCTCCTCGTCGAACATCCATCCGATGTGCGCCCACCACAGGCCCTTGATCAGCGCCGGGATCGTCTCCCCGTACCGCCACGGCGAGTGCGGGTCGCCCTCCGCGTCGGAGAACTTGTGATGCTTGCGATGGTCGGCCACCCAGCGCACCAGCGGCCCCTCGACCGCCATCGAACCGGCGATCGCCAGCGCGATCTTCAGCGGCCGCTTCGCCTTGAACGAACCGTGCGTGAAGTGACGGTGGAAGCCGATCGTGATGCCGTGGCATCCCAGGAAGTAGAAGAAGACCAGCAGACCGAGGTCCAGCCAGCTCACCCCCCAGCCCCACGCCAGCGGCACGGCCGCCACCAGCGCGAGGAAGGGGACGACGATGAAGAGCAGCAGCGTGATCTGCTCGACGGACCGTTTGCGCTCCCCGCCCAGCGTGGCGGAGGGAGCGGTGTCGTCGGACGGTGACTGGTGCGGGGCTTCGTCGAGCACATCGGAGCGTGAGGTCATGCGTTCCCCTGTGGGGTATGTGGACTTGAGGAAGGTGCCGGGCCGCCGGAACCGCATCGCTTTCCTACGGTCCCGTAACCTACGGCATCGTAAGTATGGCAGTGCGTCGCCCCGCGGCAAGGGCCCGTGGGCCAGCGCGTCCGGGTCGACACCTATCCTTGGAAGTCGGTCGGACAGCGCGGTCCGCTCTGATTTCTTCCCGGACGTCCGGCCCGCAAGCGGCTCACGCCGCGCGGGACGCTCGCCGGGTTCCCTCCCAGACGAGCTTCCAACACTGCAAGGAGCCGCACCTGTGAGCAGTGCCGACGACCAGACCACCACGACGAGCGCCGAACTGCGTGCCGACATCCGCCGACTGGGCGACCTGCTCGGCGAGACCCTGGTACGGCAGGAGGGCCCGGAGCTCCTCGAACTCGTCGAGAAGGTCCGCCGCCTCACCCGCGAGGACGGCGAAGCCGCCGCCGAGCTGCTGCGCGGCACCGAGCTGGAGACCGCCGCCAAGCTGGTGCGCGCCTTCTCCACCTACTTCCACCTGGCCAACGTCACCGAACAGGTGCACCGCGGACGCGAACTCGCCGCCCGCCGCGCCGCCGAGGGCGGCCTGCTCTCCCGCACCGCCGACCGGCTCAAGGACGCCGACCCCGACCACCTCCGGGAAACCGTCCGCAACCTCAACGTGCGGCCCGTCTTCACCGCCCACCCCACCGAGGCCGCCCGCCGCTCCGTCCTCAACAAGCTCCGCCGCATCGCCGCCCTGCTCGAGACCCCGGTCCTCGCCTCCGACCGGCGCCGCCTCGACACCCGGCTGGCGGAGAACATCGACCTCGTCTGGCAGACGGACGAACTGCGCGTCGTGCGCCCCGAGCCCGCCGACGAGGCCCGCAACGCCATCTACTACCTCGACGAACTCCACGCCGGCGCCGTCGGCGACGTCCTGGAGGACCTCACCGCCGAACTCGAGCGCGTCGGCGTCCACCTCCCCGACGACACCCGCCCCCTCACCTTCGGCACCTGGATCGGCGGCGACCGCGACGGCAACCCCAACGTCACCCCCCAGGTCACCTGGGACGTCCTCATCCTCCAGCACGAACACGGCATCAACGACGCCCTGGAGATGATCGACGAGCTGCGCGGCTTCCTCTCCAACTCCATCCGCTACACCGGAGCCACCGAGGAACTCCTCACCTCCCTCCAGGCCGACCTCGAAGCCCTCCCCGAGATCAGCCCCCGCTACAAGCGCCTCAACGCCGAGGAGCCCTACCGGCTCAAGGCCACCTGCATCCGCCAGAAGCTGGAGAACACCAAGCTCCGCCTCGCCAAGGGCACCCCCCACGAGCCCGGCCGCGACTACCTCGGCACCAGCGAACTCATCACCGACCTGCGGATCATCCAGGCCTCCCTGCGCGAACACCGCGGCGGACTCTTCGCCGACGGCCGCCTCGCCCGCACCATCCGCACCCTCGCCGCCTTCGGCCTCCAGCTCGCCACCATGGACGTCCGCGAACACGCCGACGCCCACCACCACGCCCTCGGCCAGCTGTTCGACCGGCTCGGCGAGGAATCCTGGCGCTACGCCGACATGCCCCGCGAGTACCGCGCCAAGCTCCTCGCCAAGGAACTCCGCAGCAGAAGGCCGCTCGCCCCCACCCCCGCCCCCGTCGACGAGGCCGGCGAGAAGACCCTCGGCGTGTTCCGCACCGTCAAGCGCGCCCTGGAGGTCTTCGGACCCGAGGTCGTCGAGTCGTACATCATCTCCATGTGCCAGGGCGCCGACGACGTCTTCGCCGCCGCCGTCCTCGCCCGCGAGGCCGGCCTGATCGACCTGCACGCCGGCTGGGCCAAGATCGGCATCGTGCCGCTCCTGGAGACCACCGACGAGCTCAAGGCCGCCGACACCATCCTCGAGGACATGCTCGCCGACCCCTCCTACCGGCGCCTCGTCGCCCTGCGCGGCGACGTCCAGGAGGTCATGCTCGGCTACTCCGACTCCTCCAAGTTCGGCGGCATCACCACCAGCCAGTGGGAGATCCACCGCGCCCAGCGCCGCCTGCGCGACGTCGCCCACCGCTACGGCGTCCGTCTGCGCCTCTTCCACGGCCGCGGCGGCACCGTCGGCCGCGGCGGCGGCCCCACCCACGACGCGATCCTCGCCCAGCCCTGGGGCACCCTCGAAGGCGAGATCAAGGTCACCGAGCAGGGCGAGGTCATCTCCGACAAGTACCTCATCCCGTCCCTCGCCCGCGAGAACCTCGAACTGACCGTCGCCGCCACCCTCCAGGCGTCCGCGCTGCACACCGCGCCCCGCCAGTCCGTCGAGGCCCTCGCCCGCTGGGACGCCGCCATGGACGTCGTCTCCGACGCCGCCCACACCGCCTACCGCGAGCTCGTCGAGGACCCCGACCTGCCGACGTACTTCCTCGCCTCCACCCCCGTCGACCAGCTCGCCGAACTCCACCTCGGCTCCCGGCCCTCCCGCCGCCCCGGCTCCGGCGTCTCCCTCGACGGCCTGCGCGCCATCCCCTGGGTGTTCGGCTGGACCCAGTCCCGGCAGATCGTCCCCGGCTGGTTCGGCGTCGGCTCCGGCCTCAAGGCCCTGCGCGAGGCCGGCCTCGACACCGTGCTCGACGAGATGTACGAGCAGTGGCACTTCTTCCGCAACTTCATCTCCAACGTGGAGATGACCCTCGCCAAGACCGACCTGCGGATCGCCCAGCACTACGTCGACACCCTCGTCCCCGACGAACTCAAGCACGTCTTCGACACCATCAAGGCCGAACACGACCTGACCGTCACCGAGGTGCTGCGCGTCACCGGCGAACAGGAACTGCTGGACGCCGACCCCGTCCTCAAGCAGACCTTCGCCATCCGCGACGCCTACCTGGACCCCATCTCCTACCTCCAGGTGGCCCTGCTCAAGCGCCAGCGCGACGCGGCCGCCGCCGGCGAGCAGCCCGACCCGCTGCTCTCCCGCGCCCTGCTGCTCACCGTCAACGGCGTCGCGGCGGGCCTGCGCAACACCGGCTGACCCACGGACGCACAACGACGCACGAAAGGGCGGCACCCTCCGGCTCGTACAACCGGAGGGCGCCGCCCCTCGTCATGTCCCGGGAGATCTACAGCGCCACGAACGCCGCCGTCAGCAGCCCCGCGCCCGCCAGCGCCATCACCCACGCGAGCCGCGTCCGCAGCAGGCCGCCCGCCACCACCACCGACGCCAGCAGCAGCGCACCCCCCAACGGCACCCACGCGTACAGCACCCCCGCCGGACCCGAACGCACCGCCTCCGCCCCGCCCGGCTTCAGCACCACCGTGTACGTGCCGCCCCTCTCCACCGCGGCCGTGTCGTCCAGCACCACCCGCGCCCGCGGCTGCGAGCCCGGCGACAACGGCCGGAACGGCCCCTCACAGGCGTCCTCGGCACACCGGACCACCTCGACCGTGCCGCGCTCACGCCCCTTGGTCAGCATCACGTGCTGCGCCGTCCCCCACGACGCCCACACCCCGGCGATCAGGATCAGCACGGCGACCGCGCCCATCGCCGCGAACCGGCCGAAGCGCAACGCGGAGGAGCCGCGCGGGACACCGCGCGAGGAACGGACCGCAGAAGGCATGGCCGCGATCCTTGGCCATGACCTTGCGGCTGGTCAACTCCGGTGGGCGGCACCACCGGACAAGTCCACCGAAGTCACCCGCACGCCGTCACGAGTTGTAGGCGCTCTGCGCCCGCTCCAGACCCTCCGTCACCAGACACTCCACCGCGTCCGCCGCCCGGTCCACGAAGTAGTCCAGCTCCTTGCGCTCCGCCGACGAGAAGTCCTTCAGCACGAAGTCCGCCACCGGCATCCGCCCCGGCGGCCGCCCGATCCCGAACCGCACCCGGTGATACTCCCGCCCGAACGCCCCCGTCAGCGACTTCAGACCGTTGTGCCCGTTGTCCCCGCCGCCCAGCTTCAGCCGCAGCGTCCCGTAGTCGATGTCCAGCTCGTCGTGGACGGCGACCACCCGCTGCGCCGGCACCTTGTAGAACTCCCGCAGCGCGTTCACCGGCCCGCCCGACAGATTCATGTACGACATCGGCTTCACCAGCACCACCCGGCGGCTGCCCGGCCCGGCGGGCCCGATCCGGCCCTCCACCACCTGCGCCTGCGCCTTCGCCGCCCGCTTGAACCGGCCGCCCATCCGCTCCGCCAGCAGATCCGCGACCATGAACCCCACGTTGTGCCGGTTCATCGCGTACCCCGGCCCCGGATTGCCCAGCCCGGCGACCAGCCAGGGGCCCGCCGCGTCCTCCGTCACGCCCACGCTTCCTCCCACATACGCGTCGGCCGCCGCCCCGCACGGGAGCAGCGGCCGACGAACGACTGGATCCGAAAGGCTCAGGCCTCGGCGGCCTCTTCGCCCTCCTCGGCGCCCTCGGGCGCCTCCTCGGCCTGCGCGGCCAGGACCTGGAGCACCACGGCGTCGTCCTCGACGGCGAGGGAGACACCGCTCGGCAGCTTGATGTCCTTGGCGAGCACGGAGGCGCCGGCCTCCAGGCCCTCGACGGACACGGTCACGCTCTCCGGGATGTGCGTGGCCTCGGCCTCGACCGGCAGCGCGGACAGGACGTGCTCCAGCAGGTTGCCGCCCGGGGCCAGCTCGCCCTCGGCCTGCACCGGGATCTCGACCTGGACCTTCTCGCCGCGCTTCACCAGCAGCAGGTCGACGTGCTCCAGGAAGCCCTTGACCGGGTCACGCTGGACCGACTTCGGGATGGCCAGCTCGTTGGTCTTGCCGTCGATGTCCAGCGCGATCAGCACGTTCGGCGTACGCAGGGCGAGCAGCAGCTCGTGACCCGGGAAGGTCAGGTGCAGCGGGTCCGAACCGTGCCCGTACAGCACACCGGGAACCTTGTCGGAACGACGGATACGGCGGGCGGCACCCTTGCCGAACTCGGTGCGCGTCTCGGCGGCGATCTTCACCTCGGACATGATCACTCCTCATAGTCAGAACGGACGTGGTCACCCGGCCACGAACGGCCTGCTACGAAGAGCGCGTCGATAACGGACCGCCGTACAGCCTTCCGAAGAAGCGGTACGGCCTCCCTCGCCGAGCAACTCCAGCAGTTTACCCGGGCCAGGAGGCCGCACCCAAAACGATCACCGGCAGCCGAACGGATGTCGGACTGCAGAACCCTTACTGCTCGTCGAACAGGCTCGTCACCGAGCCGTCCTCGAACACCTCACGCGCCGCCCGCGCGATCGTCGGCGCGATCGACAACACCGTGATCTTGTCCAGGCTCTCGCTCAGCTCACCCGGCGTCGGCAGCGTGTTCGTGAACACGAACTCGCTCACCTTCGAGTTCTTCAGCCGGTCCGCCGCCGGACCCGACAGCACACCGTGCGTCGCCGTCACGATCACGTCCTCCGCGCCGTGCGCGAACAACGCGTCCGCCGCCGCACAGATCGTGCCACCCGTGTCGATCATGTCGTCCACCAGCACACAGACCCGGCCCTTGACCTCACCCACGACCTCGTGGACGGTCACCTGGTTCGCCACGTCCTTGTCCCGGCGCTTGTGCACGATCGCCAGCGGCGCACCCAGCCGGTCGCACCAGCGGTCCGCCACCCGCACACGGCCCGCGTCCGGAGACACCACCGTCAGCTTCGAACGGTCCACCTTCGCACCCACGTAGTCCGCGAGCAGCGGCAGCGCGAACAGATGATCCACCGGGCCGTCGAAGAAACCCTGGATCTGATCCGTGTGCAGGTCCACCGTCAGCAGACGGTCCGCACCCGCCGTCTTCATCAGATCCGCGATCAGACGCGCCGAGATCGGCTCACGCCCACGGTGCTTCTTGTCCTGCCGCGCATACCCGTAGAACGGCACGATCACCGTGATCGAACGGGCCGACGCACGCTTCAACGCGTCGATCATGATCAACTGCTCCATGATCCACTTGTTGATCGGCGCCGTGTGGCTCTGGATCAGGAAACAGTCGGCACCACGAGCCGACTCCTGATACCGCACATAGATCTCGCCGTTCGCGAAGTCGAAGGCCTTCGTCGGGACGACCCCGACACCCAACTGCTGGGCGACCTCCTCGGCAAGCTCGGGGTGGGCGCGGCCGGAGAAGAACATCATCTTCTTCTCGCCGGTCGTCTTGATCCCGGTCACAGCACTGTCTCCTCAGAGGTGTCTCAGCTGGTGGGGGTGCGCATCCGCACCTAACACGGTACGCCGTCCCGAACGGCACGCTCTCCGGCCCCGAACAGGACGGCCTCCCGTCACTCCTCGCCGGCCGGCTCCCGCGACGCCGCCTCCGCGGCCTTCGCGGCAGCACTCCCCGGACGCTTACGAGCCACCCAGCCCTCGATGTTGCGCTGCTGACCACGCGCCACCGCCAGCGAACCCGGCGGCACATCCTTCGTGATCACCGAGCCCGCAGCCGTGTAAGCGCCGTCCCCGACCGTGACAGGAGCCACAAACATGTTGTCCGACCCCGTCCGGCAGTGCGACCCGACCGTCGTGTGATGTTTGTCCTGTCCGTCGTAATTGACGAACACACTCGCCGCACCGATGTTCGAGAACTCGCCGATCGTCGCGTCCCCCACGTACGACAGATGCGGAACCTTCGACCCCTCGCCGATCGACGCGTTCTTCGTCTCCACGAACGTGCCGATCTTGCCCTTGCGCGACAACCGCGTCCCCGGCCGCAGATACGCGAACGGACCCACCGACGCCTCCGGACCCACCTCGGCACCCATCGCCACCGTGTTGTCCACCCGCGCACCCGCACCCACCCGGGTGTCCGTCAGCCGCGAGTTCGGACCCACCTCACAGCCCTCACCCAGATGCGTGGCACCGTGCAACTGCGTCCCCGGATGCACCACCGCATCCCGCTCGAACGTCACCGACACGTCCACCCACGTCGACGCCGGATCCACCACCGTCACACCCGACAACATCGCCGCCGTCAGCAGCCGGTCGTTCAGAATCCGCCGCGCCTCGGACAACTGCACACGGTTGTTGATCCCCGCGATCTCCCGGTGATCCCCCGCCACCGACGCACCCACCCGGTGCCCCGCCTCACGCAGGATCCCCAGCACGTCCGTCAGGTACTCCTCACCCTGACTGTTGTCCGTACGCACCTTCTTCAGCGCGTCCGCCAGCAACGCGCCGTCGAACGCGAACACACCCGAGTTGATCTCCCGGACCGCCCGCACCTCGTCCGACGCGTCCTTGTGCTCCACGATCGCCGTCACGGCACCGGAGTCGTCCCGCACGATCCGGCCGTACCCGGTCGCGTCCGGCACCTCCGCCGTCAGCACCGTCACCGCGTTGCCGTCCGCCACATGCGTCTCGGACAGCCGGCGCAGCGTCTCACCGGTCAGCAGCGGAGTGTCACCGCACACCACCACCACGGTCCCGTCCACGGAACCGCCCAGCTCCTCCAGACCCATCCGCACGGCATGCCCCGTGCCGTTCTGCTCCGCCTGCACGGCGGTCCGCACGTCCGGCGCGACCTCCGCGAGATGCGCGGTCACCTGCTCACGGGCGTGACCCACGACGACGACGAGGCTGGCCGGGTCCAGTTCACCGGCGGCGGCGAGCACATGACCCACCAGGGAACGACCACAGATCTCGTGCAGGACCTTCGGTGTGGCCGACTTCATACGGGTGCCCTCACCCGCTGCGAGAACGACGACGGCTGCCGGGCGATTGGCGCTCACGGGATGCCCTTCGGCTGTGTTGGAGGTGGGGGGATGGACATCCGCAGGATACCGGGGCGTTTCCGGGGGGACATGAGTGCGGGTCCCGACCGGTTGCCGGTCAGGACCCGAACCAAGGATGTGCTCCCGGGGGAGGACTCGAACCCCCATGATCAGAGCCAAAATCTGACGTCTTGCCCTTAGACGACCCGGGATTAACCTTATGTCCGATTTCGCGCATCGGACGAGGTGGCAGCCCCTACTATGCCGTACCACCAGCCTTCGATGCGACGGTACAGGTCGGCTCCGTTCCTCACGTCCACGCGGAGGCATCCCCGGTACGTGTCACCGGTGTTCTTCCGGTTCGTCGCCGGGTTGTGCCTCTTGAGCGTCGTCTTCAGGAAGCCGGCCCGGTCCACGCCGACATGGTCGGCCCAGAACTGTTCGGCGCCCTGGACGTCGGCGCTCTCGTGGATGTGTACGGCGAACCTGATCCGAGCCGGATCCACGTCGAGCAGGTGCAGCCAGGCCAGGAAGACCGAGATCATGTCCGGGTCGCTGTTGACGAAGGTGACGCGCTCCTGCGGGTTGTGCGGCTTTCGCTTCGAGCCCTCGGCCCAGTAGAGGCCCACCCCGAGCAGGAACAGTTCGCGGTCCGTCAATGAGCCGATCTCGCTCGTCGCGGCCGCTCGGGTCCGCTGCCGCTCCTCCTCGCGGAGCCGCAGCTTCGCCTCCCAGCCCCGCCGGGCGATGGCCGCCGCCTCCTCGCGGCTGCGTTTCCGCTCCGGCTTCGGCAGATCCCGCACCCACAGCGAGATCGAACTCTTGGAGCAGCCCAGCTCGACCTGGATCTGGTCGTACGTCCAGCCCTGGAGGCGGAGCTGGCGGGCCCGTGCCCGGAGGTCGTCCTTGGCGTTGGGGCGTCGGGTCCAGTCGGGTGCGGGTTCGCCCTGGAGGAGGCGGTTGAGGATGTCGTTGTTGTCCACGCGGAGGCGGTCGCGGATCTGGCGTCGGCTCAGTCCGGCGCGTCGGAGGGCGACGGCCTGCTCGCGGAGGCCTTCGAAGTCGGCGTATTTGCCGGTGGGATGTGCCATGGGCATACCGTCCGGCCGGAATGGAGGGTTCCCGGGTCGAACGGTGCGCGATTCAGCAGTTCGAGGGATTGCGGGGCGTTTCGCGGCGGATCGGCCGGGCGGGGTGGGTCGGGGCCGGGGTGGAAACTCCCCGGAAAGGGGACGGGGAGCGCCTTTAGGCTGGAGGCATGACCACGACGGGGGAAGACCATGTGACGGCCCGGGGCGGGCCCTGGTGGTGGGAGCGGCGGCGCAGTGCCGTGCTCGATGTGGGGCTTGCGGTGGTGTCCGCGCTGGAGTGTGCGGCGGAGGGGGTTCCGTTCGCGTGGGAGGCGGGGATCCCGGTCGCCGTGGGGGTGGTG
>MUNG01000250.1 GCA_002154585.1 Streptomyces pseudogriseolus
GTGGAGCGGCGGTTGCCGCCGCCCGCAACGGCGGCAACCGCCGCTCCACAGGGCAGGGTTACCGCGACTCCGTCGCCTACGTGAAGGGAAAGCTCCAGGCCGCCGGCTACACCGTCACCGAGCAGCCCTGCACCTCCGGCTGCACCAGCGGCGCCGGGCCCAACCTGATCGCGGAGTGGCCCCAGGGCGACGCGAGCGCCGTCTACATGTTCGGCGCCCACCTCGACGGCGTCTCGGCCGGACCCGGCATGAACGACAACGGCTCCGGCTCCGCCGCCCTGCTCGAGAACGCCCTGACACTCGCCCGGGAGAACCCCGACCTGCGCAACCGCGTCCGCTTCGCCTGGTGGACCGACGAGGAGCAGGGCCTCAACGGCAGCGACTTCTACGTCCGTACGCTCTCCTCGGCGGAACGCTCCCGGATCAAGGCGTACTACAACTTCGACATGGTCGCCTCGCTCAACGGCGGCTACTTCGTCAACCACATCACCTCTGCGGCCGCCGCGCCCATGAAGGCCTACTGGGACTCGCTCGGCCTCCAGCCCGAGGAGAACACCGAGGGTGCGGGCCGCAGCGACGACTACTCGTTCGAGCGGTACGGCATCCCCACCTCCGGCTACGCGATGGGCGCGAGCGCCCGCAAGACCTCCGCGCAGGCCGCCAAGTGGGGCGGCACGTCCGGTGCGGCGTACGACCCCTGCTACCACCGGTCGTGCGACACCCTGTCCAACATCAACACCACCGGGCTGGACCGCGCGGCCGACGGCATCGCGTACACCGTGTGGCAGCAGGCCGTCGGCACCGGCGGCGGGGGCACCTGCGACCCGGCCGGGGTCGTCGGCAACGGCGGGTTCGAGAGCGGGACCGCGCCGTGGACCGGGACCACCGCGGTCATCGCCGCCCACTCCGGGCGGACCGCGCACGGCGGCACCCGCTTCGCGTGGCTCGGCGGCAACGGCTCCACGAGCACCGAGTCGGTCGGCCAGACGGTGACCGTGCCGGCCGGCTGCACGCGCGCGTCGCTGGACTTCTGGCTGTGGATCGAGACCGCCGAGTCCGGCAGCCGGGCGTACGACACGTTCTCCGTCCGGGTGAACGGGTCCACGCTCGCCACCTGGTCCAACGTGCACGCGGGCGGCGGCTGGACGCAGCGGTCGGCCGACCTGTCCGCGTACGCCGGGCAGACGGTCACCGTGACCTTCACCGCCACCGAGGACCACAGCCTCCAGACCGGCTTCCTGCTGGACGACGTGAGCCTGAGCGGCGCCTGACGGACCCCCACGGTCGTCCGACACCGCTGCTTGTCTCCACGGAGGTACACGTTGACTTCGTCCCCCGCCTAAAGGCGAGGGATTCCAGCGGTCGCCCGCTGGGGTTCCTGCTTCGCCGACGACCGCCCCGTCCGGGAGGACTCCCGTTGAGGTCTTACACCGTCTCCACAGGCAGACGCCGCCAGTCCGGCGGCCAGGATGTTGCGTGCCGCGTTCACGTCGCGGTCATGCACGGTGCCGCAGTCGCACGTCCACTCGCGTACGTTCAGCGGCAGCTTCTCGCGGACCGTGCCGCAGTTCCCGCACAGCTTCGAGCTGGGGAACCACCGGTCGATCACGACGAGTTCGCGCCCGTACCAGGCGCACTTGTACTCCAGCATGGAGCGCAGTTCCGTCCACGACGCGTCGGAGACGGCGCGCGCGAGCTTGCCGTTCTTCAGCAGGTTGCGGACGGTGAGGTCCTCGATCACGACCGTTTGGTTCTCACGGACGAGCCGAGTGGTCAGCTTGTGCAGGAAGTCGCGGCGCCGGTCGGCGATCCGCGCATGGACCTTGGCAGCCTTGCGGCGGGCCTTCTCCCGGTTCGCCGAGCCCTTCGCCTTCCGCGACAGCTCCCGCTGCGCCTTGGCGAGGCGGGCGCGGTCACGGCGCTCGTGCTTCGGGTTCGCGATCTTCTCCCCGGTCGACAGGGTCACCAGGGAGGTGATGCCCGCGTCGATACCGACCGCGTTCGTTGTGGCCGGGGCCGGGGCGATGCGGTCGTCGCAGAGCAGGGATACGAACCAGCGCCCGGCTGCGTCACGCGACACGGTCACCGTGGTCGGCACCGCACCCTCGGGGAGCGGACGCGACCAGCGGATGTCCAGCGGCTCGGTCATCTTCGCCAGGGTCAGTTGCCTGCCATGCCACTTGAACGCGGAGCGGGTGTACTCGGCCGAGGCTCGGGACTTCTTCCGGCTCTTGTACCGGGGGTACTTGGCACGCTTGGCGAAGAAGTTCCCGAACGCCGTCTGAAGGTGGCGCAGCGCCTGCTGGAGCGGGACGGAGGACACCTCCGCCAGGAAGGCCAGTTTCTCGGCCTTCTTCCACTCGGTGAGCGCCGCCGAGGACTCTGCGTAGGAGATGCGGCGCTGCTCGCCGTACCAGGCCCGGGTGCGCTCCTCCAGCGCCTTGTTGTAGACCAGGCGGACACAGCCGAACGTGCGCAGCAGCTGGGACGCCTGCTCCTCCGTTGGGTAGAAGCGGTACTTGAAAGCCCGCTTGACCTGCTGCGTCACGCCTTACATCGTATCAGATTCCGTGTGAGCCGGTGTCGGCTCATGGCCGCAGACGCCGAGTCGCCTTGGTGGCGATTCGCCTTTCCCTGACCCGCTACGCGGAAGCTTCACTCCTCCCCCGCAAGCGGGAGGTACCCCCACCCCGGCCTGAGGGCCGGGGTATCCACGAAGGGAATCCGATGACCACGGACGACGACCGGACCTACCGCATCGAGCACGACTCCATGGGAGAGGTGAGAGTCCCCGCCGACGCCAAGTGGCGGGCGCAGACCCAGCGGGCGGTGGAGAACTTCCCGGTCTCCGGGCAGCGCCTGGAGCGCGCCCACATCGAGGCGCTGGCCCGTATCAAGGGCGCCGCCGCCAAGGTGAACGCCCGGCTCGGGGTGCTGGACAAGGACGTCGCCGAGGCGATCCAGGAGGCGGCGGCGGAGGTCGCCGAGGGCCGGTGGGACGACCACTTCCCGGTGGACGTGTTCCAGACCGGGTCGGGCACCTCGTCCAACATGAACACCAACGAGGTGGTCGCCACCCTCGCCACCGAGCGGCTGGGCCGGGACGTGCACCCCAACGACCACGTCAACGCCTCCCAGTCGTCCAACGACGTCTTCCCCTCGTCGCTGCACATCGCCGCCACCGCCGCGGTCACCCGGGACCTGATCCCGGCCCTGGAGCACCTCGCCGCCGCCCTGGAGCGCAAGGCGGAGGAGTTCGCGGACGTGGTGAAGTCCGGGCGCACCCATCTGATGGACGCCACGCCCGTCACCCTGGGCCAGGAGTTCGGCGGGTACGCGGCCCAGGTGCGGTACGGCGTGGAGCGGCTGCGCGCCTCGCTGCCCCGGCTGGCCGAGCTGCCGCTGGGCGGCACCGCCGTCGGCACCGGCATCAACACCCCGCCCGGGTTCTCCGCGGCCGTCATCGAGGAGGTGGCGCGGGCGACGGGGCTGCCGCTGACCGAGGCGCGCAACCACTTCGAGGCGCAGGGCGCCCGGGACGGCGTGGTGGAGACCAGCGGGCAGCTGCGCACCGTCGCCGTCGGCCTGACGAAGATCGCGAACGATCTGCGGTGGATGGCGTCGGGGCCGCGCACCGGCCTCGCCGAGATCGCCCTGCCCGACCTCCAGCCCGGCTCCTCGATCATGCCCGGCAAGGTCAACCCGGTGATCCCGGAGGCCGTGCTGATGGTCTGCGCCCAGGTCACGGGCAACGACGCGACGGTCGCCGCGGCCGGCGCGTCCGGGAACTTCGAGCTGAACGTGATGCTGCCGGTGATCGCGAAGAACGTGCTGGAGTCGGTGCGGCTGCTCGCCAACGTCTCCCGGCTGCTGGCCGACCGCACGGTCGACGGGATCGTCGCCGACCGGGAGCGGGCCCGCGAGTACGCCGAGTCCTCGCCGTCCGTGGTGACCCCGCTGAACAAGTACATCGGCTACGAGGAGGCCGCCAAGGTCGCCAAGAAGTCGCTCGCGGAGCGCAGGACCATCCGCCAGGTGGTGCTGGAGGGCGGCTATGTGGAGCGCGGCGACCTGACCGTGGAACAGCTGGACGAGGCCCTGGATGTCCTGCGTATGACACGCCCGTGAAACCTGGCGTCCCGGGGGTGAACCGTGACGGGGGCCGCAGCGTCGCGTGGCCCCACCACCTAATATCTGCGCATGACAGAGGGTGGAACGACGAGGCGCGGCCACGCGGGCGGGGCGGCCCGCCACTGGGAGCCCGGGACGCAGATCCTGTGGCGGTACCGGGAGAACGGCGGCGCGCGCATCCACATCGCGCGCCCCGTCACGGTCGTGCGCGACGACTCGGAGCTGCTGGCGGTCTGGATGGCGCCCGGCACCGAGTGCGTGAAACCCGTCCTCGCCGACGGCACCCCGGTCCACCGCGAGCCCCTCGCCACCCGCTACACCAAGCCGCGCACGGTGCAGAGGGACCGCTGGTTCGGCACCGGCGTGCTGAAGCTGGCCCGGCCCGGCGAGCCCTGGTCGGTGTGGCTGTTCTGGGAGCCGGGCTGGCGGTTCAAGAACTGGTACGTGAACCTGGAGGAGCCCCTCGTCCGCTGGGCGGGCGGGGTGGACTCCGAGGACCACTTCCTGGACATCTCCGTGCAGCCGGACGGCGGCTGGCACTGGCGGGACGAGGACGAGTTCGCGCAGGCCCAGCGGGACGGCCTGATGGACGTGGCGCTCGCCCGGAAGGTGCGTGCGGCCGGGCGCGCGGCGGTCGCCGTGATCGACGCCTGGGGGCCGCCGTTCTCGGACGGATGGGAGAACTGGCGTCCGGATCCGTCCTGGGCTGTACCGTCACTTCCACAGGACTGGGACCGCACAGCGGCGCACGCATCCCCGTGAGACCCTTGCTGCGCCCCCGGGCAGGAAACGTAGGATCGTCGTCCGCAAGGGCGCGGAGCAGCAACCACCGGAGCGCGCGCGAGGTTTGACCGGACGTCACCGAGGGGCGGCAGGACGTGAGCGAGGGGCACGGAAACACCGGCACGGGCCGAGGACGGCCGGCCGGCGTCGCAGGAACAACCTCTGACCACACGCGAAATCCGTTCCGGGGGCACGTGTTCCGGGTATCGGAGTTTCGGCGGAGCGAACCGCGCGCACGGCGTGCGCCGGACGGATGGACTCGACACGCGTGACGGAGCAGCCGACCTCCTACGAGCGCCCCCAGCCGGGCGTGGACCCCGCGGATCCCCGCGGGGCGTTCCTGCGTTCCCCGGCGCCGCCGGCCGGCACGGGCGCGGCCTTACCGGTACAGGGCCGCTCCGGCGGTGAGCCGCCCGCGCCCGGCGCCGTCGCCCCCGGCGGTTCCGCGCCCGCTGCGGACGGTCCCGGGTCCGAGCACTCCCAGCCGGGCGCCGGCCCGGACGCGGAGCCGGACGCCCACCGTCCGCGGCCCGCGCCGGACGGCATCCCGGTGCAGCCCGCGGACGGGCAGGGCCGGGTGGACCGGGGTCCGGGCGGCGAGGACCGCCGTACGGGCCAGGTGACGCGGCCGGGCCGGCCCACGCCGATGCGGCGGGACGGGGACCGGCTGCGCTTCGTCGGCGCGGCCACCCGGCGGATCGCCCGCGGCATCGACCTGGACGAGATCGTGATGGGGCTGTGCCGGGCGACCGTGCCCACCTTCTCCGACGCGATCCTCGTGTATCTGCGCGATCCGCTGCCGGTCGGCGACGAGCGGCCGACGGGCCCGCTGGTGCTGCGGCTGCGCCGCACCGACCGGATCCCGCCCGAGCGGGACACCGAGGGCGGCGGGTTCCTGCCGGCCGCGCCGCCGGAGCCGTCCGAGCTGGACTCGGTCGGCGAGGAGCTGTGCACGGTACGGCCCGGCAGCGCGCTCGCCGAGGTGCTGCGCGGGGTGCGCCCGGTGTTCACGGACGCGCCCGCCGCGCGGGCCGCGCTGCCGGAACTCCTCGGCGAGGAGGGCACGGCGGCCGTCCCCGACGGCCAGCGCGCGGTCCTCGCGCCGCTGCGCGGCCGCCGCCGGGTGATCGGCGCGGCGCTGTTCCTGCGGCGCCCCGAGCGGATCCCGTTCGAGGCCGACGACCTGCTGGTCGCGGCGCAGCTCGCCACGCACAGCGCCCTCGGCATCGACAAGGCCGTGCTGTACGGGCGCGAGGCGTACATCGCGGACGAGCTCCAGCGCACGATGCTGCCGGAGACCCTGCCGCGCTGCACCGGCGTACGGCTGGCGTCGCGGTATCTGCCGGCCGCGGAGACCGCGCGGGTGGGCGGCGACTGGTACGACGCGATCCCGCTGCCCGGCAGCCGGGTGGCGCTGGTCGTCGGCGACGTGATGGGCCACTCCATGACGTCGGCGGCGATCATGGGCCAGCTGCGCACGACCGCGCAGACGCTCGCCGGGCTCGACCTGCCGCCGCAGGAGGTGCTGCACCACCTCGACGAGCAGGCCCAGCGGCTCGGCGTGGACCGCATGGCGACCTGCCTGTACGCGGTGTACGACCCGGTAGCCCACCGCATCACCGTCGCCAACGCCGGCCATCCGCCGCCCGTGCTGCTGCACCTGGGCGGGCGCGCGGAGGTGCTGCGGGTGCCGGCGGGCGCCCCGATCGGCGTCGGCGGGGTGGACTTCGAGGCCGTGGAGCTGGAGGCGCCCGCCGGGGCGACCCTGCTGCTCTACACCGACGGCCTGGTGGAGTCCCGGCTGCGCGACGTGTGGACCGGCATCGAGCAGCTGCGGGAGAAGCTCGCCGCGACCGCGCAGCTGACCGGGCCGGATCACCCGCCGCCGCTCGAGGCGCTGTGCGACGAGGTGCTCGACATGCTCGGCCCGGGCGACCGGGACGACGACATCGCGCTGCTCGCCGCCCGCTTCGACGGGATCGCGCCGAGCGACGTGGCGTACTGGTTCCTGGAGCCGGAGGACGCGGCGCCCGGGCGGGCGCGGCGGCTGGCCCGGCGGCAGCTGTCCCGGTGGGGCCTGGACGACCTGAGCGACTCGGTGGAGCTGCTGGTGAGCGAGGTCGTCACCAACGCCGTGCGGTATGCCTCCCGGCCGGTGACGCTGCGGCTGCTGCGGACGGATGTGCTGCGGTGCGAGGTCGGGGACGATGTGCCGCAGTTGCCGCGGCTGCGGCAGGCGCGGGCGACGGATGAGGGTGGGCGGGGGCTGTATCTCGTCAACCGCCTTGCCCGGCGGTGGGGGGCTACTCGGCTGAGCACCGGGAAGGTGGTGTGGTTCGAGCTGAACCAGGGCTGAGGAGTGCTCCGCGGGGTGGCGCCGTGAGGGGTTGCTCGGCTGTGCCCGGTGCGGCTCGTTCTGGGTTGATCGCGCAGTTCCCCGCGCCCCTTCGGGGGCGCGGGGAACTGCGCGTGTTGCGTTCTATTCGCGGTCGTTGTTCAGGGGCTCGTCGGGGCCGCCCGGGAGGTCGAAGGTCGGAGGCGGCGGGGTCGTCTCCGTCTGCGAGGGCGGGGGTGACGTCGGCGTCTGGCTCGGGGGTTCCGTCGTCGGCGGCGGCGGGGACGTGGTCGACGGCGGGGCCGACGTCGTCGGCTCCTCCGTCGTCGGCGTCTGCGACGGCGTCTCGGACTCCGTCTCCGACTGCGACGGGCTCCGGGTCGGCGCCACGCCCGCGCCCTGCTCGGTCTCCAGGTCGAACTCGGAGACCTCGTCCATCACGCCGAAGGTGTACGCGGCCCAGATCTCGGCGGGGAAGCCGCCGCCGTTGACGCGGTGGTCGACGCCGCCGGCCTCGTACATCGGGACCTGCTTGCCGGTCTTGGCGTCCTCGCCGAACAGGCCGACCGAGGTGACCAGGTCGGGCGTGTAGCCGGTGAACCAGGCCGACCTGTTGAAGTCGGAGGTGCCGGTCTTGCCGGCGACCTGCTGGCCGTCGCGCAGCGGGTTGTCGCGCACGGAGGCCCGGGCGGTGCCGTCGTCGACCACTCCGGTGAGGACCGAGGTCACGGTGTCGGCGGCGCGCCGGCTGATGACCGACTGGCCGATCGGGTCGGGCATCTCCAGGGTGCGGTCCTTGTGCTCGACCGACTTCACGATCGACGGCGTGACCTGCTTGCCGTGGTTGGCGAGGGTGGCGTAGACGCCGGCCATCTGCATCGGGCTGGCGCCCATGGTGCCCAGGGTCTGCGCCGGGAACGGGTCGAGGTTCTCGCTCATGCCGAGCGCGCCCGCGGTCTGCATCACGTCCGTCATGCCGACGTCGACGCCCATCTGCGCGAAGACGGAGTTGACGGACTTGTTCATCGCCTCCTGGACGGTGATGTCGCCGTAGTCCTGGTCGTCCTCGTTGGGCGGGGCGAAGCCGACCTTCTCGCCGTCCTCGACCACGGGGCGCTTGCTGTCGCCGTCGTAGACCGTGTCGGCCGTGATGGGCACGCCGTCCTGGGTCTCGGCGCCCCGGTCGAGGGCGGCCGCGAGGATCACCGGTTTGAAGGTGGAGGCCGGCTGGTAGTCCTTGCGGGTGGCGTTGTTGGTGTAGTGCTTCACGTAGTCCACGCCGCCGTACATCGCCACGACCTTGCCGGTCTTCGGGTCGACGGAGACGGCGCCGGCCTGGACGTCGGCGTCGACGTCCCGCTTCTTCGGGTCGAGCTTGCTGGTGAGCCGGTCCTTGACCGCCTGCTCCAGCGCCTTCTGCTTCTTCTTGTCGATGTTCAGCGTGATGGTGTAGCCGCCGCGGTCCAGCAGCGCCTTGGCCTGCTCCAGGTTCTCGGCGACGCCCTGCTCGACCATCTGCTGCTTGACCGCCGTGTTGGCCGCCTCGACCAGGTAGCCGGTCTGCCCCTCCATGCCGGGGGCCGCCTTGGGCGCCTTGGGCACGGGAAACTTCATGCCGGCCCGCTCGCCTGCGTCCAGCCACTTCTGCTCGACCATGTTGTCCAGGACGTAGTCCCAGCGCTCCTGGACGAGTTCCTTGCCCTTGTCGCTGGCGATCGCCCAGTCGTACTGGTTCGGCGCCTGGAGCAGCGCGGCGAGGTAGGCGCCCTGCTCGACGGTGAGGTCCTCGGCGTCGACGCGGTAGTAGGCCTGGGCGGCGGCCTGGATGCCGTAGGCGCCGCGGCCGTAGTAGCTGGTGTTGATGTACCCGGCGAGGATGTAGTCCTTGGACTTCTCCCGGTCCAGCTTCAGGGAGATGACCAGCTCCTTGAGCTTGCGGGAGACGGTCTGCTCCTGCGTCAGGTAGTAGTTCTTGACGTACTGCTGGGTGATCGTGGAGCCGCCCTGCGCGCCCTTGCCGGACAGGGTGTTGAGGACGCCGCGGGCGGTGCCCTTCAGGTCGACGCCGGAGTCCTTGTAGAACGTCTTGTTCTCGGCGGCGACGAACGTGCGCTGCACGGGCTTGGGGACCCGGGCCAGGTCGACGATCTCGCGGTTGCGGTCGCCGTCGCGGGCCATGAGCGTGCCGTCGCTGTACTCGTAGACGTTGCTCTGGAGCTCGGCGTCGGCGTTGCCCTCCGGGATGTCGATCATCATGTAGAGCACGATGAAGGCGCCCATGCCGAGCAGGCACAGGGTGAAGAAGGTGCCGAGGATCTTCTTCCAGGTGAACAGGCGGCGTATGCCGGTGCGGCCGCCCGCGGCGGCAGCGCGGCCCTTGGGTGCCGCACGGCGCCCGCCGCGCTGTCGTGCGCGTCTTTCTTCCGCTCGTCCCATACGCCTGTTCCGCTCCGCTTCGTATCCGCTTCGTCCCTGTGTGCTCACACGGCACACACGTTCGCCAATCGGGCCGGCTTGGCAAGCTAGCACCGGGAGCTATGACAAAGGGCTGCCGATCCGGCCTTTACGGACGTGACAATCAGCACCCACCCCAACGGAACCGACGTTCGAGAGGCGTACGGGGTTGCCATGGAAGGGTAATGTGATATCAGTTAGTTAGAACGACGATAGACAGTGAACGCCGTGCGGGAACGCACGCGGAGAAACGGGGGCATCTTCATGACCACACACGACCCGCAGATCACGGCCGACGTGCCCGAGATGCCGGCGCCCCGCGTCCGGGAGGTCCCGGCGCACAGCATCGGCGGCGGTCTCGCCCTGCTCCTCGGACTGCTCGGCCTGCTGGGCGGCGTGGCGATGTCCATCTCGGCCACGGCGGTGGAGGGCGCGGGCGCGAAGGCCGGTCTGATCGTCGGCGGCATCGTCGTCGCGATCGCCGCGTTCCTGGCGATGTGCGGGCTGAACATGGTGGCGCCGGGCGAGGCGCGGGTGGTGCAGCTGTTCGGCCGCTACCGGGGCACCATCCGCAAGGACGGCCTGCGCTGGGTGAACCCGTTCACCTCCCGCACCAAGATCTCCACCCGGGTGCGCAACCACGAGACCGCGGTGCTGAAGGTGAACGACGCCTACGGCAACCCGATCGAGCTGGCCGCGGTCGTGGTGTGGCGGGTCGAGGACACCGCGCAGGCCACCTTCGAGGTGGACGACTACGTCGAGTTCGTCTCCACCCAGACCGAGGCGGCCGTGCGGCACATCGCCATCGAGTACCCGTACGACGCGCATGACGAGGGCGACCTGTCGCTGCGCGGCAACGCCGAGGAGATCACCGAGAAGCTGGCGGTCGAGCTGCACGCGCGCGTCGAGGCGGCCGGCGTGCAGATCATCGAGTCCCGTTTCACGCACCTCGCCTACGCCCCCGAGATCGCCTCGGCGATGCTCCAGCGGCAGCAGGCGGGCGCGGTCGTCGCGGCGCGGCAGCAGATCGTGGAGGGCGCCGTGGGTATGGTCGAGACCGCCCTGGCCCGCCTCGAGGAGCAGGACATCGTGGACCTCGACCCCGAGCGGAAGGCGGCGATGGTGTCCAACCTGATGGTCGTGCTGTGCGGTGACCGCTCGGCGCAGCCGGTCCTCAACACCGGGACGCTCTACCAGTGACCGCGCCGTCCGAGGGCCCGTCCCCGCAGCGCCGGCCGCAGCGCAAGCAGGTGCTGCTGCGGCTGGACCCGGCGGTGTACGAGGCGCTGGCCCGCTGGGCGGGTGACGAACTGCGCTCGGCGAACGCGCAGATCGAGTTCCTGCTGCGGCGCGCCCTGGCGGAGGCGGGCCGCCTCCCCGGCGGGGCGGGTCCGATCCCCCGCCGGGGCCGCCCGCCCGGCTCCGGGCCGCCACCGGGCGGCCGCCCGCCGTCCGGCCCCTCCCAGGGCGGTGCCCCGCCCGCCGACTGAACCGGCCCCCGTCGCCCGCGACGGGGGCCGGACGCGTGTCCGGACCTCGGTGACAGAACCGTGACAACGCCCTCCCACCTGGGGCGTCAGAGCCTTGCCCATGATCTGCACACTCCGCGTATACACCCTGCGTATACACGGTGTGTAGAGTGCTCCGCATGTCCATCGGTCACACCCTCCTGGGACTCCTGGAGTCCGGCCCGCGCCACGGTTACGACCTCAAGCGGGCCTTCGACGAGAAGTTCGGTCACGACCGGCCGCTGCACTACGGCCAGGTCTACTCGACGATGTCCCGCCTGCTGAAGAACGGCCTCGTCGAGGTCGACGGCATCGAGGCCGGCGGCGGCCCCGAGCGCAAGCGGTACGCCATCACCGAGGCCGGCATCACCGATGTCGCCCGCTGGCTCGCCACGCCGGAGAAGCCCGAGCCGTACCTGCAGTCGACGCTCTACACCAAGGTCGTCCTCGCGCTCCTCACCCGGCGCGACGCCGCCGACCTCCTCGACACGCAGCGCTCGGAGCACCTGCGCAGCATGCGCGTCCTCACCGACCGCAAGCGCAAGGGCGACCTCGCCGACCAGCTGATCTGCGACCACGCACTCTTCCACCTCGAGGCCGACCTGCGCTGGCTGGAACTGACCGCCGCGCGCCTCGACAAACTCCGTGAGGCGGTGGCCCGATGACCACGACCGCACCCGCCGGTTCCCTGCTCGCCGCACGGGACCTGCACAAGACCTACGGCCCGACCAAGGCGCTCGACGGGGCCGCGTTCTCCATCCACCCGGGTGAGGTCGTCGCCGTGATGGGCCCCTCCGGCTCCGGCAAGTCGACCCTGCTGCACTGCCTCGCCGGGATCGTCACCCCCGACGCCGGCTCCATCACGTACAACGGGCGCGAGCTGACCGCGATGAACGACTCCGAGCGCAGCGCCCTGCGCCGCTCCGAGTTCGGCTTCGTGTTCCAGTTCGGCCAGCTGGTGCCGGAGCTGACCTGCGTGGAGAACGTCGCGCTGCCGCTGCGGCTGAACGGCACCCCCCGCAAGGAGGCCGAGCGCACCGCCGTGTCCTGGATGGAGCGCCTGGAGGTCGACGACGTGCGCGGGAAGCGGCCCGGCGAGGTGTCCGGCGGTCAGGGCCAGCGGGTCGCGGTGGCCCGCGCGCTGGTCACCGGGCCGCGTGTGGTGTTCGCCGACGAGCCGACCGGCGCGCTGGACTCGCTGAACGGCGAGCGCGTGATGGAACTGCTCACCGAGGCCGCCCGCTCCGCCAACGCGGCCGTCGTCCTCGTCACGCACGAGGCGCGGGTCGCCGCGTACTCGGACCGCGAGATCGTCGTCCGGGACGGCAAGGCGCGCGACATGGAGCGCGTCGTATGAGCGCCCGATGGGGGCACCGCCCTGCTCGAGCGGAGTCGAGAGCTTGGGGGAGGGCACGGGACCTGACTCTCGGCGCCCGGTTCGCCGTCACCGGGGGCCGGGAGGGCTGGACGCGGGCGCTGCTCACCGCCGTCGGCGTGGGGCTGGGCGTGGCGCTGCTGCTGCTCACCACGGCCGTGCCGAACCTGCTCGACGGACGCGACCGGCGGGAGGCCGCCCGCCAGGACAGCCCGTACATCGAGGACACCCTGCGCCCCTCGGACGGCACCCTGCTCATCGCGCACGCCAACAGCGACTTCAGGGACCGCGACCTGCGCGGCCGCCTGGTGGAGCCCGAGGGCCCGAAGGCCCCGGTGCCGCCCGGCGTGAGCGAACTGCCGAAGCCGGGCACGATGGTGGTCTCCCCCGCCCTGAAGGAGCTCCTCGCCTCCGACGAGGGCGCGCTGCTGAGGGACCGGCTGCCGTACGACATCGTGGGCACCATCGGCGAGACGGGTCTGATCGGCTCCCAGGAACTCGCCTGGTACGCGGGCGCCACCGGGCTCGCCGAGCGGCTGAACAGTCCGACGGTCATGCGGATCGACGCCTTCGGCGAGACCCAGCCGAACCCCACCGAGCCGCTGGACCCGGTGCTCATGATGCTGACGCTGGTCATCTTCGTGGTGCTGCTGGTGCCGGTCGGCGTGTTCATCGCCACCGCCGTGCGGTTCGGCGGCGAGCGGCGCGACCGCAGGCTCGCCGCGCTGCGGCTGGTCGGCTCCGACAGCCGGATGACCCGCAGGATCGCCGCGGGCGAGGCGCTCGCCGGCGCGGTGCTCGGGCTGGGGTTCGGCACCCTTTTCTTCCTGGCCGGGCGTGAGTTCGCGGGGTCCGTCGACGTGTTCCGCGTCAGCGTCTTCCCCGGCGACCTCAACCCGTCGCCGCTGCTGGCGCTGCTGGTCGCGGTCGCGGTCCCGGCAGCCGCCGTGCTGGTCACCCTGATCGCGCTGCGCGGTGTGGTCATCGAGCCGCTGGGCGTGGTCCGCACGGCGCGGCCGGCCCGCCGCCGGCTGTGGTGGCGGCTGCTGCTGCCGCTCGCCGGTGTCGCCATGCTCGTGCCGATGATCGGCCAGGGCAGCGACAACGGCGACTTCAACCAGTACCTGGTCGTCGGCGGTGTGCTGTGCCTCCTCGTCGGGGTCACCGCGCTGCTGCCGTGGATCGTGGAGACGGTCGTCGCCCGGCTCGGCGCGGGCGGCCTGTCGTGGCAGCTCGCCGTGCGCCGGCTCCAGCTGAGCAGCGGCACGGCGGCCCGCATGGTGAACGGCATCGCCGTGGCCGTGGCCGGCGCGATCGCCCTGCAGATGCTGTTCACCGGCGTGGACGACCAGTACACCCGTGACACGGGACAGGACGTGTCCCGCGCGCAGATGCAGGTCGACCTGCCCGACGGCGTCCCGACGGCGCCCGCCGCGGCGAAGTTCGAGCAGACCGAGGGCGTGCGCGGCGTCAGCGCGCTCTCCTCCGTCTACGCGTCCGAGAGGCCCGCCGGCTCGGAGGACACGGGCCTCGGGGCGCAACTGACCGTCGGCGGCTGCGAGTCCCTGCGGCTGCTGGCGCGGGTGACCGGCTGCGCGGACGGTGACGTCTTCATGCTGACCGGCGCCGACTACGACACGAGCACGCCGGTGCTGAACAAGCCGGGCCGCGCCCTGCACCTGGAGCACGGTCAGGTGGCCGGCACGCAGAAGGACGCCGTCTGGACGGTACCGTCCGGCGTGAAGCGCGCCGCCGCCGTGCAGGACCCCACCGGGATGCTGAACAGCGGGTTCCTGCTGACGCCGGGCGCCGTCACCCCCGAGATCGCGCAGCGGCTGTCCGGGAGGCTGTGGCTGTCCATCGACGAGTCGGTGCCCGACGTGCAGGACCGGGTGCGCAACACGGCCGCCGCCGTCGACCCGCTGGCCCACGCGTCGACCTGGGCCGCCACCGAGCGCACCACCCGGTTCGACTCCATCCGCACCGGCCTGTTCGTCGGGGCCGCCGCCGTGCTGGTGCTCATCGGGGTGAGCCTGCTGGTGTCGCAGCTCGAACAGCTGCGGGAGCGCCGCAAGCTGCTGTCGGCGCTGGTCGCCTTCGGCACCCGGCGTCGCACGCTGAGCCTGTCGGTGCTGTGGCAGACGGCGATCCCGATCGGCCTGGGCCTCGCGCTCTCCACCCTGGTGGGCACGGTCCTCGGGGTGGTGCTGCTGCGGATGACCGCGACACCGGTCCAGGTGGACTGGGGCAGCGTCCTCGGGATGGCGGGCGTCGGCGCGGGCGTGGTCGCCCTGGTCACGCTGCTCAGCCTGCCGCCGCTGCTGCGGATGATGCGCCCGGACGGCCTCCGCACGGAGTGACGCCGCGGGGGCGTTCAGTCCCCGGAGGGCGTCCCGTCCTCCACCGTGCGGACCGGCAGGCCGCGCATCGCCTCGCGCAGTGCCGCCGCCAGCTGTCCGTACTCCGCCGCCCTCGCCGCGCCCGAGCGCATGGCGAGGGCGATGCGGCGTTTCGGGGCGGGGTCGGCGAAGCGGGCGGTGAGGAGGCGGTCGGCGCGGCTGGTCTCCACCTCGACGGCGGTGCGCGGCAGCAGCGTGACGCCGAGTCCGCCCGCCACGAGCTGCACCAGCGTGGACAGTCCGGCCGCCGTGGTGGTGGCCGCCACCCCCGCGCTGCCCGCCTCGCGGCAGATGTCGAGGGCCTGGTCGCGCAGGCAGTGTCCCTCGTCGAGCAGCAGCAGGTTCAGCTCGCGCAGCACCGCACGGGGTATGCCGTCGCGTCCGCCGAGCCGGTGCCCCGGCGGGGTGACCAGCACGAAGTCCTCCTCGAACAGCGGCAGTTCGGTGACCCCGGCGACCCCGAGCGGCACCGCGAGCAGCAGCAGGTCGAGCCGGCCCGCCGCCAGCCCGTCGAGCAGGCTCGCGGTGTGCTCCTCGTGCACCTGGAGGTCGAGGCGCGGATAGCGGTCGTGGACCAGCCGCAGCACCGTCGGCAGCAGATACGGCGCGACGGTCGGGATGACGCCGAGCCGCAGCACCCCGGTGAACGGCGCCCGCAGCGCCTCCGCCTCCTCCATGAGCGCGCCGACCTCCGTGAGCACGGACTTGGCGCGGGCGGCGAGCTGCTCCCCGGCCGGGGTGAGCAGCACCCTGCGCGTCGTACGCTCCACGAGCGTCACGCCGAGCGTCTCCTCCAGCGCCGACAGCGCCCCGGACAGCGCCGGCTGGCTCATGCCCAGGGCCGCGGCGGCGTCGCGGAAGTGCAGGTGCTCGGCCACCGCCGCGAACGCCCGCAGCTGGGCCAGGCTCGGCTGTCTGCGCCGGTCACCGACAGTCACTGATAGGTCCCTCCGATCAACCCGACCGAGTGTAGCTATTTCACTGATCAATGCACTCTGTGCCAACATCAACCAGGTCCAACCCATGGGAAACACCCGCAATCGGGGTGTTTCTTCGCTGCAAGGAGAGCGTGTGCTCACTGTCGGTGACAAGTTCCCCGAGTTCGAACTGACCGCCTGCGTCTCGCTGGAGAAGGGCAAGGAGTTCGAGACGATCGACCACAAGACCTACGAAGGCAAGTGGAAGGTCGTGTTCGCGTGGCCCAAGGACTTCACCTTCGTGTGCCCGACCGAGATCGCCGCCTTCGGCAAGCTGAACGACGAGTTCGCCGACCGCGACGCCCAGATCCTCGGCTTCTCCGGTGACTCGGAGTTCGTCCACCACGCCTGGCGCAAGGACCACGAGGACCTGCGCGACCTGCCGTTCCCGATGATGGCGGACCCGAAGCACGAGCTGATGCGCGACCTCGGCATCGAGGGCGAGGACGGCTACGCCAAGCGCGCCGTGTTCATCGTGGACCAGAACAACGAGATCCAGTTCTCCATGGTGACCGCCGGCTCCGTCGGCCGTAACCCCAAGGAGGTCCTGCGGGTCCTGGACGCCCTCCAGACCGACGAGCTCTGCCCGTGCAACTGGTCCAAGGGCGACGAGACCCTGGACCCGGTCGCGCTGCTGGCCGGGGAGTGAGCTGACGTGTCGCTCGACTCCCTGAAGTCCCGCATACCGGACTACGCCAAGGACCTGAAGCTCAACCTGGGTTCGGTCATCGGCAACTCCGACCTGCCCGCCCAGCAGCTCTGGGGCACGGTGCTGGCGACCGCGATCGCCTCGCGCTCGCCGATCGTGCTGCGCGAGCTGGAGCCGGAGGCGAAGGCGAACCTGTCGCCGGAGGCGTACACGGCCGCCAAGGCCGCCGCCGCGGTGATGGCGATGAACAACGTCTTCTACCGCACCCGCCACCTGCTGTCGGACCACGAGTACGGCAACCTGCGGGCCGGTCTGCGGATGAACGTCATCGGCAACCCGGGCGTCGACAAGGTCGACTTCGAGTTCTGGTCCTTCGCGGTCTCCGCGGTCAACGGCTGCGGCATGTGCCTCGACTCGCACGAGCAGGTGCTGCGCAAGGCCGGCGTGGACCGTGACGTGATCCAGGAGGCGTTCAAGATCGCCGCGGTGGTGCAGGCCGTCGCCGCGACCCTCGACGCGGAGGCGGCGCTCGCGGAGTGACTCCGCG
>MUNG01000251.1 GCA_002154585.1 Streptomyces pseudogriseolus
CGCCGCCCGCGTCGGCGGCGAGACCGTACCCCGCGCCCAGGGAGAGGCCGCCCGCCTGCGGGAGGTCCGCAGCGCCTGGCAGGGCATGCTCGAACTGCGCCGCATGACCAATCCCGACGCCTCGACGGACCGTCCCTGCGCCTGGGAGCGCACGCACCTCGTGCAGGCCGCCGCCCTCGCGCTGGAGGCGTCCGGGCACCGGCCGGCCGGGCCGGAGGGCGAGGGCGGCGACGGCTACCGCGTACGGGACACCCCGCAGCCGGACGCCGTCGCCGTGTACGCCCCGGGCCCCGATGCGCTGCGGGCCTGCGCGGAGACCCTGGAAGGGGCCGGCTGGCAGGCAGGTGAGTACACGGAGCCGAGGACGCGGAGGCGTTACGTCCTGGCCTCCCCGCGGCGCGTGTGAGGGGCATGCCAAGATCGGTGGATCGGGCGAGAGCAGGACCGGCGTGAAGGGGACGCAGTGAGCGACGCAGTGAGCGAGCCGTATTCCGTCCGCGTGACCGTGCGCGGATACGAGACCGACGTGCAGGGCCACTTGAACCAGGCCGTGTACCTGAACTACGCGGAGCACGCGCGCTGGGCGCTGCTCCAGGAGGCCGGGATCACGCAGTCCCGGCTGCGGGCGCACGGGGTGGGGCCGGTCGCCCTGGAGACCACGATCCGGTACCGGCGGGAGCTGCTCGCCGGTGACGAGGTGGACGTGAGCTGCGTCTTCGACTGGAGCGGCGGCAAGACCTTCACCATCGAGCAGAAGGTCACGAAGACGGACGGCACGGTCGCGGCGTTGATCAGCGCCGTGGGCGGGCTGCTGGACCTGGAGAAGCGCAAGCTGGTGCCGAACCCCGCGGACGTGTTCCGCGAGCTGGCGAAGGACGCCTCCCTCTTCGGGCTGTAGACGAAGGCGCCGCGGGGACCCGCCTACGCGTCGGCCCGTGGGTCGGGGTCGTGGGCGGCGTCGTAGGCCGCCCGCGACTCGGCGATGTAGACCCGGTGGCGCTCGGTCCGGGCCGTGCTGATCGCGGCGCGCGCCCTTCAGGGGGTGGGCGGGGCGATGACGTCGGCCGTGGTGCTCGGCATGCTGGTGGCGCTGTTCCCGCAGGGCCGCGAGCAGGCCACGGCGATCGCGGTGTTCAGCGCCGTGGGCGCGGCGGGCGGAGCGCTCGGCACGTTCCTCGGCGGGGCGCTGACGCAGGCGTTCGGCTGGCACTGGATCTTCCTGATCAACCTGCCGATCGGGGTGGTCGCGCTGTTGGCGGCGGTCCGTGTCCTCGCCGACGACCGGCCGGACCCGGGTACGGGCGTCGCGCGGAACGCCGACCATGCGGGGGCCGCGCTGATCACGGGCGCGCTGATGCTCACCGTGTACGTCATCGTCGGCTCCGGCGAGCGCGAGGCGCCGCACACCCTGCTGCTGTCCGCGCTCGCCGTGGCGCTGCTCGCGGCGTTCGTGCTGCGCCAGGCGCGCGCCGCGCGTCCGCTGCTGCGGCTCGGGCTGTTCCGGTCGCGGCTGCTGAGCGGGGCGAACTGCGTGCAGATCCTGATGATCGCGACGATGTACGGCTTCCAGTTCATCGGCGCGCTGTACCTTCAGCGGGTGCTGGGGTACGACGAGCTGACCACCGGTCTGGCGTTCCTGCCGGCGCCGGTCGCGATCGGCGTCCTGATGCTGGGGCTGTCCGCGCGCGTGGTGTCCCGGTTCGGCGCGTACCGGGTGCTGCTGGCGGGTCTGGTGCTGATCGTGGCGGGGATGGCGCTGCTGGGCCGGGCGCCCGTGGAAGGGGCGTACGCGCGGGACGTCCTGCCGCCGATGCTGCTGCTCGCGGTCGGGTTCGCGGCGGCGATGCCCGCGCTGACGGGGCTCGCCATGTCGGGGGCGCGGGAGGAGGACGCGGGGCTCGCCTCGGGGCTGTTCAACACCACGCAGGTGGTGGGCGGTTCGCTGGGGCTCGCCACGCTGACGGTGCTCGCGGCCGGTCGGACGGACGCCCTGCTGAACAAGGGCGCCGAGGTGGTCGGGGCGACGGCGGAGGGGTACCAGCTGGCGTTCCGTGTGGCGGCCGTGTTCGCTGCGGGCGCGCTGGTGCTGGCGGCGCTCGTGCTGCGGACGCCTCGTCAGGAGAGGTGAGCGGCCGGCCGTTGCGAAAGCCTGAGGTGGAGGCCGGGTTCCGGGTCACCGGGACCCGGTTCATGCTTTCATCCGATGAAAGTTTCCTCCGTTCGGCTCCCAAGTTTCCTGGCCATCCGCTCCTACAGTGGACCAGACCACCAGAGGAGCAAGGAGACTCTTTACACGCCGTGAATCTACGTGCGTAACTAATGACGCGCGCACGTCAAACAAGCACGGAACTGCCCAGGTGGCAGCGGCCGACGTCACCTCCTTCTCATCCCCACATGTGCCAGGAGGCAAGTCCCATGCAGGTACTCCCTCACGTTTCCCGCCTCGGCAGACGCACGGCCACCGCGCTCGGCGTCCTCGGCGCCGCCCTCGCGCTCACGGCCACGTCCGCCACCGGTGCGGGTGCCGCACCGCAGCCCGACCCGCAGCCCCTCACCATCAAGCCCGGCCAGGCCTACATGGGCGTCGGCGCCCGTATCCACGAGGGCTCCCCCGCCGCCGAGCAGCCGTCCCGCGGGCTGCTGGCCCCCACCGACGGTGTGCAGGGCATCGACGTGTCGCACTGGCAGGGCAGCATCGACTGGACCTCCGTGCGCAACGCCGGCATCCAGTTCGCCTGGATCAAGGCGACCGAGGGCACCAGCTACAAGGACGACCGCTTCAACGCGAACTACCCCGCCGCGCACTCGGCGGGCGTGATCCGCGGGGCGTACCACTTCGCACTCCCCAACGCCTCCGGCGGAGCCACCCAGGCGGCCTACTTCGCGAGCAACGGCGGGGCCTGGTCGCGCGACAACCTCACGCTGCCCGGCGTGCTGGACATCGAGCACAACCCGTACGGGGCGATGTGCTACGGCCTGTCCACCACGCAGATGCGCACGTGGATCAACGACTTCTACACGACGTACAAGGCGCGCACGAGCCGCGACGTCGTCATCTACACCACCGCCGGCTGGTGGAACACCTGCACCGGAAGCTGGACGGGCATGTCGTCCAAGAGCCCGCTGTGGGTGGCGCACTGGACCTCCGCCTCGTCGCCCACCATCCCCGCCGGGTTCCCTACCTGGACGGTGTGGCAGTACACCTCGACCGG
>MUNG01000252.1 GCA_002154585.1 Streptomyces pseudogriseolus
ACGGTGAAGGGACCGCCGCGCACCGGCTCCCGGCGCACCGCCAGCGCGGCGGTCCCTTCACCGTGGCGGTGGAGTTCGACGCCGAGCACCTGGCCACCTCCGTCACCGTCGTTCCGGGCGTGACCCGGAGCGGCGAGCGCAAGGTGATCTACACCAGCGAGACCATGTACGACGCGATCCGCACCTTCAAGGCGGTCACCACGATCGCCTCGGCCGCGGTGGAGGAGCAGTATGGCTGACCAGCTCGCCCTGGACGAGGTCGTGACCTTCACGTCCGACCTGATCAGGATCGACACGACCAACCGGGGCGGGGGCGACTGCCAGGAGCGTCCCGCCGCCGAGTACGCGGCGGCGAAGCTCGCCGAGGCCGGCCTGGAGCCGGTCATGCTGGAGCGCACCCTGGGCCGGACCAACGTCGTGGCGCGGCTGGAGGGCACCGACCCGTCGGCCGACGCGCTGCTGCTCCACGGCCACCTGGACGTCGTCCCGGCCGAGCCCGCCGACTGGAGTGTGCACCCCTTCTCCGGGGAGATCCGCGACGGCGTGGTCTGGGGACGCGGCGCCGTCGACATGAAGAACATGGACGCGATGATCCTGTCCGTGGTGCGCTCCTGGGCCCGCGAGGGCGTACGGCCGCGCCGGGACATCGTCATCGCGTTCACCGCCGACGAGGAGGCCAGCGCCGCGGACGGGGCGGGATTCCTCGCGGACCAGCACCCGCACCTCTTCGAGGGCTGCACCGAGGGCGTCAGCGAGTCCGGCGCGTACACCTTCCACGACGGGCAGGGACGGCAGTTCTACCCGATCGGGGCCGGCGAGCGCGGCACCGGCTGGATGCGGCTCACCGCCCGCGGCCGGGCCGGACACGGCTCCAAGGTCAACCGGGAGAACGCGGTCACCCGTCTCGCCGCCGCCGTCACCCGCATCGGAGAGCACGAGTGGCCGCTGCGGCTCACCCCCACGGTGCGCGCGGCGCTGACCGAGATCGCCGCCGTGTACGGCATCGAGACCGACCTGTCCGACGTGGACGCCCTGCTGGACAAGCTCGGCGGGGCCGCCAAGCTCGTCGAGGCCACCGTCCGCAACAGCAGCAACCCGACGATGCTCGACGCCGGCTACAAGGTCAACGTGATCCCCGGCGAGGCCGTCGCCCACGTCGACGGGCGGTTCCTGCCGGACACCGAGGAGGAGTTCCGGGCCACCATGGACCGGCTCACCGGCCCCGACGTGGACTGGGAGTTCGCCCACCGCGAGATCGCCCTCCAGGCCCCGGTGGACTCCCCGACGTTCGCCGCCATGCGGGAGGCCGTGCGGGCGTTCGCGCCCGAGGCGTACACCGTGCCGTACTGCATGTCCGGCGGCACCGATGCCAAGCAGTTCGCCCGGCTCGGCATCACCGGGTACGGCTTCGCACCGCTGAAGCTGCCCGAGGGCTTCGACTACCAGGCCCTCTTCCACGGCGTGGACGAGCGCGTGCCGGTCGAGGCGCTCCGGTTCGGTGTCCAGGTGCTCGACCGGTTCCTGCGGTCGGCCTGAGCGAGTGGGGGAGACAGTGCAGACCCTGGCGTACGGCGAGTGGCCCTCGCCCGTCGACGCGGCCACGGCCGCGGCCCACGACGGAAGCCCCGAGTACGTGGGCTTCGTCGGGGACGAGGTGTGGTGGACCGAGCCCCGGCCCGCCGAGGGGGGCCGGCGCACCCTGGTGCGGCGGCACGCGGACGGCACGGAGGAGTCCGTCCTGCCCGCCCCGTGGAACGTCCGCAGCCGCGTCATCGAGTACGGCGGCCACCCCTGGGCCGGCGCCGTGCGCGACGGCGAGCCCCTCGTGGTGTTCGCGCACTTCCCCGACCAGCGCCTCTACCGCTGGGAGCCGGGCGCCGAACCGGTCCCCCTCACGCCGGTGTCGCCGGTCGGCCCGGGGCTGCGCTGGGCCGAGCCCGTCGTGCTGGCGGAGCGCGGCGAGGTGTGGTGCGTCCTGGAGGAGTTCACCGGCGACGGCCCGAGCGACGTGCGCCGGGTGCTCGCCGCCGTGCCGCTCGACGGGTCCGCCGCGGAGGACCGGGGCGCGGTACGGGAGCTGACCGGGGAGCGGCACCGGTTCGTCACCGGACCGAGGCTCTCGCCCGACGGCACCCGCGCCGCCTGGATCGGCTGGGACCACCCCCGCATGCCGTGGGACGGCACCGAGCTGATTGTCGCCGACGTCGCCGCGGACGGCACGCTGACCGGCGCCCGCACCGTGGCCGGCGGGCCCGAGGAGTCCGTCCCGCAGGCCGACTGGACCCACGACAACCGCCTGCTGTACGCCAGCGACCGCACCGGCTGGTGGAACCTCTACCGGGACGGCGAGCCGGTCTGCGCGCGCCCCGAGGAGTTCGCCGGGCCGCTGTGGAAGCTGGGCCAGCGCTGGTTCGCCCCGCTGGACGGCGGGCTGATCGCCGTCCTGCACGGCAAGGGCGCCCAGCGGCTCGGCGTGCTCGACCCGGAGACCTGCGAGCTGGTCGACGCCGCCGGACCGTGGAGCGAGTTCGGCCCCACGCTCGCCGCGCTCGGCGAACGGGTCGTCGCCGTCGGCGCGGGACCGCGCATCTTCCACGAGGTCGTGGAGCTGGACACCCGCACGGGCCGGGCCCGCGTGATCGGCGCCGCCCACCGCGACGCCGTGGACCCCGCCTACTACCCGGAGCCCGAGGTCCGCACCTTCACCGGACCCGACGGCCGGGAGATCCACGCCCAGGTGTACCCGCCGCGCAACCCGGACCGCACCGGCCCCGCCGGCGAGCTCCCCCCGTTCGTGATCTGGGCGCACGGCGGCCCCACCGGCCGCTTCCCGCTGGTCCTCGACCTGGAGATCGCCTACTTCACCTCGCGCGGCATCGGCGTCGCCGAGGTCAACTACGGCGGCTCCACCGGATACGGCCGCGACTACCGCAACCGGCTGCGCGGCCGGTGGGGCGAGGTCGACGTGGAGGACTGCGCCGCCGTCGCGCGGGCGCTCGCCGAGGAGGGCACCGCCGACCCCGCCCGGCTCGCCGTCCGCGGCGGCAGCGCCGGCGGCTGGACCACCGCCGCCTCCCTCACCACCACCGACGTCTACGCCTGCGGCACGATCATCTACCCGGTGCTCGACCTCACCGGCTGGGGCACCGGGGAGACCCACGACTTCGAGTCGCAGTACCTGGAGACGCTGATCGGCCCGCGCGCCGAGGTGCCCGAGCGGTACGAGGAGCGCTCGCCCGTCACCCACGCCGACCGGCTGCGCGCGCCCTTCCTGCTGCTCCAGGGGCTGGACGACGTGATCTGCCCGCCCGTGCAGTGCGAGCGGTTCCTGGACCGGCTGGCCGGCCGGGGCGTCCCGCACGCGTACCTCACCTTCGAGGGAGAGGGCCACGGCTTCCGCCGCGCGGAGACGATGGTGCGCGCCCTGGAGGCCGAGCTGTCCCTGTACGCGCAGGTGTTCGGGCTGAAGACGCCCGGAATCCCGGCCCTGGAGCTGACACCGTGAGCACCCTGACGCCGCTGCGGCGGCCGCCCCGCCTCGCCCCCGGCGCCCGGGTCGCGGTGGTCGCCCCCAGCGGCCCCATCCCCGAGGACAGGCTCGCCGCCGGGCTCGACGTGCTGCGGGGCTGGGGCCTCGACCCCGTGACCGCCCCGCACGTCCTCGACCGGCACGGCGCACTCGGCTACCTCGCCGGCGCCGACGCCGACCGCGCCGCCGACCTCCAGAACGCCTGGTGCGACCCGGCCGTCGACGCGGTGATCTGCGCGCGCGGCGGCTACGGCGCGCAGCGCATGGTCGACGCCCTCGACTGGGAGGCGATGCGGGCCGCCGGGCCCAAGGTGCTCGTCGGGTTCAGCGACATCACCGCACTGCACGAGGCGTTCGCCGTGCGGCTCGGCCTGGTCACCCTGCACGGGCCGATGGCCGCCGGCGCCGACTTCGTCAAGAGCGCCCGCGCCCAGGAGCACCTGCGCGCCACCCTGTTCGACCCCGAGTCGGTCCGCACGCTCCGCACGGACCGCTCCGGCGGCACCGCGCTGGTCCCGGGACGCGCCCGCGGGGTGACGCTCGGCGGCTGCCTCTCCCTGATCGCCGGCGGCATCGGCACCCCGCACACCCGCGACTCCGCGCGCGGCGGACTGCTGTGCCTGGAGGACGTGGGCGAGGAGACCTACCGCCTCGACCGCTGCCTCACCCAGCTGCTGCGCGCCGGGCTGTTCGACGGCGTCGCGGGGCTGGTGCTGGGCTCCTGGGCGGAGTGCGACCCGTACGACGAGGTGCGGACGCTGCTCGTGGACCGGCTCGGCGGGCTCGGGGTGCCGGTGGCCGAGCAGTTCGGCTTCGGCCACTGCGAGGACGCCCTCACGCTGCCGTTCGGCGTCGCGGCCGAACTCGACGCGGACGCGGGGACGCTGACGCTGGACGAACCGGCGCTGAGCTGACGCCGGACGGCGTCGTAAGGTGACAGGGTGCCGCACACCGCTTCCCGTTACCTCACCGAAGGCCGCCGCGTGGGTCTGCGCCACTTCACCTACGACGACGGCGCCGAATTCACCGCACGGGCCAGGGAGAGCAAGGACCTGCACCACCCCTGGCTGTTCCCGCCGGACACCCCGTCCGCGTACGCCGCCTACGCGCAGCGGCTGATCGAGGACCCCGCCAAGGCGGGGTTCCTGGTCTGCGAGAAGGAGGCGGACGGCGCCCTCGCCGGCTTCGTCAACATCAACAACATCGTCGAGGGCGGCTTCCTCTGCGGCGCCCTGGGCTACGGCGCCTTCGCCCATGCGGCCGGACGCGGGCTGATGCGCGAGGCGCTGGACCTGCTCGTGCGGTACGCCTTCGGGCCCATGCGGCTGCACCGGCTGGAGATCAACGTGCAGCCGGGCAACGCCGCCTCCATCGCCCTCGCCCGCGCCTGCGGCTTCCGCAAGGAGGGCTTCTCCCCGAAGATGCTCTTCATCGACGGCGCCTGGCGCGACCACGAACGCTGGGCGCTCACCGGCGAGATGCTGACCGGCGGCCACTGACCGCGCCCCGGGAAACCGCAGGTGCGGGCCTCTGTTCAGGCGGGCGTCCGGCGGCTTCCATGGAGATCGTGACGACGATCCGACATGAGGTACTCACGCTGCCGGCCGCGCGCCTCGGCCCCGACAACCCGCTGCCCGCCCTGCGTCCCCTCGACGAGATGCACCGCATCGAGGACCGCGACAAGAAGGACCTGCCGCGCGACATGGCCCGGCAGATCGGCCACGCCCCGCTGCACAGTCTGCTGCCGGTCGCGGTCCGCGACGGCTACGACCGGGACCGCGCGCCCCGGTCCCTCGACGCCCTGGTCATCGAGAACGACCGGCTGCGCGCCACCGTCCTGCCCGCCCTCGGCGGCCGGATCGCCTCCCTCGTCCACAAGCCCACCGGCCGCGAACTGCTGTACGTGAACCCGGTGTTCCAGCCCGCCAACTTCGCGCTCAACGGCGCCTGGTTCTCCGGCGGCATCGAGTGGAACATCGGCGCCACCGGCCACACCACCCTGTCCTGCTCGCCCGTGCACGCGGCCCGCGTCCCCGCCCCGGACGGCGGCGAGATGCTGCGCCTGTGGGAGTGGGAGCGGCTGCGCGACCTGCCCTTCCAGGTCGACCTGTGGCTGCCGGACGGCTCCGACTTCCTCCACGTCGGCGTGCGGATCCGCAACCCGCACGAGCGGCCGACGCCGACGTACTGGTGGTCCAACATCGCCGTCCCCGAGGACTGCCGCGTCCTCGCCCCCGCTGAGGAGGCCTACCTCCCCCACTGCCTGAACGGCGTGGGAGGCGCCCCCATCGGCTACGAGCAGCGCCTGCGCCGCGTCCCCGTCCCCGAGTACGACGGCGCCGACCGCACCTACCCGCCGAACAGCACCTACGCCGCCGACTACTTCTACGAGGTCCCCGAGCGACGCCGGCGCTGGATCGCCGCCCTGGACGCCGACGGCCGCGGGCTCGTGCAGACCTCCACCGACACCCTGCGCGGCCGGAAGCTGTTCGTGTGGGGCCGCGGGCCCGGCGGACGGAGCTGGCAGCAGTGGCTCACCGAGCCCGGCACCGGAGGCTACTGCGAGATCCAGGCCGGACTCGCCCGCACCCAGCTGGAGCACGTGAGCCTGGAGCCGGAGAGCGAGGTGTCCTGGCTGGAGGCGTACGGGCCCTTCGAGGCGCCGCGTGACGGGGAGTGGGGCGCCGTCCTCGGCGAGGCGGAGACCCGGCTGGAGGGCGTGCTGCCGCGCGCGGACGTCGACGCGGCGTACACGGCCTGGCTGCCGTACGCCGACACCGAGCCCGGCGAACGGCTGGCCGCCGGGTCCGGATGGGGCGCGCTCGAAGTGCTGCGGGCCGGCTGGAAACTGCCCGGCACCCCCTTCGAGGAGAACACCCTGGGCGAGGAACAGCAGCCCTGGCTGCGGCTGCTGCGCGCCGGCGCCTTCCCCGAGCCGCCGGACAGCCGGCCGCCGGGCGGGACGCTGGTCGCCCGGCACTGGCGGGACATGCTGGAGACGGCGCCCGCGACCGGTCTCACCGAGTACCACCTGGGCGTCGCCCAGTGGCACGGCGGCGACCGGGCGCAGGCCGTGCGCAGCTGGGAGCGGGGGCTGGCGCAGGACGGCCCGTCCTGGCCCGTGCTGCGCTGCCTCGCCGTCGCCGACCGGGAGGAACGCCATCCGGAGCGCGCCGCCGACCGCTATGTGCTGGCCTTCGACGACCTGTGCCGCGAGGCCGGGGAGACGGGCGACGGCACGGCGGGGGAGTGGACCGCCGTCGTGGCCGCGCTCGGGCGGGAGGCGGTCGAGGCGCTGCTCGCGGTGGGGCGTACGGCCGACGCCCGGTCGGTGTGGGAGCGGCTGGCCCCCGCCACCCGGGAGCGCGGACGCTTCCGGCTGATCGAGGCGGGCCTGCTGCTCGCCGAGGGGAGGCAGACGGAGGCCCGCGCCGTGTTCGACGCGGGCTTCGAGGTCGCCGACCTGCGCGAGGGCGACGAGGTGATCGGACGGCTGTGGGCGCGGCTCACGGACGAACCGCTGCCGGAGCGCTACGACTTCCGGATGCGGGCCACGCCGTGACGGGGGGTCAGGCGCGGCGGTCCGCGTACTCGTAGACCGCCCCGTCCGGATGGCGGGCGATCAGGTTGCGGCCGACGGGGGTGGGCAGCGGTCCGGCGAGGACGGCCGCGCCCATCTCCTCCAGCACCTGGCGGGTCTCGTCGACGTCCTTGACCGCGATGGTCGCGGCGACCTTGCGCAGCACGTCCAGTTCGGCCTCGGGGCCGCTCATCAGCAGGAAGCAGCCCACCGCGGCGACCTGGACCCGCTCCCGCTCGAACCGCAGGGCCTTACCGCCCGCGAGACGCTCGTAGAAGGGGATGGCGGTCTCGATGTCGTCGACGCAGACGCGCAGTGTGGCACCCAGAATCTCCATGCGTCCGAGCGTAGTTGGACGCCGTGGGCGGCGGGCGGGGCGCGGGCGATCTCCACAGCACTCTCTCGCCTGCCGTACGCCCGGGGAGAGTTACCGGGTTCCGGGCACGGGTACCCGGACGCCATGCAGCGTTCGGAACACATGCGGCAACTCGACCAGCACCTGGTGGACGAACTGGCCCACGTGGCCCGGGAGTCCGTACGCGCCGAACTGCGTGAGCAGGCGCGGGGGCAGCGGCGCAGGGCGGCGTTGTACGCCGGCTCCGGCGCCGCCGCGCTGTACGCGGGCGCGGCGGCGGCTCTGGCGGTGGGCCTCGCCCTGGCCCTGGTCCTGCCGGACTGGGCGGCGGCGCTGATCACGGCGGTCGTCCTGGCGACGGCCGCCGTCGCCCTGCGCACGGCGGCCCGCCCGACACCCCCGGGCGCCCCGGTCCCCGGCACG
>MUNG01000253.1 GCA_002154585.1 Streptomyces pseudogriseolus
CGGACACGGCCCGGCCGACCTGCCCGACGGCCTCGCCCCCGCCTCGGGCCCCCGCGCGCCCCTGCGCCGCCGCCTGGACGGCTCCCCGGTGGCGTCCGTGAAGCTGGCCTCCGGCTGCGACCGGCGCTGCTCCTTCTGCGCCATCCCCTCCTTCCGCGGCTCCTTCATCTCCCGCCGCCCCAGCGACGTCCTCAACGAGACGCGGTGGCTGGCCGAGCAGGGCGTGAAGGAGATCATGCTGGTCTCCGAGAACAACACCTCCTACGGCAAGGACCTCGGCGACATCCGCCTGCTGGAGTCCCTGCTGCCCGAACTCGCCGAGGTCGACGGCCTGGAGCGGGTCCGCGTCAGCTACCTCCAGCCGGCCGAGATGCGGCCCGGCCTGATCGACGTGCTGACCTCCACCCCGAAGGTCGCCCCCTACTTCGACCTGTCCTTCCAGCACTCCGCGCCCGATGTGCTGCGCGCCATGCGCCGCTTCGGCGACACCGACCGGTTCCTGGAGCTGCTCGACACCATCCGGAGCAAGGCGCCCCAGGCCGGCGTGCGCTCCAACTTCATCGTCGGCTTCCCGGGCGAGTCCGCGTCCGACCTCGCCGAGCTGGAGCGGTTCCTCATCCACGCCCGGCTGGACGCCATCGGCGTGTTCGGCTACTCCGACGAGGAGGGCACCGAGGCGGCCGGCTACGACGGCAAGCTGGACGAGGACGTGGTCGCCGAGCGTCTGGCCCGCGTCTCCCGGCTCGCCGAGGAACTCGTCTCGCAGCGCGCCGACGAGCGGGTCGGCGAGACCGTGCACGTCCTGGTGGAGTCCGTCGGCGAGGAGGACGGCGTGTACGGCCGTGCCGCGCACCAGGCTCCCGAGACGGACGGCCAGGTGCTGCTCACGAGCGGCGAGGGACTGAGCGTCGGCCGTATGGTCGAGGCGAAGGTGGTCGGCACGGAGGGTGTCGACCTGGTGGCCGAGCCGCTCTTCGAGGGCTCGCCCGCGCGCATCGAGGAGGCGGGCAGATGACGGGTGTCCCGGCATCGGCGGCAGGTGGCCCCTCCGGCGCGAGGAGGGTGAAGGGCCCCGCGTCCGGCGGCCTGACACCGGCGTCCGGCCGCGCGCTCGCACGGGAGGCAAGGGACAGGGCTCCGGGCGGCTCCGGAGGCGGGAAGGCACGGCGTGACGCGTCGGGCCCCGAGGACGTCCGCGCGGCGGCCGCCTCCTCCGCCACGTCCTCCTCACCGCCGTCGTCCGAGGACACCGGGATCGCCGGGACCGCCGAGGCGCAGGGCTCCACCCGGGCCCCGCGCGGCGGCAAGATCGCGGCGGCGGCCGTCGACCAGGCCAGCGTCTGGAACATCGCCAACCTGCTGACCATGCTCCGGCTGCTGCTGGTGCCGGCGTTCGTCATGCTGATGCTCGCCGACGGCGGCTACGACCCGGCCTGGCGGTCGTTCGCCTGGGCGGCCTTCGCCATCGCCATGATCACCGACCTGTTCGACGGTCATCTGGCGCGCACCTACAACCTGGTCACGGATTTCGGGAAGATCGCCGACCCCATCGCCGACAAGGCCATCATGGGCGCGGCGCTGATCTGCCTGTCCGCGCTGGGCGACCTGCCGTGGTGGGTCACGGGCGTGATCCTCGGCCGGGAACTCGGGATCACCCTGCTGCGTTTCCTCGTCATCCGTTACGGGGTCATCCCGGCCAGCCGGGGCGGCAAGCTCAAGACCCTCACGCAGGGCGTGGCCGTGGGCATGTACGTGCTCGCGCTGACCGGGTGGCTGGCGACGCTGCGGTGGTGGGTGATGGCCGCGGCGGTGGTGCTGACCGTGGTGACCGGCCTCGACTATGTGAAACAGGCCATTGTGCTCCGCAGGCAGGGAATCGCCGAGCGCAAGGCGGCGTTGGAGGAGACGGAAGAGTGAGTTCAACGGCCACCGAGGTGGTGCGACTACTCACCGTGAACGGCGGGACGCTTGCGGTCGCCGAGTCGCTGACCGGTGGCCTGGTGGCGGCGGAGATCACCTCCGTCCCCGGGGCGTCCAAGGTCTTCCAAGGCTCGGTGACGGCCTACGCCACCGAGCTCAAGCACCGGCTGCTGGGCGTGGACGCCACTCTGCTGGCCCAGCGCGGAGCGGTGGATCCGCAGGTGGCGGCCCAGATGGCGGCCGGAGTGCGCACGGCGCTCGGCGCCGACTGGGGCATCGCCACCACCGGGGTGGCGGGACCCGACCCCCAGGACGGACAGGCCGTCGGCACGGTGTACGTGGCGGTCGACGGCCCCTTCACGGAGGGCGCCGGTTCCGCCTCTGGCGGAAAAGTGCGCCGTCTGCGGTTGAACGGCGACCGCGCGGAAATTCGTATGGAGAGTGTACGGAGCGTGCTCGCCCTGCTCCTCGAGGAGCTGGCGGGCGAACAGACCGGGAATGAGCGGGCACAGGATACGGAACGGAACGGGGGGTTTTGATGTTTGCAGCCCAGAGTGAACACGACATCGCTCCCCGCACGGCCGCGGCGCGAGGCGGTACGGTGGGGCGAGAAGGATGCGGCTACGCGGTCCGAGGAGGGAGCCACCGATGATTCTGCTCCGTCGCCTGCTGGGTGACGTGCTGCGTCGGCAGCGCCAGCGCCAGGGCCGTACTCTGCGCGAAGTCTCCTCGTCCGCCCGAGTTTCGCTCGGCTATCTCTCCGAGGTGGAGCGGGGGCAGAAGGAGGCTTCCTCCGAGCTGCTCTCCGCGATCTGCGACGCGTTGGACGTACGGATGTCCGAGCTCATGCGCGAGGTGAGCGACGAACTCGCTCTCGCCGAGCTGGCCCAGTCTGCTGCAGCGACCCCCAGCGAGCCCGTACCCACGCCGGTTCGACCGATGCTGGGTTCCGTGTCGGTGACCGGTGTGCCACCGGAACGGGTGACCATCAAGGCGCCCGCCGAGGCGGTGGACGTCGTCGCCGCCTGACCAGGCGTCCGGCGCTCCGCGCGGTGTGAAGGTGTGAGATGCCCCGGTGAGGGCTTCTCCGGAGGATTCCGGAGGGGTGCCGCCGGGGTTTTTCGCGTCTCCGGGAAGTGCCGTGGGTGCGGGTGGGGCTGCGTTTGCCGGTGCGGCGGGGGGCCGTCATCGTGGAGACGGAGGCGGGGGACCAGCCACGGAGGTGCGGATGTACGTCGTGAAGAGCCCGTTGTCCGACGAGAACCTGAAGACCGTTTCTGAGGCACTGCAGGGCGCCCTGGTCGATCTGATCGACCTCTCCCTGGTGGCCAAGCAGATCCACTGGAACGTGGTCGGACCGCGCTTCCGCTCCGTCCATCTCCAGCTCGACGAGGTCGTGACCACCGCACGCGGCCACTCCGACACGGTGGCCGAGCGGGCCGCGGCGCTGGGCGTCTCGCCCGACGGGCGGGCCGCGACCGTGGCCGTCGGCAGCGGCATCGGCGTCACGCCCGAGGGCTGGGTCGACGACGCGGCGGCGGTGAGCGCGCTGGTGGACGCGCTGGGCGCGGTCATCGCCCGTATGCGGGAGCGGATCGCGGCGACCGAGGAGCCCGACCCGGTGACCCAGGACATCATCATCACGATCACCGCGGACCTCGAGAAGCACCACTGGATGTTCCAGGCCGCGAACGGGTGACACGGGCGCGGGGCGCATCCCTTGCGTGGAGAAGCGGGCCCCTGGTGCGCCGGTGGGCCGCCTGCGTGGCGTTCACGGCCCTGTGGTGGTGGGCGGCGGCACGGCTGCTGCTGGCGCCCGACGCCGGCGCCCTGGAGGGTGCGGTCGCGGCCGGCGGATGGGGCCTGAGCGTGCTTCCGGTCCACTGTCTGCCCAAGGCGCGGGCAGACGGGGCGCTCGCCGCCGGGCGGTGGCGGCGGGCCTGGCGCGCAGCCCGTGAGCCCGGGGCGGAGTGACGCCCTCAAGGCGGCTGTGCCGGCTACCGGGCAGGGCCCCGGCCGGCTCGCGGCGCGGGTTCGGGGGCGGGTCCCGGCTGGCAGACGGGGCACCAGTACGTGGGGCGTTCGCGTGAGCCGTCGCCCTGCTCGGCCACCCGGATCGGCGTGCCGCAGCGCAGGCAAGGGCGGCGGGCGCGGCCGTAGACGTAGAGGTCCTGGCCGCGGCGGCCGGTGGTGTTGCGGACGGCGCGGTCGCGGTTGAACTCCAGCAGCTTCCTGGCCAGCTCCGGGAGGCTCGCCATGCGGTCGGCCGGGAGTTCGCCGACGGGCAGCCAGGGCGTGACGTTGAGCAGGAAGCACAGCTCGCTCTTGAACACGTTGCCGATGCCCGCGAGGTTCCGCTGGTCCAGCAGCGCCTCGCCGAGCTCGCGGCCGGGGTCCTCGGCGAGGTTGGCGAGCGCCAGGTCGGCGTCCCAGTCGGGGCCCAGCAGATCGGGGCCGAGGTGGCCGACCGCGCGGTCCTCCTCGTCCTCGGTGCGGATCAGCTCCAGCACGGGCAGCCGGTAGCCCACGGCCGTGCGTTCGGCGTTGGCGAGGACGGCGCGGATCTGGTGCGCCGGGCCGCCGTTCCAGCGCTGCCCGGGCGCGTAGATCCGCCAGGAGCCGTCCATCCGCAGATGCGAGTGCAGGGTCAGGCCGCCCTCGATCCGGGTCAGCAGGTGCTTGCCGCGCGCCGTGACGTCCAGCACCGAGCGGCCGGTGAGGTCGGACGTGGCGAAGCGGGGCACGCGCAGGTCGCTGCGGACCAGGACGCGGCCGGCGAGGGCGTCGTGCAGCCGTCGCGCGGCCTGCCAGACCGTGTCTCCTTCGGGCATGCGTCAAGAGTGACACGGCCGGCCCGCACACGGTCAGGCGCGCAGCCGCAGCCCTCTCGGGGTGGCCACGAACCCGGCGGTCTCCAGAAGGGCGCCCAGCGGGGACGTCAGGGCCGGGGCGCCGTTGACGCGCTCCACCGTGATTGTGCCGAGGGAGCCCGCGCGGGCGCCGTTCGCGAGCGCCTCGGCTGCCGCCGGAAGCCTCGGGTCGTCGGCCGGGTCGGCGCCGGGGTCGGCGGGCCAGGCGAGCACCGTCTTGCCGCCGCGCTCCATGTAGAGCGTCAGCTCACCGTCCACCAGCACCACCAGGGAGCCCGCCTTGCGGCCCGGCTTGTGCCCGGCGCCGTCCGGCGGCTCGGGCCAGCCCAGGGCCGCCCCGTAGGCGTTGGCCGGGTCGGCGGCGGCCAGCACCACGGCCCGGGAGGCGCGGTCCGGCCCCGTACGGCGGCCGGCGAACGGGTCGTACGACGGTCCGCCGCCGTTCTGCCAGGGCTGCGAGCCCTGGGCGGCAAGGTCGCGCGGCGAGACGTACTCACCGGGCCGCGAGGGCAGGTACGACGCGTCGTCCCGGCCCGGCCCGAGACCGTAGGGGTCGGACGCCGCGCCCAACGGGGCGGGCGCGGCCGGGGCCGTGTGCCCCTCGCCGCGCTCCCGGGCGTTGGCCGCCGCGCGCAGGCGGTCCACGGCGCCGTCCATCGCGAACTGCGCGGCGCCCAGGCCCTCCACCACGTAGCCGCGCCGGGCCTGCCCGGTCTCCTCGAAGGCGGACAGCACGCGGTACACCGCCGAGAAGCCGCCCTCCACGCCCTCCGCGGAGACGGCGCCCCGGGTCACCACCCCGTGCCGGTCGAGCAGCGTACGGGCCAGGGCGTGGGCGCGGACCGTGGTGTCGGCGTCCCGGTCGGGCAGCAGCGACCAGCGGCCGGCGACGGTCGGCGGGCCGGTACGGGAGGCGCTGCGCGCCGCCGCCGTGAGCGAGCCGTAGCGCCCGCGCGGCACCGCGCGCTTGGCGCGGTGGGCGGTGGACCCGGCGGTGCGGCCGGAGCCGAGCACGGCGCGCAGCGGGTTGAGCGTGTCGTTGGTGAGCCGCCCGGACCAGGCGAGGTCCCACAGGGCGTCGGCCAGCTGCACGTCGCCCGCCTCGGGGTGCGTGGTGGCGCGGACCTGGTCGGCGATCTGCCGGAAGAAGAGGCCGTAACCGCCGGACAGGGCGGCCAGCACGGACTCGTGCAGCGCGGTCGTCTCCAGCGGGTGCGGGGGAGGCAGCAGCAGGGGGGCCGCGTCCGCCAGGTACAGGGAGACCCAGCCGTCCTTGCCCGGCAGCGAACCGGCGCCCGCCCAGACCACCTCCCCGGAGGCGGTCAGCTCGTCGAGCATGGCCGGGGCGTAGTCCGCCACCCGGGACGGCAGGACCAGCTTCTCCAGGGCGGAGGCGGGCACGGACGCGCCCTGCAACTGCTCGACGGCCCGCAGCAGTCCGTCGATGCCGCGCAGGGAGTGGCCCTTGCCCAGGTGCTGCCACTGGGGGAGGAACTGGGCCAGCGCGGCGGGCGGAACCGGCTCCAGCTCGTGCCGCAGCGCGGCGAGTGAACGGCGGCGCAGCCGGCGCAGCACCGCCGCGTCGCACCACTCCTGCCCGATGCCGGCCGGGTGGAACTCGCCCTGCACGACCCGGCCGGCCGCCGCGAGGCGTTGCAGGGCGCCCTCGGTGACGGCCACGCCCAGCCCGAAGCGGGCCGCCGCCGTCGCCGACGTGAACGGGCCGTGCGTGCGCGCGTACCGCGCGAGGAGGTCGCCCAGGGGGTCCTTGACGGGCTCGGTGAACGCCTCGGGCACGCCCACCGGCAGCGCCGTGCCCAGCGCGTCCCGCAGCCGGCCCGCGTCCTCGACGGCCGCCCAGTGGTCCTCGCCCGCGACCCGCACGCGGATGGCGCGCCGCGCGGAGGCCAGCTCCCGCGCCCACTGCGGCTCCGCGCCCCGCTCGGCCAGCTCGGACTCCGTGAGCGGACCGAGCAGCCGCAGCAGGTCGGCGACGCTCTCCGCGTCCTTCGCCCGCCGGTCCTCGGTGAGCCACTGCAGCTCGCGCTCCAGCTCCGTGAGCACCTCGGCGTCCAGCAGCTCGCGCAGCTCCGCCTGGCCGAGCAGCTCCGCGAGCAGCCGCGAGTCCAGCGACAGGGCGGCCGCCCGGCGCTCGGCGAGCGGGGAGTCGCCCTCGTAGAGGAACTGGGCGACGTACCCGAACAGCAGGGAGCGGGCGAAGGGGGACGGCTCCGGGGTGGTGACCTCGACCAGCCGCACCTTCCGGGACTCCAGGTCGCCCATCAGCTCGACCAGGCCGGGGACGTCGAACACGTCCTGGAGGCACTCGCGGACCGCCTCCAGGACGATCGGGAACGACCCGAACTCCCCGGCCACCTGGAGCAGCTGGGAGGCACGCTGGCGCTGCTGCCACAGCGGGGTGCGCCGGCCCGGGTTGCGGCGCGGCAGCAGCAGCGCGCGGGCGGCGCACTCACGGAACCGGGAGGCGAACAGCGCCGAGCCGCCGACCTGGTCGGTGACCACCTGGTCGACCTCGCCCTTGTCGAAGACGACGTCGGCGGCGCCCACGGGGGCCCTGTCCGCGTCGTACTCGGAGCCGGCCCGCGACGGCTCCTGGTCGAGCAGGTCCAGGCCCATCAGGTCGGCGTCCGGGAGGCGCAGCACGATGCCGTCGTCGGCGTGCATCACCTGGGCGTCCATGCCGTACCGCTCGGAGAGGCGGGCGCCGAGCGCGAGCGCCCAGGGGGCGTGCACCTGGGCGCCGAACGGGGAGTGCACCACCACCCGCCAGTCGCCCAGCTCGTCACGGAAGCGCTCCACCACGATCGTCCGGTCGTCCGGGATGTGGCCGCACGCCTCGCGCTGCTCCGCCAGGTACGACAGCACGTTGTCCGCGGCCCAGGCGTCCAGGCCCGCGGCCAGCAGCCGCAGCCGGGCGTCCTCGTCGGACAGCGAGCCCACCTCGCGCAGGAACGCGCCCACCGCCCGGCCCAGCTCCAGCGGCCGGCCCAGCTGGTCGCCCTTCCAGAACGGCAGCCGGCCCGGCACACCGGGCGCGGGGGAGACCAGGACGCGGTCGCGCGTGATGTCCTCGATGCGCCACGAGCTGGTGCCGAGCGTGAACACGTCACCCACGCGCGACTCGTAGACCATCTCCTCGTCCAGCTCGCCGACCCGGCCCCCGCCCTTCTTGGGGTCGGCGCCCGCCAGGAACACGCCGAACAGGCCGCGGTCGGGGATCGTGCCGCCCGAGGTGACGGCCAGCCGCTGGGCGCCCGGACGGCCGGTGATCTCGCCCGTCACCCGGTCCCACACCACGCGCGGGCGCAGCTCCGCGAAGGCGTCCGACGGGTAGCGGCCGGCGAGCATGTCCAGCACGGACGTGAACGCGGACTCGGGCAGCGAGGCGAAGGGGGCCGCCCGGCGGACCAGCGCCAGCAGGTCGTCGAACTGCCAGGTGTCCATCGAGGTCATCGCCACGAGCTGCTGCGCCAGGACGTCCAGCGGGTTGGACGGGACGCGCAGGGACTCGATCGCGCCCGTGCGCATCCGCTCCGTGACGACGGCGGCCTGCACCAGGTCGCCCCGGTACTTCGGGAACACCACGCCCGTGGACACCGCGCCCACCTGGTGGCCCGCGCGGCCCACGCGCTGGAGGCCGGAGGCGACCGACGGCGGCGACTCGACCTGCACCACCAGGTCGACGGCGCCCATGTCGATGCCCAGCTCCAGACTGGACGTGGCGACCACCGCGGGCAGCCGGCCCGCCTTCAGGTCCTCCTCCACCTGGGCGCGCTGCTCCTTGGACACCGAGCCGTGGTGCGCCCGCGCGATGACCGCGGGCGCACCCTGGGCGGCTCCGGAGTTGCCCATCAGCTCGGCGGGGGAGTGGTGCTCGTCCAGGGGCTCGCCGGTGGCGCGCTCGTAGGCGATCTCGTTGAGCCGGTTGCACAGGCGCTCGGCGAGACGGCGGGAGTTGGCGAACACGATGGTGGAGCGGTGGCTCTGCACCAGATCGGTGATCCGCTCCTCGACATGCGGCCAGATCGAGGGCTTCTCCGCGCCCTCCGAGCTCTCGGAGACGGGTGAGCCGCCCAGCTCGCCGAGGTCCTCGACCGGCACCACCACGGAGAGGTCGAACTCCTTGCCCGACTCCGGCTGCACGATCTCCGTCTTGCGGCGCGGGGACAGGAAGCGGGCCACCTCGTCCACCGGGCGCACCGTCGCCGACAGGCCGATGCGGCGGGCCGGCTTCGGCAGCAGCTCGTCCAGCCGCTCCAGGGACAGGGCCAGGTGCGCGCCGCGCTTGGTGCCCGCGACCGCGTGCACCTCGTCGAGGATCACGGTCTCCACGCCCGCGAGCGCGTCGCGCGTGGCGGACGTCAGCATCAGGAACAGCGACTCGGGCGTGGTGATCAGGATGTCCGGCGGCCGTGTGGCGAGGGCGCGGCGCTCGGCGGGCGGGGTGTCGCCGGAGCGGATGCCGACCTTCACCTCCGGCTCGGGCAGCCCCAGGCGCACGGCCTCCTGGCGGATGCCGGTCAGCGGGCTGCGCAGATTGCGCTCGACGTCCACGGCGAGGGCCTTCAGCGGCGAGACGTACAGCACCCGGCAGCGCTTCTTGGGGTCGGCCGGCGGGGGCGTCGACGCCAGCTGGTCCAGGGCGGCGAGGAACGCGGCCAGCGTCTTGCCGGACCCGGTGGGCGCCACCACCAGCACGTCCGAGCCCGCGCCGATGGCCTGCCAGGCGCCGGCCTGGGCGGCGGTGGGCGCGGAGAAGGCACCCGTGAACCAGCCGCGGGTCGCGGGGGAGAAGCCGTCCAGGGCGCGGCGCGGATCGCTGACCATGGCTCCATCGTGCACCCGGCCACTGACAACCGGGCCGGTCCGCGCGCCGTCCGGGCCGCGTGACAATGACGGTATGGCGGAAACGCGCGGGGAACGGGCGCGGCACTGGCGGTACGAGGAACTGCCCGGTGTCGACCTGCTGCGCGCCCGCTACATCCGCAAGTCGTTCGTCCGGCACACCCACGAGCACTTCGTGATCGCCGCCATCGCCGACGGCGTCGAGGTCTTCCACCACGGCAGCGGCGACCAGTACGCGGGCGCCGGCGCCCTCGCCCTGGTGAACCCGGACACGCCCCACACCGGCAGGGCGGGCGTCCCCGAGGGCTGGCGGTACGGGGCCGTCTATCCGTCGCCGGACGTCGTGGCCGCGATCGCCGCCGAGACCACCACCCTGCGCGGCACCCCGGGCTTCGTCACGCCGGTCCTCGACGACCCGTACACGGTGCGGCTGGTCCACCAGGTGCTGCGGGCCACCGACGAGGGCAACGCGCTCGCCGCCGACACCCTGCTGCGGGTCGTGGTCACCCGGCTGCTGCGGCTGAACGGCGGCACGCTGCCCCGGCGCGAGGTCCGCACCGCCGGCGCCCGGACCGCGGCACGCGCGCGTGCCGTGCTCGAGGAGCGCATGGCCGAGCCGCCCACCCTGGAGCGGCTCGCCACCGACCTCGGCACCAGCCCGTTCGCCCTGCTGCGCGCCTTCCGCGCCGCCTACGGGATGCCCCCGCACACCTGGCTCACCGACGCGCGCGTACGACGCGCCCGGCGGCTGCTGGACGCGGGGACGACACCGTCCGAGGCGGCCGTCACCGTGGGGTTCACCGACCAGCCGCACCTCAACCGGCACTTCAGCCGGATCGTCGGCGTCCCGCCGGGCGCCTACCAGCGCGAGCGCAAGAACGTACAAGACGCGCGCGGGGACCTTTCCGTAGCGTCCGGTGCGTGGCAGCGGAACGGACAGCAGAGCACGAGTACGCGGACCTACGGTCCGGCACCGGAGACGGGCTCTCCGACGGCGGAGCGAAGCCGGACGGCGCCGTCGTACGGGACGCCCTCGGCGTCGGGGTCGCCGTCGGACTCTCCGGGTTCGCCTTCGGCGTGACCTCGGCGGGCAGCGGGCTCAGCCTGCTCCAGACCTGCGCGCTCAGCCTGCTGGTGTTCACCGGCGCCTCCCAGTTCGCCCTGGTGGGGGCGCTCGCGGCGGGCGGCGGCGCCGTCACGGCCGCCGCGGGAGCGTTCTTTCTCGGCGTGCGCAACGCCTTCTACGGGCTGCGGCTGTCGCAGCTGCTGGCGCTGCCCCGCGCGGTGCGGCCGTTCGCCGCGCAGTGGGTGATCGACGAGACCACCGCCGTCTCGCTCGCCCAGCCCACCCGCCGCGCCGCCCGCATCGGCTTCCTGGTCACCGGGCTCAGCCTCTACGTCCTGTGGAACCTCACCACGCTGCTCGGCGCGCTGGGCGCGGACGCCATCGGCGACACCAAGGCGTGGGGCCTGGACGCGGCCGGTCCCGCCGTGTTCCTGGCGCTCCTCGCCCCCATGCTGCGGACCGGCACCGAGCGGGCCGTCGCCGCGCTCGCCG
>MUNG01000254.1 GCA_002154585.1 Streptomyces pseudogriseolus
GTGTGTAGTCGATCCCGGTCCACAGGGCGGGCACGATGGCGGACACCTCCCTGCCGTCGACGGCCTGGACCTGCAACTGCCGCTCGTTGAACGCGTACCACTCGCGGCCGCACATTTCGCTGGCGAAGTAGCGCCGGGACAGCAGCGGCACGAACACCCGGCACCGCGCGAGGTTTTCGCTGAGGACGTGAGGCCACCCGTCGCCCGAACTCATCTCCCGGTCCATGAACCCGGCGGGTACGTCGGCCGGCAGATCGGTGAGCTGCATGATGGTGCTGCACAGGTCCTGATACAGAACGCACACCCAGTGGTCGGGGTCACCGCCGCCGTTGCCCACCCGCGGGGTGTGCGCGTAACTGAGGAAGAAATAGGGCTGGTCGTCCGAAGCCCGGCTCCGTTCCCTTCCGGGTACGTTCAACACATCCCCCCACCCGTTGCCGCCCCCCGCCGTCCGGGCACCGACCGAGGTCAACAAATGTGCCCGACAACCACCCCGTGCGGACCGGCGGTTTCACGCCAATCGTCGCGTTCCGCAGGACATTTGACGGACCGCGTCGTCGACGACGCG
>MUNG01000255.1 GCA_002154585.1 Streptomyces pseudogriseolus
CGGACCGCGCGTCGTGCCGGCGGGCCGGCACGACGCGCGGTCCGTCCATGCGCCATCACCCCGACTCCATGGGAACAGGCGGGGTGCTGCGGGGGCAAGAAGCCGGATACCGTGGACAGCAGTTGGGCGATGAGAGTGGGAGGCGCCGTTGCGTACCCGCGAGAGTCAACCCGACGTACCGGCTCCGGACAGCCCGTGGGACGAGATCGAGCCGGGCCTGTGGATGGGCGGGCACGAGGTCCGCGGACCGGCGGGGCGGGTGGAGCCGGTGATCGTGCACCGGCAGTTCGACCTGGTGCAGACCCTGCTGCGGCTGCCGGGGCACGGCCCCGACCCCGGCGTCGAGCACCAGGTGTGGCCCATCCCGGACGGTCCGCTGGACGGCACCCAGCTCGCGGGCGTGATCCGGCTGGCCGAGGCGGCGTGCGAGGCCCTGGACGCCGGCCGCACGGTCCTCGTCCGCTGCTTCCACGGCTACAACCGCTCGGGTCTGGTGGTCGCGCACGCGCTGATGCGCAGGGGCCGTTCGGCCGAGGGGGCGGTCCGGCTGATCCGGTCCCGCCGCTCCTCCTGGGCGCTGCACAACGGCCTGTTCGTCGACTACCTGCGGGCGGGACTCGCCACCGCGCGGATGCTGGAGGAACTTGCCGAGTGACGGGGACGGCCGCCCTGACGGGGCGTGTGCCCCGGTAGGCGGAGCGCCGTCCCCGATGGCGCAGCAGACCGGGCGGGCGCCGGGGGGCGCTCCTAATGTGGCGACAAGTCACCTTCGACCTGTTGTCTCCCCCCATGGAGGTACTGCCATGTCCCTACGACGCCCGCGTGCCCCGCTCACCCGCCGTCTGCCCATAGCGCTCGCCGCCGGCGCCCTGGCGCTCGCGACCGCCGTCACCCCCGCGCTCGCCGCGGACGACCCCGGCCAGGGAAACCAGAACAACCAGAGCAACCAGAGCGGGCAGAACAGCCACAACAACCAGAGCGGCCAGGGCAACCAGAACGGTCAGGGCAACCAGTCCAGCCAGAACACCCAGAACAACCAGAACACCCAGAACAACCAGGGCAACTGGAGCCAGCAGGGCGGCAACGGCAACAACACCGGCTCCCACCAGCAAGGCAACAGCAACAACAACCAGCAGACCGGCGGCGACCACGGCGATCACGGCGACCAGGGCGAGGCCCGCGGCGTGGTGACGGTCCAGCGGCTGGCGCTGCGCAGCGCCCCGGAGCGGGGTTCGCAGGTCATCCGGTACGCCCGCAAGGGCGATGTCGTCCACATCTTCTGCAAGGCGCAGGGCGGCCGGGTGGACGGCAACTCGACCTGGTACCTGCTCACCGACGGCACCTGGGCCTGGGGTCCGGCCCGGTACATCGACACCTTCGGTCCCACGCCACGCTGGTGCTGACCGGCACAGCGCACGAAGCGTCGCATCTGGGTAAGTTCCGGACATGAGCAAGGCCGGTATCACCCTGGCGACGGCGGACCCGCCCGCGTCCACCGTGCGTCTCACCGGGCGTCGCGGTGTGGAACTCGCCCTCATCGTCCTGGCCGTCGGACTGTCGGTGTACGGCTACTGCGCCGTCGGCCTCGCCAGGAACGGCACCGTCCCGCCCGGCGCCGCAGGATACGGCGCCGGGCTCGGTGTGCTCGCCGTGCTGGCCCATCTGGCGGTGCGCTGGCGGGCCCCGCTCGCCGACCCGCTGCCGCTGCCGATCGGGGTGCTGCTCAACGGGGTGGGTCTGGTGCTGATCTACCGGCTGGACCTGGAGACGCCGGGCGACCGGGCCGCCCCCGCGCAGCTGATCTGGTCGACGCTGGGGGTGGCGCTGTTCATCGCGGTGATCCTGGTGCTGCGCGACCACCGGGTGCTCCAGCGCTACACGTACCTCTGCGTCACCGTCGCGCTGGTCCTGCTGACCGTGCCGATCCTGTTCCCCTCGGTGAACGGCGCCCGCATCTGGATCCGGGTGGCCGGGTTCTCCATCCAGCCGGGCGAGTTCGCGAAGGTGCTGCTGGCGGTGTTCTTCGCCGCGTACCTGGCCGCGAACCGGGGCGCGCTGACCTACGCGGGCCGCCGCGTGTGGGGGATGCAGGTGCCCACCGGGCGGGTGCTCGGGCCGATCGTCGCCGTGTGGCTGGTCAGCGTCGGCGTGCTGGTCCTGGAGCGGGACCTCGGCACCTCGCTGCTGTTCTTCGGCCTGTTCGTGGTCCTGCTGTACGTCGCCACCGGCCGCACCGGCTGGATCGCGCTGGGACTGCTGCTGGCCTCGCTGGGCGCGGTCGCGGTGGGCCGGCTCGAACCGCACGTGCACCATCGGATCGAGACGTGGCTGCACCCGTTCGCGTCGATCGAGGCGGGCGAGGGTCCCAACCAGCTCGCCCAGTCGCTGTTCGCCTTTGCCGAGGGCGGGATGCTGGGGTCGGGGCTGGGGCTCGGGCACTCCGTGCTGATCGGCTTCGCGGTGAAGTCGGACTTCATCCTGGCGACGGCCGGCGAGGAGCTGGGCCTGGCCGGGCTGTCCGCGGTCTTCCTGCTGTACGGGCTGCTGGTGGAGCGCGGCTACCGGGCGGGGCTCGCGCTGCGTGACCCGTTCGGGCGGCTGCTCGCCGTGGGGCTGGCATCGCTGGTGGCGCTCCAGGTGTTCGTGATCGCGGGCGGGGTGACCGGGCTGATCCCGCTGACCGGCATGGCGATGCCGTTCCTGGCGCAGGGCGGCTCGTCGGTGGTGACCAACTGGGCGATCGTGGCGCTGCTGGTCCGGCTGAGCGACAGCGCGCGGCGGCAGGCCGCAGCCCCGGGTGCGCTCCGGTGACCCGGCACATCCGGCACGCGGCGCTGTTCTGCGCGCTGCTGCTTCTCGCGCTGCTGGTCAACGCGGCCCGGGTGCAGGTGCTGCACGCGGAGGACTACGAGACCAACCCGGCCAACCGGCGTGCCGCGATCGCGCGGTACCAGCAGCCGCGCGGCGACATCCTGGTCGGCGGCCGGCCGGTCACCGGGTCCCGGGACACCGGGGAGCACCTGCGGTACGAACGGACGTACCTCGACGGGCCGTTGTACGCGCCGGTGACGGGCTTCGCCTCGCAGGAGTACGGCACGACGCTGCTGGAGGCCACGGAGGACGCGGTGCTGTCCGGGGCCGCCCCGGTGCTGGCGCCGCTGCCGCTGTGGAACGAGTTCACGCGTTCCCGCAGCGCGGGCGGCGACGTGCTGACCACGATCGACCCGCGGGCGCAGCAGGCGGCGTACGAGGGTCTGCGGGGGCGGAAGGGCGCGGTGGCGGCGGTGGAGCCGTCGACGGGGCGGATCCTGGCGCTGGTGTCGATGCCGTCGTACGACCCGGAGCCGCTGTCCGGGAACGGCGCGGCGGCGCGGGAGGCGTGGGCGCGGCTGAACGCCGACCCGGACCGGCCGATGCTGAACCGGGCGGTGCAGCGCACCTATCCCCCGGGGTCGACGTTCAAGGTGGTCACCGCGGCGGCGGCGCTGGACGCGGGCGTGGTGAAGGGCCTCGACGAGCCGACCCGCTCCCCCGACCCGTATCTGCTGCCCGGGACGACGACGCGGCTGGTCAACGGCGCGGGGAAGTGCGGCAACGCCACCCTGCGGGACGCGTTCGTGCGGTCCTGCAACACGGTGTTCGCCCAGCTCGGCGTGGTCACGGGGCTGGAGCGGATGCGCAGGGCCGCCGAGAGCTTCGGCTTCAACGACGCCGGTCTGCGGATCCCGTTCCGGGTGGCGCCCAGCACCTTCGACACCACGCTGGACGCGGCGCAGCTCGCGTTGTCGTCGATCGGGCAGTACAACACGCGGGCCACGCCGCTCCAGATGGCGACGGTCGCGGCGGCCGTGGCGAGCGGCGGGCAGGTGCGCGAGCCGTACCTGGTGGAGCGGACCATGCGGGCGGGCGGCGGCACGGTGTCCGCGGCGGGGTCGGGCGCGGTGCGGCGGGCCATGCTCCCGGCGACGGCGAGCCGGCTGCGGGAGCTGATGCGCGGGGTGGTGGAGGACGGCACCGGCGGGAAGGCGGCGATCCCCGGCGCCGTGGTCGGCGGGAAGACCGGCACCGCCCAGCACGGCCTGGGCAACTCGGGCACGCCGTACGCCTGGTTCATCTCCTGGGCGCAGCGGGAGGACGAGCTGGAGCCGAAGGTGGCGGTGGCCGTGGTGGTGGAGGACGCGGCCGGCAACCGGCGCGAGATCAGCGGCGGCGGCACGGCGGCCCCGGTCGCGCGGGCGGTGATGGAGGCGGTGCTGCGGTCCGGGTGAGCGGTCACCCCCACGTCAGACGGCGGTGAAGCCGCCGTCCGCGGGGACCACGGCTCCGGTGATGAAGCCGGAGCGTGGTGAGGCGAGGAAGCAGAGGATCTCGGCGATCTCCTCGGGCTGTGCGACGCGGCCCAGGGGCTGGGCGTCGGCGAACGAGGCGAGGTAGGCGCGGCTGTCGGGGCGAAACGTGTCGAGGAAGTCGGTCTCGATGACGCCTGCGGCGACGAGGTTGGCGCGGATGTTCCAGGGTCCGCCTTCGACGGCGAGCACCTTGGTCAGCTGGGCCAGGGCGCCTTTGGACGCGCTGTAGGCGACGCCGTCGGGCAGGGCGACCGTGCCGGCGTAGGACCCGGTGCTGACGATGCTCCCGCCGCCCCGGCTCCGCATGACCCGGAAGGCTTCCCGGGCGAAGAGGAAGGAGCCGCGGGCGTTGACGGCCATCACGGTGTCCCAGTCCTCGGCGGTGGTCTCGGTGACGGGTTTGTTCAGGGTGCGTCCGGCGTTGTTCACCAGGATGTCGAGGCCTCCGAAGGCGTCCTGCGCCGAGGAGACCGCGTGGACGGCGGTCTCCTCCCGCGTGATGTCGCCCCGCACCGCGAGGACGCCGGGGTATGCGTCCTCCAGGGCCGTGACGTCGGGACGCAGGTCGACGGCGACGACGCGGGCGCCGCGGGCATGGAGCAGTGCCACGGTCTCCTTGCCGACGCCGCGTGCGGCCCCGGTGACCAGGGCGGTCCTCCCGGCGAACTCGGATGCGTCGGCGGACGCGGGGGTGGGCGTCATGATGGGGTCCTTCTGTGAGGGGTGTCGTCTTATGGGTGGCGTCGGGGACGCCCGGCGGGCGGGTGGTTCAGTGCGCGGTGAGGCCGCCGTCGACGACGAGTTCCGAGCCGGTGACGAAGGAGGAGTCGTCGCAGGCGAGGAAGAGCATCGCGGAGGCGATCTCGTCGGCGCGGCCGGCCCGTCGCATGGGGGTGCGTCGGATGTCCGGCTGCTGGTCGCCCTGCTCGTCCAGGAGGTCCTGGATCATCGGGGTGGCGATCACTCCGGGGTGGATCGAGTTGACCCGTACGCCCTGCCGGGCGTACTCGACCGCGGCCGTCTTGCTCAGCAGGCGCACCGCGCCCTTCGACGCCTGGTAGGCCGCCGCCGCGCCGCTGCCCACCAGGCCGAGCACGGACGAGGTGTTGATCACCGACGCGTTGCCGCTCGCGCGCAGCAGCGGCATCGCCGCCCTCATACCGAGCCAGGTGCCCTTCTGGTTCACGTCGATCACGCGGTCCCACGCCTCTTCCCGCGTGTCCTCGACACCCGGCCAGTCCAGGATCCCGGCGACGTTCACCAGCACGTCCAGCACGCCGAAACGATCGCGTACGAGGGTGGTCACCTCCTCCCATTCCCGGGCGGAGGAGACGTCGAGGAGGGCGGTCGTCACCTCCGCGCCGCCCGCCTCGATGCGCCGCGCCAGCGACTGGAGGGGTTCTGAGGCCACATCGGTGAGCACCAGCCGGGCGCCCTCCCGGGCGAAGCGTTCGGCGGTCGCCGCACCGATGCCCCCGGTCGCGCCCGTGATCAGGGCCACCTTGCCCTCAAGCCGTCGTCCGGTCATGAAAACGGTCCTTCCTTCTGCGTTTGCTGTGTCTGTCAGCGACTGCTGACACGTCCGTCGGCGACTGCCGCCTGTCTCGGCGGTCGCCCGTTGTCCCGCCACGCTCGCCGCCCCCGCTACGACGGGTCCGACTCCCGGTACAGCACGAGGTGTTCGTGGTAGAGCACTCCGTCGCGGATGTCCCCGGTGGCGGTGAAGCCGGTGTCGTCGACGTAGTCCAGGTGACTTCCGGTGACCGTGTAGCGGCCGGTGTACGCACTGGCCCGGTCGCCGCGGGCCTCGTCGTAACGGCCGTCGGGCAGCAGCTCCTGCCGGATGTGCCCGTCCTCGGTCACCCACATGCCGACCACGTCCACGTGGCCGTCCTCGGTCTCGGCCATGGCGGCCTCCTCTGCTCGAACGGTGCGGTTCCTTCCGCTCCACCGAGTCTGCGCAGGTCAGCGGGGACCGACCAGGACGCGTGCTGCCTGGGTGCGGCACACCCAGGCAGCACGACGGCGCCCCGCCTAGCCTGAGGGCATGGACGACAACCACCTGGGGGACTTCCTGCGCGCACGCCGCGCCGCCCTGCGCCCGCACGACGTCGGGATGCCGAGTTACGGGACCCGCAGGGTCGCCGGGCTGCGCCGCGAGGAGGTCGCCGTCCTGGCCGGAGTGAACGCCGACTACTACACCCGCCTGGAACAGGGCCGCGAACGCAACCCCTCGCCCCAGGTGATCGACGCGCTCAGTCAGGCGCTGCACCTAGACGAGGACGCCAGGGCGCACCTGTACCGGCTGGCCGGGGCCACGCCCGGCGACCGGCTCCCGCCGCGCTCCACCGGGCGCGTCAGCCCCGCCCTGCGGCAGCTGATGGACGGCTACCCCCACACCCCGGCGTTCGTCATGAACCGAGCCCTCGACCTCCTCGCGGCCAACGCGCTGACCCAGGCCCTCTACTCGGCGTTCACCCCGGCGGACAACCTCGCCCGCATGACCTTCCTCGACCCCGCCGGCCCCGCCTTCTACGCGGACTGGGACCGGGCGGCCCAAGCCACCGTCGCCAACCTCCGCGAGGCGACCGGCTTCGAACCGGACAACCCGCGGCTGCGTGAACTCGTCGGCACCCTCACCGAGCACAGCGCGGACTTCGCGCGCCTGTGGCGGTCCCACACCGTGGGAGGCAAGACGCGGGACGCCAAACACTTCCTCCACCCGGACGTCGGCCCGCTCACGCTCACCTACCAGGCGTTCGACGTACGCGAGGCGCCCGGCCAGCAGCTCGTCATCTACCACGCCGAACCGGGCAGCCCCAGCGCCCACTCCCTCCGCCTGCTCGGCTCCCTCCACGCCACCCGGCGCCAGGACCACTCCCCGCACGCGACCGAGTAGCCGTCACCTCGCGGCCGGCGTCCCGGCCAGGACAACGTGCCTGCCGGGAAGCCCAGTTGGTGAGACGGGGGTGCCGGACGGCGGAGTTCCCGACCTAACGTTCGGTACATGACCGCATACGAACTCGCCCAGGTGAACATCGCCCGGCTCAAGGCGCCTCTGGACACCCCCCTGCTGAAGGACTTCGTCGACAACCTCGACCCGGTCAACGCGGACGCGGACGCCGCCGCCGGGTTCGTGTGGCGGCTCCAGAGCGACGACGGCGACGCCACGGCCATCCCCGTCTTCGACGACCCGTGGCTGATCGTCAACCTGTCGGTGTGGCGGGACACGGACGCGCTGACGGCGTTCATGTACCAGGGCCGGCACCGGGAGATGCTCAGCCGCAGACGCGAGTGGTTCGAGCGGGTGGAGGAGGCCATGACCGCCCTGTGGTGGGTGCCGGCGGGCCACCGTCCGGACGTCGCGGAGGCCGAGGCGCGCCTGGTCCATCTGCGCACCCACGGTCCGACGCCGTACGCCTTCACCCTGCGCACCTCCTTCCCGCCCGGCGCGGACGAGCTCGCGCCGGCCGCACCGGTCGGCGACAAGTCCCGCACAGGGGATTGACGGGCTTGCTGACAAGCAGTCTCATAAAGGTGACCTGCCGGTAACCCGAGACGCCCCGAGGTGGAACCGTCATGACGACCCTGCCGGAGACCGACGCGCTCGACGGCCTGCGGGACGCGCTCGGGCAGCTCAAGAACCGGGAGGCGGTGGCCCTGCGGCTGCTGGAGTCCTCCGCGAAGCACTCCTTCGACCCGGACGAGGAGCTGGACTGGGAGGCGCCCTTCGAGGACGGCAAGTGGTTCTGGCCGCCGGAGCTGGTGTCGCTGTACGGCACCCCGATGTGGCAGCGGATGAGCGAGGAGCAGCGCCTGCTGCTCTCCCGGCACGAGGCCGCCGCGCTCGCCTCCCTCGGCATCTGGTTCGAGCTGATCCTGATGCAGCTGCTGGTCCGGCACATCTACGACAAGTCCGCGACCAGCGCGCACGTGCGCTACGCCCTCACCGAGATCGAGGACGAGTGCCGGCACTCGAAGATGTTCGCCCGGGTGATCGCGCACAGCGGCACCCCCTGGTACCCGGTGAGCCGCGTCCACCACAACCTGGGGCGCCTCTTCAAGACGGTGTCCACCACCCCCGGCTCGTTCACCGCGACGCTCCTCGGCGAGGAGGTGCTGGACTGGATGCAGCGGCTGACGTTCCCCGACGAGCGGGTGCAGCCGCTGATCCGGGGCGTCACCCGCATCCATGTGGTCGAGGAGGCGCGGCACGTGCGGTACGCGCGTGAGGAGCTGCGGCGCCAGATGATGACCGCGCCCCGCTGGTCCCAGGAGTTCACCCGCGTCTCGTCCGGCGAGTTCGCCCGGGTGTTCTCGGTGGCCTTCGTGAACCCGGAGGTCTACACGAACGTCGGCCTGGACCGGCGCGAGGCCGTGGCGCAGGTGCGGGCGAGCGGGCACCGGCGCGAGGTGATGCAGCAGGGCGCGAAGAAGCTGACGGACTTCCTCGACGACATCGGCGTGCTGCGGGGCGTGGGCCGCCGGCTCTGGCGCTCCTCGGGGCTGCTGGCCTGACCGGGCGCGCCCCCCGGGCCCGGCCCCCGGGGTCGCGTTCCGGCCGGTGCGGGCGGCCGTGCCCGGCGTGCGGCGGCGACGGCCGGTTACGCTGCGGGCATGACCTCGCAGGCCCCCACCCCCGCCTACCGGCGCCTCAGTGTCGAGGAGCGCCGCACCCAGCTGCTGGAGGCCGCGCTGTCCCTGTTCGCCCACCGGGCGCCGGAAGACGTGTCGCTGGACGACGTGGCGGAGGCGGCCGGCGTGTCGCGGCCCCTGGTCTACCGCTACTTCCCCGGCGGCAAGCAGCAGCTCTACGAGGCGGCCCTGAAGTCCGCCGCCGACGAGCTGCGGGACTGCTTCGACGAGCCGCAGGCGGGCCCGCTGCTCCCCCGGCTGACCCGGGCGGTGGAGCGTTACCTCGCCTTCGTCGGCCGCCACGACGCCGGCTTCAGCGCGCTGCTCCAGGGCGGCAGCGTGGTGGAGACCTCCCGTACGACCGCGATCGTGGACGGGGTGCGGCGGGCCGCCGCCGAGCACATCCTGCGCCATCTCGGCGTCGACGAGCCCGGGCCCCGGCTGCGGATGACCATCCGGATGTGGATCACGGCCGTGGAGGCCGCCTCCCTGATCTGGCTCGACGAGGACAAGCAGCCGCCGCAGGAGGAGCTGCGGGACTGGCTGGTGGAGCAGTTCGTGGCGGTGCTGACGGTGACCGCGCGGCGGGACGCGCAGACCGACGCCCTGGTGCGGGCGCTGGCCGCGGACCTGTGAGCGGGGGCCGGCCGCGGACCTGTGACGCGCGGCCGATGGCCGAGACTGGTGGGGTGAAGAGCGAAGACACCCCCTTCGAGGGCGGCCCCATGGACGGGCGCGTCCTGCCCGTGCTGCTCGGCATCACCGGGCACCCGCCCAAGACGTACCGGATCCCCGTCCCGGCTCCGGACGGCGGCCCGCCCACCGTGCTCGTCTACCGGAGGGTGCCGCGCGGGAGGAGCACGCTCACCGGCCTGACCGCCCGCTGGAAGTACCTCTACGACCCCGCCGGCCGGGCCGGGGACGGACCGCGGTGGCCGTGGTCGAAGCACCCGGCGCGCCCGGACGCCACGCCGGAGGGCAAGCCGGACGACGCCGACGGGTGACCCCGTTGCGCCGAACCGCGCACACTCGGCGAGCGGACCGCGCACACCCCCCTGATGCTCGCGGTGCGGAGCGGACGGGCCGCCCCGCGTCGGAGGTGATGGCGTGTCAGGAATGCTTCTGCGTCTGGTGTGTACGGCGGCGCTGGCGGCCGGGACCGTGCTCGCCCCCCTGCCCGCGGCGGCCGCCCCTGAGCCGGGCGGCGCCGCCGCGTCCGGCGGCCGGTCCGTCCCCGAGCTGCTGACGGACCTTCAGACCCTGTACCGGGAGGCCGAGAAGGCCACCGAGCGTTTCAACGCCACCGAGGAGGCGCTGGCGAAGCAGCGCGCCGAGACGGAGCGGCTGGAGAAGGCGCTGGCCCGCACCCGCCTCTCCCTGCACGACAGCCGGGGCGCCGCGGGACGGCTCGCCCGGCAGCAGTACCAGTCGCTGAGCGGTCTCTCCCCCTATGTGCGGCTGCTGCTGGCGCGCGACCCGCAGCGCGCGCTGGAGCAGGGGCATGTGATCGGGCAGCTGGCGCGGGAGCGGGCGCAGACGGTGGGCCGGCTGACCGGTGACGCGCGGCAGGCGGGCGAGCTGGCGCGTCGGGCGCGCAAGGCGCTGGACGAGCGGATCGCGCTCACCGAGCGGAGGAAGAAGGAACGCGACCAGGTGGTGGAGCGGCTGCGGGACGTCGAGGAGCTGCTGGCGTCGCTCACCGCGGAGCAGCTCGCCGAGCTGGCCGAGCTGGAGCGCGGCCGGGTGGACGAGGCGCAGCGGGAGCTGGTGGCGTCCGGCGCGCTGAGCAGCGCGAACGCCCCGTCGGCGGCCGGTGAGCGGGCCGTGCGGTACGCGGTGGAGCAGCTCGGCAAGCCGTACCAGTGGGGCGCGGAGGGCCCGGCGACGTACGACTGCTCGGGGCTGACCTCCGAGGCGTGGCGCGCGGCGGGCGCGGAGGTGCCGCGGACCAGCCAGGAGCAGTGGGCGCGGCTGGAGCGGATCGAGCTGGTGGACCTGCGGCCGGGCGACCTCGTCGTGTACTTCCACGACGCCACGCATGTCGCCCTGTATCTGGGCGACGGGATGGTGGTGCAGGCGCCACGGCCCGGCGCGCGGGTCAAGGTGTCGCCGGTCGCGGCCAACCCGGTGCTGGGCGCGGTGCGGCCCGACCCCGGCGGGGAGCCCCTGGAGCACTACGTGCCGCCGGAGCTCCCCGAGGGGGCGACGGACGGGTCCGACGAGGGGTACGGGGTGAGCTACGCGCCGGCCGCGCCGGTGACCTCGGCGAGGTAGGCGTTCGTCTTGTCCGGCTCGTAGAAGAAGTTCTCGAAGTCGGCCGGGTTGTCGAAGCCGTTGGCGAAGCGGTCGGCGACCGGCTGGAGCTGTCCGGCCGCGCCGATCAGGTTGAGGATGTGCTCCGGCGGCGGGGCCAGCATGGCGTTCGTCCACTTGGTGACGTGCTGGGCGGTGTTCCAGTAGCGGTCGAAGGTCCGCCGCATCCAGTCCTCGTCGAACGGCTTGTCGCCGTGTTCGAGGATCGAGGCGAGGTAGGCGGCGGCGCACTTGGACGCGGAGTTGGAGCCCTGGCCGGTGATCGGGTCGTTGGCGACGACGACGTCGGCGACGCCCAGCACCAGGCCGCCGGAGGGCAGCCGGCCGATGGGGTTGCGGACGGTCGGGGCGTAGCGGCCGGCCAGGGTGCCGCCGGCGTCGGTCAGTTCGACCTTGGTGGCGCGCGCGTACTCCCAGGGCAGGAACTTCTCCATCAGCTCCAGGGTCAGGGAGAGGTGCTCGGCCGGGTCCTTGACGTCCGTGAACGCGTCGAGCGGGCCGCCGGGTATGCCCTCCCAGAACAGGATGTCGGCGCGGCCGGACGTGGTGAACGTCGGCATGATGAACATCTCGCCGACGCCGGGGACCAGGTTGCAGCGGACCGCCTCGGTGTCCGGGTGCTCCGGGCGCGGGCCCAGGCCGTGCACGTAGGCGACGGCGAGGGCGCGCTGCGGGGTGCTGTACGGGGAGCGCTCGGGGTCGCGGGAGAACATCTGCACCAGCTCGCCCTTGCCGGCGGCGATGAGCACCAGGTCGTAGGCGCGGGAGAGGTAGTCGAGGTCGCCGACGGCGGCGCCGTGGATGACGAGCTGTCCGCCGCGCTGGGCGAAGGTCTCCATCCAGCCGGCCATCTTGACCCGCTGGTCCACCGACTGCGCGTACCCGTCGAGGTGTCCCAGCCAGTCGATCGCGCGCTGCGAGGGACCCGGGTCGAAGGAGCCGGGGGCGGCGACCGACACGCCGAGACCCTGGATCTTCGGGGCCTGGGACTCCCAGAAGTTCAGCTGGAGGTCACGCTCGTGCTGGAGGGCGGTGTGGAACATGCACTGCGTGGACATGACCCGTCCGGTGCGGATCTCGTCCGCGGTCCGGTTGGACATGAGGGTGACCTCGTACCCGTGCGACTGGAGGCCCAGGGCGAGCTGGAGACCGGACTGGCCGGCCCCGACGACGAGTATCTTCCGCATACGGGGGACGCTCCTAAGGGGGCTACTCGGGGGTTTCGTCGAGCGCGTGGCCCACGAGGGACAAGAGGGTCTCGATGACCGAGATCCGGCGGCGCGCATCCATGATCATGACAGGTATGTGCGCGGGGATCGTGAGGGCGTCCCGCACGTCCTCCGGGTCGAAGCGCTCGCTGCCGTCGAAGTGGTTCACCGCCACCACGTACGGCAGCCCGCAGCTCTCGAAGTAGTCCAGCGCCGGCCAGCAGTCCTTCAGCCTGCGGGTGTCGGCCAGCACCACGGCGCCGATCGCGCCGCGCACCAGGTCGTCCCACATGAACCAGAACCGCTGCTGGCCGGGCGTGCCGAAGAGATACAGCACCAGGTCGTCGTCGAGCGTGATGCGCCCGAAGTCCATCGCCACGGTGGTGGTCGTCTTGCCCGGCGTGGCGGTGAGGTCGTCGGTGCCCTCGCTCGCCTCCGTCATCAGCGCCTCGGTCTGCAGCGGCGTGATCTCGGAGACGGAGCCGACGAGGGTGGTCTTGCCGACGCCGAAGCCGCCGGCCACGACTATCTTCGTGGCGATCGGGGCCCGGGTGGGGTCCGTCTGCCAGGGCAGCAGGGGCTCGTCCCCCTGGACGGGCTCGGTGACGCCAGGGGCGGCGTCAGAGACGGCGGAGTCCACTCAGCACCCTTTCCAGCAGCGCGCGGTCCGGGCGGCCCGTGCCGTGGCCGGTGCCCGTTCCGTAGACACGGATCTTTCCCTGGTCCGCGAGGTCGCTCAGCAGGACGCGGACCACGCCGAGCGGCATCTGGAGCAGCGCGGCGATCTCGGCCACCGTCCGCATGCGGCGGCACAGTTCGACGATGGCGCGCACCTCCGGCATGACGCGGGCGAGGCCGCCGGAGGTGAGTTCCCTGCGCTCCTCGGCGGCCTCCAGCGCCGCGGCCGGCCGTGGCGCTGGAGGCCGCCGAGGA
>MUNG01000256.1 GCA_002154585.1 Streptomyces pseudogriseolus
CCCCCGACGAGCGGGACGCCCGGGGGCGTCCCGCTCGTCGGGGGTCACCCCTTGACCGCGCCGGTGAGCATCCCCTTCTTGAAGTGCTTCTGGACGAACGGCGAGAGCACGGCCACCGGCAGCAGGGCCAGCACCATCACGGCCATCTGGACGGCCAGCGGGGACAGCTGCCCGGTGTTGATCTGCGCGGACAGGCCGACCGGCCGCTCCTGCTTCTGCACCAGCTGGATCATGACGTTCTGCAGCGGCATCATGTCCTGGTCGGTGAGGTAGATGGAGGCGTTGAACCAGGCGCTCCAGTAGCCCACCGCGTAGAACAGGGAGATCACGGCGATGACCGCGCGGGACAGCGGCATCACGATGCGCAGCAGGATGCGCCACTCCCCCGCCCCGTCGATGCGGGCGCTGTCGACGAGTTCCTGCGAGATGTTCATGAAGAACGCGCGCAGCACCAGGATGTTGAACACGCTGACCGCGCTGGGCAGGATCAGCGCCAGGTAGGTGTCGGTCAGCCCGAGCGCCTGCACCAGCAGGTAGGTCGGGATGAGGCCGGCGCCGAAGAACATGGTGGCGAGCAGGGTCATCAGGATCCAGCGGTGCCCCAGCGAGCCGCCGCGCGACAGGCCGTACGCGCACAGCACCGACACGGCCATGCTGAACAGCGTGCCGACGACGGTGACGCCGACGCTGACCAGGGCGGCGCGCTGCACCTGCCCGCCGCCGAGGAGTTCCTGGTAGGCGACGAAGGTGATGCTTCTGGGGATCACCACCAGGCCGCCCGCCTCGTCGATGGTGCGTTTGGTCTGGAGGCTGGTGACGATCACGATCCACAGCGGGAAGAGGACGGCCAGGCAGGCCAGACCGAGGGCGATCCCCTTGCCGGCCTGTCCGGCGCGGGACGGCTCCTCCTCCCACACCGGGCGGGGCGGCGCGGACCAGCGGCCGGGTTTCCGCACGGAGGGCTCGGGGTCCTGACGGGTGCCGAGGACGGCGGTCATTTCTTGTACACCCCCTGCTCGCCCATGAGGTGGGCCACCTTGTTGGCGGTGAGGACCAGGCCGAGGCCCACCACGCCCTTGACGAGTCCGGCCGCGGCGGCGTAGCTGAAGTCCTGGTTGCGGATGCCGTTCCACCACACGTAGGTGTCGAGGACCTCGGAGGCGTCGACGCCCACCGCCTGTCTCTGCAGCAACAGTTGCTCGAAGCCGACGGTGAGGGCGTCGCCGACGCGCAGCACCAGCAGCAGGGCGATCACCGGGCGCAGCGCGGGCAGGGTGACGTGCCACATGCGGCGCCAGCGGCCCGCGCCGTCCATGGCGGCGGCCTCGTACAGGTCGTTGGAGACGGAGGAGAGGGCGGCGAGGAAGACGATGATGCCCCAGCCGGCGTCCTTCCAGACGGTCTCGGCGGTCACCAGGTACTTGAAGACCTCCGGGTTCGTCATCAGGTCGAAGCCCTCGTAGCCGTGGCGGCGGAGGGTCTGCGCGATGATGCCGGCGCCGCCGAAGATCTGCATGAAGACGGTGACGACGAGCACCCAGGAGAAGAAGTGCGGCAGGTACATGATCGCCTGGGCGACCGCCCGCACCCGGGGCCGCACCACGCTGTTGATGAGCAGCGCGAGCAGGATCGGGATGGGGAAGTAGAGCACCAGCTGCAGGAAGAACAGCACGAAGGTGTTCCGCACCGCGTGCCAGAAGGCCGAGTCGGCGAAGATCCGCTCGAACTGCTCGAACCCGGTCCAGGGGCTCTCGAAGATGGCGACGAAGCCGTTCTCGCTGAGATAGGGGTCGTAGTCCTGGAAGGCGACCACGTTGCCGAGGATCGGCACGTAGTTGAAGACCAGGACCAGCAGCAGGGCGGGGACGGTCATCAGGATCAGCGTGCGGTCACGCCGCCACCTGATCCGCAACGACAGCCTCCCGGCCTGTCTCCCGCGCTTCTCCCGCGGGACCGGGTTCCCGGTCGCCCGGTCGTCGTCCTGCCGGGGTGTCTGCGCCTCGGTCGTCCCCCGAGGCACCGTGCTGTGCGACACGGCCGTCTCCTCGCCTCGGCCCCGGGTCAGTCGGCCGAGCCGTTGTCGTCGAGCAGCTTGCGGTACCAGTCGCGCAGTCCGTCGCCGCCCCTGCCCTTCCAGTCGGACACCGCCTGCTGCACGTCGCCGATCTTCTTGCGGCCGCGCACCACGTCGTCCTCCAGCTGTTCGAAGTCGTCCGCGAGGTTGGACCAGCGGGCCGGCTCGGTGACGGTGAGCCCGAAGAACGACGACTTCTTCGTGAAGGCGCCCATGCGCTGCTGCCACTCGACCATCCCCTTGGTGACCTCGGGCAGGTCGGGGTAGGCGATGTACGGGGCCGGGTTGCCGGTGTAGTCGTAGGCGCCGTTGACCTCGTTGACGCCCCGCTGGGTCTTGACCGGCAGGCCCTTGGAGAGGGTGTAGTCGGTGCCTTCGACGCCGTAGGCGGTGAGCATGAACTCCTTGGTGCCGTAGGGCGCGGCGCAGAAGTTGCAGAGCGCGAGGAAGTCCTTGACCTGCTGCTCGGAGGCCTTCTTCGAGACGAAGGTGAAGATGTTGGCCGGCTGGACCGCCCACAGCGTGGGGTCGCCGCCGTCGGGGCCGAAGCAGTCGAACGCCTCCATCTCGAAGTCCGCGTTCTGCGTGCGCTGTTCGGCGGTCTTGCCCCACCAGTCGGAGATGTTCTGGTTGTAGACCAGCACTTCGCCCGCGGTGAACCGGTTGCCGGCGTCGCCGCCGGCCTTGCCCTGCACCGCGTCGGGGTGGACCACCCCGGCGGCGTACAGCTTGCGGGTCCACTCCAGCGCCTCGAGGTACTGCTCGGTCTCGATGCGGTTGACGAGCTTGTCGCCCTCCAGGTTCCACCAGAGCGCCTTGTCGCTGCCGGAGAGGACGCCGAAGATGTTGAACGCCGTCCACTTCATGTCGTCGCAGGCCCACAGCTTGGACTTGGCGTCGGTGGCCTCCTTCGCCCAGGCCAGGAACTCCTCGGGGCTGCCCGGGACGGTGTAGCCCTTCTTGGCGAACAGGTCCTTGCGGTACAGCGGCGCGATGTCGGTGACGTACGAGGCGGGCATGGGGATGCCGCGCAGCTGACCGCCGAAGATGCCGCGCTGCCACGCCTCGGTGGGGACGGCGGCGAGGTTGGGGTACTCCTTCACCTTGTCGCCGGACAGGTACGGGCCGAGGTCGGCGAACTTGGCGTTGACGGCGCTCGGGATGCGGCCCATCAGGTTCCAGCCGGGGACGACCACCACGTCGGGGATGTCGCTGGAGGCGAGGACCGCGCCGAGCTTCTGGTCGTAGGTGACGCCGTCCTGGTTCTGCCAGGCGACGTCGACGCCGACGGCCTTGTTCATCGCCGTGTAGTAGGGGTTGTCGTCCTTCGGCGGGGTGCCCCAGAACGGGGACATGACCGTCAGCTTCCCTCCGCTGCCGAGCGCCTTGGGCACGGAGGTCTTCAGCTCGGCCGCCGGTATCGCCCGGGTGAAGCCGGCCGCCGATCCGTTCTTCGCCGGGATGTCGGGCGTGACGACGCTCGACGCCACGTACGCCGGGAGGATCTTCGCGGCCTCCTTGCCCGAGGTGGTGCCCTCCTTGCGTCCCTCCTGGCCCCCGCCGCCGCAGGCGGCCAGCAGCGGCGTCCCCACGGCCACCGCCGCGGTGGCGGCCGCCGTGGAGGCGAGGAAGCTTCTCCGGCTCGGCGCGGAGGAGGAAGCGGCGTTCGGCGTCATTGCGTCAACCCTTCGTGGCGCACCAGGACACCCGGCAGGTGGCCGTCGGCAGTGGTGTCTCTTCGGTGGAACTGGCTGATCGGAAGCGGTCGTCCGGCGGAAGGTGCACGCCGTCAGGACGAAGGTGCATGCCATCAGGCACCCTCGCTGTCGAAGCGCTTCGATGTTGCTGCGAGGTTAAGTGAACACCTAGGGTCACACAAGGCCCGCTTCGATAATTCCTGCGCCGACCGCGCGATCACGAGGGCGGAGGTCAAGCCGGTTGCCTCCCCGGGTACCGCGAGGGCCCACCTGTCCCGGCACACAGATGCTTGACACCCGCCCGGCCGCCCACCGAGCATCGAAGCGCTTCGAAAGCGCCAGTGCGCTCCATGCCGAGGGGACCCACGTGACCGCACCCACCCCGCCCACGCCGCCGTTCCGCGACCCGGGCCTGCCGTTCGCCGAGCGCGTCGACGACCTGCTGTCGCGGCTCACCCCGGACGAGAGGACCGGCTTCCTGCACCAGTTCGCTCCCGCCGTCGAGCGGCTGGGCGTCGCCGCGTTCCGCACCGGCCAGGAGGCCCTGCACGGGGTCGCCTGGATGGGCCCGGCGACGGTCTTCCCGCAGGCCGTCGGGCTGGGCGCGACCTGGAACGAGGACCTGGTGCGCCGGGTGGGCGAGGCGGTCTCCCGGGAGGCCCGCGCGATGCGCTCCCGGGACGGGCGGGTCGGCCTCAACGTCTGGTCGCCGACGGTCAATCTGCTGCGCCACCCGCTGTGGGGCCGCAACGAGGAGGGCTACTCCGAGGACCCGCGGCTCACCTCGGCGATCGCCACCGCCTACACCCGCGGCCTGCGCGGCGACCATCCCGTGTACTGGCGCACCGCGCCCGTCCTCAAGCACTGGCTGGCGCACAACAACGAGACGCGCCGCGACACCACGTCCAGCTCGGTCCGCCCGCGCGTGCTGCACGAGTACGACCTTCGGGCCTTCCGCGACACGGTGGAGGCGGGCGCGGTGGCCGGGGTGATGCCGGCGTACAACCTGGTCAACGGCCGCCCCAACCACGTGTCGCCCCATCTGCGGGAGCAGTTGCGCACCTGGACGGGGGAGGAGCTGCTGGTGTGCTCCGACGCGGGCGCCCCGTCCAACCTGGTCGACTCCGAGCACTACTTCGACACCCACGAGGAGGCCACGGCGGCGGCGCTGCGCGCGGGCGTCGACAGCTTCACCGACCACGGCACCGACAGCTCGACGATCGTCGCCCGGATCAAGGGGGCCCTGGCACAGGGCCTGTTGACCGAGGAGGACGTCGACACGGCGGTCCGGCGGCAGCTGTCGGTGCGATTCCGGCTCGGCGAGTTCGACCCCGACAGGGACCCGTACGCCGGTGAGCGGGCCTTCGACACCCCCGAACACCGGGCGCTCGCGCAGGAGGCCGCCGAGCAGGCGGCCGTGCTGCTGAAGAACGACGGCCTGCTGCCGCTCGCCCCGGGGAGCCGGCTCGCGGTGGTCGGGCTGCTCGCCGACGAGTGCAAGCTCGACTGGTACAGCGGCAGCCTGATTCACCGCTCCACCCCGCTGGAGGGCCTGTACGAGCGGTTCGGCGCCGACCGCGTGGAGTTCGCCGAAGGCGTGGACCGCGTCCTGCTGCGCACCTCCGCCGGCGCCTTCCTGCACGTGCCGCCCGCCCCCGACGCCCCGGAGCCGGCGCGCGGCGAGGAGGGCGCCCTCGACCCGGCGCTGCTCGCCGGCCGCACCGACCTTCCGCCGCTCACCGCGGCACCGGACGGCACCGAACTCGCCCTCGTCGACTGGGGCGACGGGGTGCTGACCCTTCGCGCTCCGGACGGCCGGTACCTGTCGGTCGCCGACGACGGACATCTGCGCGCCTCCGCCGACCAGCCGGGCGGCTGGATCGTCCAGGAGACGTTCCGCCTGGAGCCGCACGGGGACGGCCATCTGCTGCGTCACCTGGGGACCGGGCACCCCGTGCGGGTCACGGCGGACGGGGTGCGCGCCGCCGAGGGCGAACCCGAGGTGTTCGAGCTGGTCGTCACCGAGCGCGGCGAGGACGCCGTGGCCCGCGCCGCCGCCGCGGCCGACGCGGTCGTGGTGGTCGCCGGCAACGACCCGCACATCAACGGGCGGGAGACCGAGGACCGCACCACCCTGCGCCTGCCCGCCCAGCAGGAGCGGCTGCTGCGCGCCGCCCTCGCCGCCAACCCGCGCACGGTGCTGGCCCTGGTGTCCGCGTACCCGTACGCCGTGGACCCGGCGGACCTCCCGGCGGTGCTGTGGACCGCGCACGGCGGCCAGGCGGCCGGCACCGCCCTGGCGCGGGTGCTGGCCGGTGACGTCTCCCCCGCGGGCCGGCTGCCGCAGACCTGGTACGCCGACGACGCCGACCTGCCGGAACTGCTCGACTACGACGTGATCGGCGGCCGCCAGACCTACCTCTACTTCGAGGGCGCCCCGCTGTTCCCCTTCGGGCACGGTCTGTCCTACTCCTCGTTCTCCTACCGGGAGTTGACCGCGGACGCGACGGACTCCGAGGTCCGGGTGGCCTTCTCGGTCACCAACACGGGCGCGGTCACGGCCGACGAGGTGGCCCAGCTGTACGGGCGCGCCGTGGACCCGTCCGTGCGGCGCCCGCGCCGGGAACTGCTCGGCCACCGCCGGATGACCCTGGCGCCCGGCGAGAGCACGCGGCTGTTCTTCGACCTGCCGCTCTCCGCGTTCGCGTTCTGGGACGTGGCCGTCGGACGGTGGCGGGTGGAGCCGGGGGCGTACGAGCTGCTGGCCGGCGCGTCCAGCGAGGACGTGCGGCTGAGCACCACGGTGGTGCTGGAGGGCGAGCCGTCCAGGCCGCGTCCGGTGGTCGAACGCGGCCTGGAGACGGTGGACTTCGACGAGCAGAGCGGCACCGAGATCGTCGACCGGACGAAGGAGTCGGGCGACGCGGTGACCCCGCTGGGCGGCAAGGACGGCGAACTCCTCTACCGGGGGTGCGACTTGGGCACCGGGGTGCGGGAGGTGTCGGTGGAGGTGTCCGGCGGCACGGGCACGGTGGAGGTTGCCGTCGACGGCGGCCCCGTCCTGACCGCCCTCTCCCTGGAGACGCCGACGGCGGGCCCCTACGCGTACGTCACGCTGAGCGCGCCGGTCGTGGGGGCGCCCGGTGGGGTGCGGGACGTGCGGCTGCGGGTGCGGGGGGCGTTGCGGGTGGCGCGCATGTCCTTCGGGGACTGAGCACGGCGATGGGCCCGGCACCGAACGCGTCGGTGCCGGGCCCTTGCCGTGGCCGGGGTGTCGCCGTGAGCCGCCGTGTCTCCGTGGCCGGGGTGCCGCCGTCAGAGGGCGAGGCCGGTGAGGACCATCACCCGCTCGTAGGTGTAGTCCTCCATCGCGAACCGCACGCCCTCGCGGCCCACACCGGACTGCTTGGCGCCGCCGTACGGCATCTGGTCCGCGCGGTAGGAGGGCACGTCGCCGACGACCACGCCGCCGACCTCCAGCGCGCGGTGGGCGCGGAAGGCGGTCTGGAGGTCGTGGGTGAACACGCCCGCCTGGAGGCCGTACTTGGAGTCGTTGACGGCGGCGAAGGCCTCGTCCTCGCCGTTCACCTTCTGCACCGTCAGCACCGGTCCGAAGACCTCCTCGCAGGAGATCGTCACGTCGGCGGGCACGTCGGTGAGCACGGTCGGCGCGTACGAGGCGCCGTCGCGCTTGCCGCCGGTGAGGAGGGTGGCGCCCGCCTCGACGGCCTCGTTCACCCACGCCTCGACGCGCTGGGCGGCGTCCTCGCTGACCAGCGGGCCGACGTCGGTGGCGTCGTCGGACGGGTCACCCGTGACCTGGGCCTCCACGGCGGCGACGACGCGCGGCACCAGCCGGTCGTACACCGAGGCGTCCGCGATCACCCGCTGCACGGAGATGCAGGACTGACCGCCCTGGTAGTTGGAGAAGGTCGCGATGCGGGTCGCGGCCCGGTCGAGGTCCTCGTCGCTCGCCCAGTCGGCGAGGACGACGGCCGCACCGTTGCCGCCCAGCTCCAGGGTGCAGTGCTTGCGCGGCACCGAGTCCATGATCGCGTAGCCGACCTTCTCGGAGCCGGTGAAGGAGATGACCGGCAGCCGCTCGTCCTGGACCAGGGCGGGCATACGGTCGTTGGGCACCGGCAGGATGCTCCAGGAGCCGGCGGGCAGCTCGGTCTCGGCCAGCAGCTCGCCCAGGATCAGCGCGGACAGCGGGGTGGCCGGCGCCGGCTTCAGCACGATGGGCGCGCCGGCGGCGATCGCGGGGGCGACCTTGTGGGCGCACAGGTTCAGCGGGAAGTTGAACGGCGCGATACCGAGGACGACGCCCTTCGGGAAGCGGCGCGTGAAGGCGAGCCGGCCCTGGCCGCCCGCGTCGGTGTCGAGCCGCTGGGCGTCGCCGCCGTTGAACCGGCGGGCCTCCTCGGAGGCGAAGCGGAACACGGACACGGCCCGGCCGACCTCGCCGCGCGCCCACTTCATCGGCTTGCCGTTCTCGGCGGAGATCAGCCGCGCGATCTCCTCGGTGCGCTCGGCCAGCCGGCGGCTGACGTGGTCCAGGGCGGCGGCCCGGACGTGCGCGGGGGTGGCGGCGAACTCGTCCCGAACGGCGTACGCGGCGGCCACGGCCTCCTCGACCTGCGCCTCGGTCGGCACGCTCACGGCGCCGACGACCCGGCCGTCCCAGGGGGAGGTGACGTCGAAGGCGGTCTCGCCGGTGGCCTGGCGGCCGGCGAGCCAGAAGGCGTGTGTGGAAGTCATCGTGAGTCCCGGCCCTTCCGCGTTGAGGGGTGTACGTGGGTGGTCAGGCCACCACGGTAGGTCCGGCGGGCCGGACGAACGTTTGTCCGGGACGGAGCAGTACCGGCACCTTCCACGCCACATTGGCAAGAGACCACCCGGCCCGATTGACCGGCGTGAGAACACCCCCCAGGGGCGCGGGGAAC
>MUNG01000257.1 GCA_002154585.1 Streptomyces pseudogriseolus
ACCCCACCCCGGGCGCTGCGCGCACCCCCACCGCACCGCAACACTGCGCCGCAGGCATCCACCGGCGACACGAGCGGCACGAGCGACACGCCACGTTCGGCCAGGTGAGGGGACGGAGTCGAGGGGCCCGGGGGCCTGTGATTGCGGGCCCCGTCCCGGGCCCGGCGCATCGTCGGAGAGTGCCGCGCCCGAGCGGCGGGAAAAGCCGCGTACGATCCGGTCGTGGCGGCAACAAGTGCGCTGGTGAGTCCTTCCGGGGCCCACACGGCGCACTGCGATCGAAACTGCCGGACACAGGGAGCGGAAGACGTCCCCTGATGGCCTTGTTTCTGCCACGATTCCCAGTGGGCGGGGTGTCGGAGCTCCGCATACCGCCCGCACACCTCCGCCGGGGGGACCCCCAACCGGCACGCCTATGACCAGTGGGAGAGTCACGGTGTACTTCGCCGCACTGCTCGCGCGCACCGAAGACGGGTGGGAAGCGAGCGACACAGAGCTCGACGATGTGGAAACCCTGTCGGATCTCGCCGACCTGGCCCGGGAAGCCTCTCCTGACGAGGACACGGTGCTCGTGCTGATCGAGCAGGAGGACGGCTGGTTCGGCGTCGTCCGCGTGGACGGTGAGGAGGACCCCCGGATCTACGTCTCCGACGCCGCGGCGGCCGCCCGCAGCAGCTACGGGGAGATCCTGCTCACCGACGAACTGCTCGGCAGGGAGCCCGGGGACGACGTCCCCGACCTGGACGCCCTCGACCTCGACGGCACGGAGGACGGTGAGCCGGACGACGAGGACGCCGACGGCGGCCCGACCACCGCCTCCGGCGAGTCCGTACCGCACGGCCCCGTCGGGGACGCGCAGGTCCTGGAGGACCTGGGCGTCACCGAGAAGGAGCTGCGCTCGATGACCGAGGACGCCGTCTCGGAGATCGCCGAGGCCCTGGGCGCCTCGGAGGTCCTGGAGACCGTCCGCTGACCGTGCCGCCGACCGCCACCCCCGCGCCCGGCGCCCTCCCGGACCCGGTGCGCGACCGCTGGCGGGAGCCGATGCGACTCGCCCTGGACGAGGCCCGACAGGCCGTCCCGGGCGGGGACGTTCCCGTCGGCGCCGTCGTGCTGGCCGCGGACGGGGTCACCGTGCTGTCGCGCGCGCACAACGAGCGCGAGGCGGGCGGCGACCCCACGGCGCACGCGGAGATCCTCGCGCTGCGCCGGGCCGCCGAGCGGGCCGGGGAGTGGCGGCTGGCCGGCTGCACGCTGGTGGTCACGCTGGAGCCCTGCACGATGTGCGCGGGTGCGGTCCAGCAGTCCCGGGTGGACCGGGTGGTCTACGGCGCCCGGGACGAGAAGGCGGGCGCGGCGGGATCCCAGTGGGATCTGGTCCGCGACCGGCGCCTCAACCACCGCCCCGAGGTGATCGAGGGCGTGCTCGCCGAGGACTGCGCGCGGCTGCTCACAGAGTTCTTCCGCGGCCGGTGAATACGGATTTCTAACCACGCGCCACCGTGCTGTAAGGTCTCCCTCGGTAGCGTGTCCGAGCGGCCGAAGGAGCTCGCCTCGAAAGCGAGTGTGGCGCAAGTCACCGAGGGTTCAAATCCCTCCGCTACCGCTCTCGACGAAGGGCCCGGTCCGATGGACCGGGCCCTTCGTCGTCGTCCGGCCGGACACGGGCAACCCCTCACAGTCCGTGACCGATTGTCACTCCGATGGCATATCCGGGATGCCGCGTCCGTCGCCCGAACGCAGTGTTGCCAGCAGTTTCTCTCTCCGAAGAACCCCGAGGAAGAAGAGTCATGGCACACATACGACGCGCCCTCGCCCGGAGGGCACTCCCCCTCGCCGTCCTCCTTCCGGTCGCAGCCCTGATGGCCGCGGGCCCCTCCCTGGCATCGGAGGGCGGAGGCGGCAGCGGCAGCGGCAGCACCGCACCCGCTGACGGGACGTCAGGCAGCGGCAAGCCGACGATCGTACTGGTGCACGGATACTGGGCGGACGCCTCCGGCTGGGACCGGATCGTCGAGAGCCTCCAGGCGCGGGGCTACCCGGTGGTGGCCACCGCGAACCCGCTCCGCAGCCTCTCCGGCGACGCCGACTACCTCGCGGCCCGGCTCAGGACCATCGAGGGTCCCGTCGTCCTGGTCGGACATTCCTACGGCGGAGCCGTCATCACCAACGCCGCCGCCGGCAACCCGAACGTCGAGTCCCTCGTCTACATCGCCGGGTTCGCGCCCGACCAGGGCGAGACCGCCTTCCAGCTCGCGGCCAAGTACCCGGGCAGCCGGGTGACGGACGACCCGGACGCGCCGGTGCCGACCGCGCTGAACGCCGTACCGCTCGGCGGTGAGCCGACGAACGTGGATCTGTACCTCAAGCCGGAGAAGTTCGGCGAGGTCTTCCTGAGCGACCGGCTCGACGCGAACCGCACCCGGGTGCTGGCCGCCACCCAGCGGCCGGCCACCGCCGCCTCCGGCAACGAGCCGACGCGGGCGGCCGCGTGGAAGACCATCCCGTCCTGGTACCTCGTCGCCACCGACGACCGCACCATCGGCACCGGCAACCTGCGTTTCATGGCCGAGCGGGCCAAGGCCACCACCGTCGAGGTCGACGCGCCGCACGCCGTCATGGAGACCAACCCGGCCGACGTCACCGAGCTGATCCTGCGTGCCGCGGGCGACTCACGGCCCAGCCTCGCCGAGACCGGCACGAGCGGCCGGACGGCGGTCCTCGGCGGCGCGGCGGTGCTCGCCGTCGCCGCGGGCACGGTGATCACGGTCCGCGCCCGCCGTACCTGACGGCGCCGCGGCGGGGTCGCCCCTCGCCGGGGCGCCCGGAAGAGCCCGTCGTCAGACGGGGCCCTTCGTGCGATCATGGGCCCGCTCGATGCTCGTGTGACAGCAGTGACAGGGGAGGGCCGCGATGGCGGTGAACGCGAAGAAGGCCGCCGTCTATCTGCTGGTGGTCTTCGTGCTGTACGTGATCATCACGGATCCCGAGACCGCCGCCGACTACGTGCTCATCGGGTTCCAGGGCATCTCGGACGCCGCGAAGGCGATCGGCGACTTCATGACGTGGCTGGCCGCGGGAGGCAAGTGATGATCCGGCACCTGGTGCTCTTCAAGCTCGACGAGGGCGTCCGCCGCGACGACCCGAAGGTGGTCGCGGGCGTGGAGGCCTTCCGCGCGCTGGAGGGGAAGATCCCGGAGATCCGCTTCTGGGAGTGCGCCTGGAACATCAGCGACCGCCCCATCGCCTACGACTTCGCCATCAACTCCGCGTTCGACGACGCCGAGGCGCTGCGCCGTTACGTGGAGCACCCGGACCACCAGGCCGGGGTCGGCCTGTGGCGCGAGTTCGCCACGTGGGTGATCGCCGACTACGAGTTCTGACGCGCCGTCCGCGCTCCGCGTACCGAGGCCCCCTGCCCTGCCGGCAGGGGGCCTCGCCGCGTTCCGCACCCGCTCCCGGCCCTCAACACGGAATATGCGGTGCTTGCGACAGTGAGTCAGTCTTGTGATGCTATGACCGCTTTTGACGGATGAGTTGACGACGATGTGAGCGATTGAAGAGGTGGCGTTGACCGTGTCGGCCAGTTCCGCGCCGCCCCAGGACGAGGTGTCCCCCGACGCGGTCCAGACCCCCGCCAAGCGCCGCGGCGCGGACACCAGGGCCCTGACCCAGGTGCTGTTCGGTCAGCTCAAGGACCTGGAGCCGGGCACGCCGGAGCACGCCCGCGTGCGGGCGGCGCTCATCGAGGCGAACCTCCCGCTCGTGCGCTACGCGGCCGCCCGCTTCCGCTCCCGCAACGAGCCGATGGAGGACGTCGTCCAGGTCGGCACCATCGGCCTCATCAACGCCATCGACCGCTTCGACCCGGAGCGGGGCGTGCAGTTCCCGACGTTCGCGATGCCGACCGTTGTCGGCGAGATCAAGCGGTACTTCCGCGACAACGTCCGCACCGTCCACGTACCGCGCCGGCTGCACGAGCTGTGGGTGCAGGTCAACAGCGCGACGGAGGATCTCACCACCGCGTTCGGACGCACCCCGACCACCGCCGAGATCGCCGAGCGGCTGCGCATCTCCGAGGAGGAGGTGCTGTCCTGCATCGAGGCCGGCCGGTCGTACCACGCCACCTCGCTGGAGGCCGCGCAGGAGGGCGACGGGATGCCCGGCCTGCTGGACCGGCTCGGCTACGAGGACCCGGCCCTGGACGGGGTGGAGCACCGCGACCTCGTCCGGCACCTCCTGGTGCAGCTGCCGGAGCGCGAGCAGCGCATCCTGCTGCTGCGCTATTACAGCAACCTGACGCAGTCCCAGATCAGCGCCGAGCTGGGCGTCTCGCAGATGCACGTGTCCCGGTTGCTGGCCCGGAGCTTCCAGCGACTGCGATCCGCAAACAGGATCGACGCGTAACCGCCACGAGCGAATCACCCGACGGCGGCAATCTTCTTTCTTTCCGCCCGATACGGCGTCAGACCCCTTGCCAGCAGGGCTGATTCGTATCTCAGATGTCGACATGTCACTACAGCGCGTTGCCGACATGTGACATTCTGCGGGAAGCGCGTTTGCCGGAGCCTCGGCGCCGGTATTCAGGTGAAGGCTGCGTTCCCCGGTTCGGGAGCGTCCGCCGCGACCGTCCCGCGACCCAAAGGGGGTGGCATGTCCGCAGAACAGGGCAGCTCGAAGGTGCTCACGCTCGCGGAGAGCGAGTCAGCTCCCCATGCTCTCGACGCACTCGGCCCCATCGACGAGGGCCCGGCCCTCGCCGCCACACCGGCTCCGGACCTCCCGGACACGGCGGCCCTCGACACCCGCACCCTGTCCCGCTCCCTGTTCCTGCGGCTCGCCGTGCTCGACGAGGACAGCCCGGAGCGCGCCTACGTCCGGGACACGCTGATCGAGCTCAACCTCCCGCTCGTGCGGTACGCGGCGGCGCGGTTCCGCTCGCGCAACGAGCCGATGGAGGACATCGTCCAGGTCGGCACCATCGGGCTGATCAAGGCGATCGACCGCTTCGACTGCGACCGGGGCGTGGAGTTCCCCACGTTCGCGATGCCGACGGTGGTCGGGGAGATCAAGCGGTTCTTCCGCGACACGTCCTGGTCGGTGCGGGTGCCGCGCCGGCTCCAGGAGCTGCGGCTGGCGCTGACGAAGGCCAGCGACGAGCTGTCCCAGAAGCTGGACCGCTCCCCGACGGTGAGCGAGCTCGCCGCCGTGCTGGGCGTGTCCGAGGAGGACGTCGTCGACGGCCTCGCGGTGGGGAACGCCTACACGGCGTCCTCGCTGGACTCCCCCGCCCCGGAGGACGACGGCGGCGAGGGCTCCCTGGCGGACCGCCTCGGCTACGAGGACACGGCGCTGGAGGGCGTGGAGTACCGGGAGTCGCTGAAGCCGCTGCTGGCGAAGCTGCCACCGCGTGAGCGGCGGATCATCATGCTGCGCTTCTTCGCCAACATGACGCAGTCGCAGATCGGTGAGGAGGTGGGCATCTCGCAGATGCACGTCTCTCGGTTGCTGACGCGGACGTTGGCGCAGTTGCGGGAGGGGCTCATCTCGGACTGACGTCCGCGTCAGCAACCGAG
>MUNG01000258.1 GCA_002154585.1 Streptomyces pseudogriseolus
CGGGACGTGCACGTCCCGCCCGCCTAGGCCGTACGGCACACCGCACCTCCCCGCATCTCTCCGCACTTCTCCCAGCCCTTTTTCACTTCCGCGCGGGCGCGCGCTCATCGCGTACCCGCCCGCCACCCGTTGCTGACTCACGGGTAACAAAGGACTCCGCGGGGCATCAGGACCCGGACAGCCGAAAGCCGTCGGCTCGTCCGGCCGCGACCTCGCGGAGGGGAGGCCGGCCTGCATTGGGGAATGGAGGCCGGCTTCCCCGCAACCCCGGATCACGGGCGTCACCGCCCCGCCCGGGTTGTTCGGCAGGGCCTCACCGGGCCAACCCCAGCCCGGTGAGGCCCCTCACGTGCGGCACGGGGTGCCGGAGAACGCGACATCATGTGACAGGTATCACCGCTCACGTGTGACTCGCGATTTAGAGGCTCCCCCCATGCGGCGATAACCTGCGAGACGGACATGCCGCGCGCTCGGACACCGTGTGCGCCTCCCTTGTGACACAGCGGACGTCACGTTGCCCTTCGCGGCACGCCCACGCATCCAACGAACCGCGAGATCACTGATAGGGACGGAAGCGCGTGGACCTGTTCGAGTACCAGGCGAGGGACCTCTTCGCCAAGCACGATGTACCGGTGCTGGCCGGTGAAGTCATCGACACGCCTGAGGCGGCCCGCGCAGCCACCGAGCGTCTCGGTGGCAAGTCCGTCGTCAAGGCCCAGGTGAAGGTCGGCGGCCGCGGCAAGGCCGGCGGCGTGAAGCTCGCCGCGACCCCGGACGAGGCCGTCGCCCGCGCGACGGACATCCTCGGCATGGACATCAAGGGCCACACGGTCCACAAGGTGATGATCGCCGAGACGGCCCCGGAGATCCTGGAGGAGTACTACGTCTCCTTCCTCCTCGACCGTGCCAACCGCACCTTCCTCTCCATCGCGTCCGTCGAGGGCGGCATGGAGATCGAGGAGGTGGCGGCCACCCGTCCGGACGCCGTCGCCAAGATCGCGATCGACGCCATCGACGGCGTGGACGAGGCGAAGGCCCGCGAGATCGTCGAGGCCGCCAAGTTCCCGGCCGAGGTCGCGGACAAGGTCGTCAACGTCCTGATCAAGCTGTGGGACACCTTCATCAAGTCGGACGCCCTCCTCGTCGAGGTCAACCCGCTCGCGAAGGTCGCCTCCGGTGACGTCCTCGCCCTGGACGGCAAGGTGTCGCTCGACGACAACGCCGAGTTCCGTCACCCCGAGTACGAGGAGCTCCAGGACAAGGCCGCGGCGAACCCGCTCGAGGCCGCGGCCAAGGAGAAGAACCTCAACTACGTCAAGCTCGACGGCGAGGTCGGCATCATCGGCAACGGCGCGGGTCTCGTCATGAGCACCCTGGACGTCGTCGCGTACGCCGGTGAGAAGCACGGCAACGTCAAGCCGGCCAACTTCCTGGACATCGGCGGTGGCGCCTCCGCCCAGGTCATGGCCAACGGTCTCGAGATCATCCTCGGCGACCCGGACGTCAAGTCCGTCTTCGTCAACGTCTTCGGCGGCATCACCGCCTGCGACGAGGTCGCCAACGGCATCGTCCAGGCCCTGAAGCTGCTGGAGGACCGCGGCGAGAAGGTCGAGAAGCCGCTCGTCGTGCGTCTCGACGGCAACAACGCCGAGCTCGGCCGGCAGATCCTCACCGACGCCGACCACCCGCTGGTGCAGCGCGTCGACACCATGGACGGCGCGGCCGACAAGGCCGCCGAGCTGGCCCACGCCGCCAAGTAAGCACTCAGGACGAGGACACAACACACCATGGCTATCTGGCTCAACAAGGACAGCAAGGTCATCGTCCAGGGCATGACCGGCGCCACGGGCATGAAGCACACCAAGCTCATGCTCGGTGACGGCACCAACGTCGTGGGCGGCGTCAACCCGCGCAAGGCGGGTCAGACCGTGGACTTCGACGGCACCGAGGTACCCGTCTTCGGGACCGTCAAGGAGGCCATCGAGAAGACCGGCGCCAACGTCTCCGTCATCTTCGTGCCGGAGAAGTTCACCAAGGACGCGGTCGTCGAGGCCATCGACGCCGAGATCCCGCTGGCCGTCGTGATCACCGAGGGCATCGCCGTGCACGACACGGCCGCCTTCTGGGCGTACGCCGGCAAGAAGGGCAACAAGACCCGCATCATCGGCCCGAACTGCCCCGGCATCATCACCCCGGGCCAGTCGAACGTCGGCATCATCCCGGGCGACATCACCAAGCCGGGCCGCATCGGCCTGGTCTCGAAGTCCGGCACGCTGACGTACCAGATGATGTACGAGCTGCGTGACATCGGCTTCTCGACCGCCGTCGGCATCGGTGGCGACCCGATCATCGGCACCACGCACATCGACGCGCTCGCCGCGTTCGAGGCCGACCCCGAGACCGACCTGATCGTGATGATCGGTGAGATCGGCGGCGACGCCGAGGAGCGGGCCGCGGCGTTCATCAAGGAGAACGTGACCAAGCCGGTCGTCGGCTACGTCGCGGGCTTCACCGCGCCGGAGGGCAAGACCATGGGTCACGCCGGCGCCATCGTCTCCGGTTCCTCCGGCACCGCGCAGGCGAAGAAGGAGGCCCTCGAGGCCGCCGGCGTCAAGGTCGGCAAGACGCCGACCGAGACCGCCAAGCTGGCGCGCGCGATCCTCGCCGGCTGAACCGCCGGCGCGACAGCGCATCGTACGGGTGGGCCCGTTCCCCTGGCGGGGGACGGGCCCACCCGTCTTCGTCTCCGCCCGCGCAGGTCAGTAGGCCTGGGGGGTGAGGCGTTCCGGGCCATGGTGCAGGGCCTCGCGCAGCCGGTCGCGCAGCTCGCGCTCCTCGTCCGAGAGCGGGCCCGGCGCCACCCGCGCCGGCACGCCCCGCACCGTCTCGCCCGGCGGCACGGGCGGTACGTAGTGCGTGGGCGCGGTGCGCAGCGTCATCGCCGTGCTGCCGATCAGGACGACCGTGAGCGCCGCCGCCGTCCGCGTCCACAGGCGCGCCCGGCGCTCGCTGCCGCCGCGGACCGCCGCCGGCTCCGGCGCCCGCGCCCGTCCGGTGGACGCCAGCTCCGCCAGCCGGTCGTGCAGCTCCGCCGGATCGGCCAGCTCCGGGAGCGCCTCAGCGACGACCTCACGCGCGTGCATCAGCCGCCCGGCCGTGGCCCGCGTGCTGGCCTCCGTCTCCGCCGCCGTGTCGGGCAGGTCAAGGCCGACGCCGTCGTACAGCACGAGCGTGCGGCGGTACGGCGGCGGCAGGCTCAGCAGCGCCTCCAGCAGCGCTCGGTCGTCGTCCTCCGGCGGCGGGGGCTCGGGGCGCCGGTGCCGGAGGAGAAAGCGGTGCCAGGGGGAGAGCGCCCAGTCGTGCGCCGCCGCACGCACCCACCCGGGCGGATCCGGGTCACGCGCCACCTCCGGCCAGTGGTCCCACGCCCGCTGGAAGGCCCTCTCCACGGACTCGTGCGCGAGGTCGCGACGGCCGGTGAGCAGGTACGCCTGCCGGACGAGGGCGGGCGCGCAGTACGCGTACAGCGCGTCGAAGGCCTGGGCGGGCGTCACGTACGGCCCCATGCCGCCAGAGGCGGCCGGCACCGGACGCCTCTCGCCCGCGGGCCGCAAGGCCCGCGCCCATGAGGGGCGCCGCCTCCCGCGCCTGCGCGGCGCGGCGGCGCGGGGGGAGAAGCGGGGCCCGTGTGAGCCCGCCCCGTCGCCCGACGCGGGTCCGCTCTCCGACACCGGGTCACATCCCGGCTCCGGTCCGCCGGCCGCTTCCGGTCCGTCCGCCGACGTCGGGGTCACGATGTACGTGGTGGGGTTCGGGGACGCCTCCCCGTGTGACCCTTCGGAGCCCGCGGTCGGTGCCGTACGGATCGTCAGCACCTGCGGTGGTTGGGGTTCCTGCGGTGCCTGATCGGGCGTCTGCCCTTCCCTCTCCGTCGCAAGCGCCGACAGGAGTTCCGCGTACGCGGCCCTGTTGCGGCCCCGCGGTGTGCTGCGGCCGGACTCCCATGACCGCACCGTGTAGGGGCGTACCCCGAGCCGCTCCGCGAGTTGAGCGCGCGTCAGCGCGCATGCCTCCCGCAGGCGTCGGCGTTCGTTCGGCGGGGGAAGCGGAAGGGCATGGCTCCGTGTCACTGGGCGTCCCTCAGTACAGAAAAGTACATAAACGTATATTGAGCGACACAGCCGAGGTTCGCCCGTTACGCCCGTGAAGCGCGTGTCGTTGGGAGCATGGCGGGCGTGATCCAGACGACCGTACGCCGATCGATGCCGGCCTCCCTGCTCCTCCGGGTGCGTCACCGCTCGCCCGGGCTGGCCTCCTGCCTGGTCGGGGGCGCCCTCGCCGCCGGGCTGGGCCTCGCGGTGTTCACCGTGCTCGTGACGCTGCTGTGGGTCAGCTCGCCCTACCCCGACAGCGGACCCGGCGGCGCCCTGCACATCGCGGCGTCCCTCTGGCTGCTCGCGCACGGCGCCGAACTGGTCCGCGTCGACACCCTCTCCGGCGCCCCCGCCCCGATGGGCGTCCTGCCGCTGCTGCTGGTCGCGCTGCCGGTGTGGCTGCTGCACCGGGCGGCGCGGGACACCGCCGAGGGAGGCGCCCGCGCCGACGCCCGGCTGGTGCCCGGCCGTACCGCCTGGGCGGGCGTCGTCCTCGGCTACCTCGCCGTCGCCGCCCCCGCCGCCCTCTACGCGGCCGGCGGCGCGCTGCGGCCCTCGTGGACGGGGACCGTGACCTGCGTGCCGCTGGTCGCGGTGGTGGCCGCCGGGGCGGGGGTGTGGACGGCGTACGGACGGCCCAGCGGACCGCTGGAGCAGGTGCTGGGCGCGGTGCTGCCCCGGGGGGTACGGCATCTGGTGCTGGGCCCGGACGGCCGTCCCGGCGTCGCGGCGCGCGCCGCGGCGGCCGGCGCGACGGTGCTGGTCGCGGGCGGTGCGGTACTGCTGACGGTGTCGCTGGGGCTGCACGCCGGTGAGACCCGCCGGGCGTTCGGACGGCTGACCGAGGGCTGGTCGGGGTGGGCCGCGGTGCTGCTGCTCTGCGTCACGCTGCTGCCGAACGCGGCGGTGTGGGCCGCGGCCTACGCCCTCGGCCCCGGTTTCCTGCTCGGCGCCGGGGCCTCGGTGACGCCGCTCGGCGCGCAGGCCGCGCCGCTGCTGCCGCCGTTCCCGCTGCTGGCGGCGGTGCCGGACCCGGGCGCGGGCACCGCGCTGCACGGGGCGGTCGCGGCGCTGCCGCTGACAGCGGGGGTGGTGGTGGGGTGGTTCGTGGGCCGGGGGGCCGTGACGGGCAAGGGACGGTTCGGCGT
>MUNG01000259.1 GCA_002154585.1 Streptomyces pseudogriseolus
CCGCCCCGGCCGGCGCCGGCCCCGACGCCGGCTCCGTGTCGATCGTCGTCATAGGCCACGACGACGCCGCCCATGTGGCCGACGCCGTGCGTTCCGCGCTCGCGCAGGGGCCCGCCGTGCGGGAGGTCGTCGCCGTGGACGACCGCTCCACGGACGGCAGCGCGGAGCTGCTGGAGCGGCTGGCCGCCGCCGAGCCCCGGCTGCGGGTGGTCCGGCTGCCCGTGAACAGCGGCGGCTGCGGCACCCCGCGCAACACCGGACTGGACGCGGCGACCGCCCCGTACGTGATGTTCCTGGACAGCGACGACGTGCTGCCGCCCGGTGCCGTGGCCGCGCTCCTGGCCGCCGCGCGGGAGGCGGACGCGCAGGTCACGGGCGGTCTGTGCGTGCGTCGCGAGCTGCCCTCGGGCCGCGAGGTGCCGTGGGAGCCCGCGCTGTACGCCTCCCCCGCCGTCCTCGCCCGCCCGGCCGACCTGCCCCGCCTGGTCCGCGACACCCTCGCCGTCAACAAGCTGTACGCCACGGATTTCCTGCGCGCCCACGGCATCCGGTTCCCGGAGGGCCGCTTCCCCTACGAGGACATCGTGTTCACCGCGCGCGTGTGGGCCGCCGCCCCGCGCGTCGCCCTGGTCCCGGACCGGGTGTACGTCTGGCACGTGCGCCGTGCCGCGCCCCGGCTGTCGATCTCGCTGGACCGCGCGGACGTCGGCAACTGGCGCGCCCGCACGCACGCCTGCCGCACCGCCCACACGATCCTGCTGGACGCCGGGGAGAAGCGGCTGGCGCGCGCCGTCCGCGCCAAGTTCCTCGACCACGACCTGCGCATGTACGTCCGCGAGCTGCCGCTGCGCGACGAGACCTACCGCCGCGCGTGGTGGGCGCACAGCCGCGACCATCTCGCCGAGTACGACGCCGCCGACCGCTCCGGCGACCCGGCCGCCCCCGGCACGCTGCTCGCACGGGTGCTGCTGGCCTCGCCCGAGCCGCGCGACCTGCCCCGCCTGCGGGACCTGGCCGCCCGCCCGGCACGCCTGTGCCCCCCGTACGCCCGTACGGCCGACGGCACCCCCTGCTGGTCGGCGGACCTGCCCCAGGTCACCCTGGAGTCCCTCCCCGAGCGCCCCGTCCGTCTGCTGCCGCTCGCCGTCGACGCCGAGCTGCGCGCCCGCACCCGCCTGCTGCGGCTGCGCCTGCACGAGCTGTACGGCGCGGTCGGGCGGGCCGGCCCCGTGGACGCGGAGGTGCAGTGGCGCCACCGCGACCGCGCGGGCCTGGTACTGCGCCGTACGGTGCCGCTGCGCCCGACCGCCGACGACGCCTGGACCGCCGAGACGCCCGTCCCGCTGGAAAGGCTGGCGTCACTCGCCCCGGGCGCCTGGGACCTGCGCCTGCGGCTCCGCTTCCGCGACGGCGCGACCCGCACGGTCTCCGCCCACGCCCTCACCGGCCCCGGCCTCCTCCGCCCCCCGCTCGCTTATACACATCT
>MUNG01000026.1 GCA_002154585.1 Streptomyces pseudogriseolus
CCGAGGAGCAGCTGCGGGAGATGAACACCATGGGCCCGGTGACCGCCGACGGCAAGCAGTCGTACGGTCTGGGGCTGCGCGGGCGGACGCTGTCCTGCGGCACCACGGTGTACGGGCACACGGGCACCGTGCAGGGTTACTACACGTACGCCTTCACCACGAGCGACGGCCGCCGCAGCATGGCGTCGCTGGCGAACACCTCCAACAACGGCACGGTGAACACCACGCTCGGCGCCACGCTCGACGCGTCCTTCTGCGGCGCGATGTCCTCGGTGAAGCGTGCCGTGGAGGCGGCGGCCCGCCGCACCGCGGCCGCCGGGTCGGTGCCGCAGAAGGACGCGTCGAGCGTGGCGCCGAGCGTGGTGTTCACCGTGCCGTTGTTGGAGGTGTTCGCCAGCGACGCCATGCTGCGGCGGCCGTCGCTCGTGGTGAAGGCGTACGTGTAGTAACCCTGCACGGTGCCCGTGTGCCCGTACACCGTGGTGCCGCAGGACAGCGTCCGCCCGCGCAGCCCCAGACCGTACGACTGCTTGCCGTCGGCGGTCACCGGGACCATGGTGGTCATCTCCCGCAGCTGCTCCTCGGGCAGCAGCTTCCCCGAGAGCAGCGCGGAGAAGAACCGGTTGAGATCCTTGGCGTTCGAGATGACCGCGCCCGCGGACTGTGCCCAGGAGACGGTCTGCTCGGTGGAGTCCACCAGCGGCAGCGTGGTGTCGTCCTGCCGGAGGTAACCGCGCGCGTACGTGCCGGAGATCGTGGTCCGCGGGTGCACGTACGAGGTGTGCTTCAGCCCCAGGGGCGTGAAGATGCGCTGCCGGTAGTGCGTGGCGACAGGCGTGCCCGTCACGTGCTCGATGATCGCGCCCAGCGCGACGAAGTTGGTGTTGGAGTAGCTGTACGCGGCGCCCGGCGCGTTGTTGAGCGGCTTCGCCGTCGACAGGTCGATCAGCTCCTGGTAGCTGAAGACCTTGTTCCGCACCGCCTCGAAGCCCGGGACGGTGTTGTAGAACATGTCGTTGGTGTAGTCGTACAAGCCACTGCGATGGCTGAGGAGATGACGGACCGTGATGCGCTCGTCGGGCAGCGGCTCGGGCAGGTAGCGGTTGGCCGGCGCGTCGAGGTCGACCTTGCCCTCGGCGACGAGCTGGAGCAGCACCACCGAGGTGAAGGTCTTGCTGACGCTGCCCACGCGGAACCGCCGCCCGGTGTCCATCGGCGTGTGGGCGGCGGTGTCGGCCTCGCCGGTGGCGACGCGGTAGCTCCTCCGCCCCTCGTCGATCCGGGTCAGCGCGCCGGGCGCGCCCTGCGACAGCGCCGTACGGTGCACCGCGGCCACGGCGGCGACGTCGGGCGCCGGCAGGGCGGGCGTGGTGGTGTCGGCGAGGGCGGGGGACGCCGCCAGCGTGACGACCAGGGTGGAACCGACGAGCGCGAGGCTCACGTCTTTGATCCGCATCCGCTTCTTTCCTGAGTGTGGGGAAGGAACAGGCGCCTGCGGCCGACATCGCTGCAACTCCCTTGCCTTACAGGACAGTTGAGCGAGTCACGCGAGGCCGGGGCGGCAACGTCTGCATCGTAGTGCAGCGGCGCCCCGCAGGCCCGCCCTTCGAACCCGGCGTGGCGGAAACGGCGTTGCCCTCAGCCGCCCGTGCGGACCGGGTAGTGGTAGGTCTCCGCCGCCCCGCGGGCCACCGCTTCCGGCCACACGTGGTCCAGCACCGACGCCGACGGACCGAACAGCGCGGACGGCACCGCGTCGCGCGGGAACCACTCCCAGCGCGCGATCTTGTCCGGCTCCGTCACCACGGGCGTGCCCGTCGCGCCCTCGGCGACCGCGGCGGCCGTCACCCGGGTCAGTCCGCGCGAACCGTCCACCACGACCGCCATCACCCGTACCGCCGTGGCCGGCACCGACAGCCCGGTCTCCTCCGCCAGCTCCCGCGCCGCCGCCGTCTCGAAGCTCTCGCCCGGGTCCACCTTGCCGCCCGGCAGCTCCCAGCGGCCGTCGTGGCCGAGTCCGAGCAGGACGCGGCCGGAGGCGTCGAGGACGGCGACGCCGACCCCCGTCAGGCTGTGCGGCGTGGGGCGGGCGCGCTCGGGGCGCTCTGCGGCGTCATGTCCGGTGGTGTTCACCGGTCCCTTCTACACGGTCACGGTCTGCGCGGTCGCGGCCTCCCCCCCCGGAGCGGGGTGACGCACATCACCGGGCGGGGGCGTGCGGGTACGGGCGGCGCGGCGGCGACAGTAGTGGAACGGGTTGTTCCGCAAAGGGCGCCCGCGAGGCGCGCCGGCCGCCGCCGGTGTCGTGATCGGACCTTTGCATCGCAACCCTTGACGCGCGCGATGGCTGAAAATATCTTTCAGGCTCAAGTGATCCACCGAAAGTAAATTTCGACACCCGGGAGTGTGACCCTCGTGCCCGCCGCAGACGCCGTGGAGAGCGGCCGGTTGCGTGAGCAGCTGGCCACCATGACCACGGAGGCGTACCGCCCGGAGCTGGCGGACATCGACCGCCTGCCCACCCTCGACATCGCCCGCTTCATGAACGCGGAGGACGCCACCGTCACCACGGCCGTCGCCGCCCGGCTGCCGGAGATCGCCGCCGCGATCGACGGCGTCACCGCGCGCATGGCCCGCGGCGGCCGGCTGGTCTACGCCGGCGCCGGCACGGCCGGCCGGCTCGGGATCCTCGACGCCTCGGAGTGCCCGCCCACCTTCAACACCGACCCCGCGCAGGTCGTCGGCCTCATCGCGGGCGGGCCCACCGCCGTGGTCAGCGCCGTCGAGGGAGCCGAGGACCGCGAGGACGCCGCCCGCGCGGACCTCGACGCCCTGGCCCTGACCGCGGACGACGTGGTCGTCGGCATCTCCGCCTCGGGCCGCACCCCGTACGCCGTCGCCGCCGTCCGGCACGCCCGCGCCCTCGGCGCGCTCACCGTCGGCCTGTCCTGCAACGAGGACAGCGCGCTCGCCGCGGCCGCCGACCACGGCATCGAGGTGGTCGTAGGACCCGAGACGCTGACGGGCTCCACCCGGCTCAAGGCGGGCACGGCGCAGAAGCTCGTGCTCAACATGATCTCGACGATCACCATGATCAAGCTGGGCAAGACCTACGGAAACCTGATGGTCGACGTCCGCGCCTCCAACGAGAAGCTCAAGGCGCGCGCCCACCGGATCGTCTCCCTCGCCACCGGCGCGCGCGACGAGTCCGTCGAGACCGCCCTCGCCGACAGCGACGGCGAGGTCAAGAACTCCATCCTCACCCTCCTGGCGTCCGTGGACGCCCCGACCGCAGCCCGCCTGCTCCAGGATGCCCACGGGCACCTGCGCAAGGCCCTGGAAGCCGCAGCCGCCTGACGCGGCCTGCCCCACCTCACAGCAAGGCATGACCGCACCATGAGCGAAGAGAACAAGCATCGCGCCACTGCTGCCGCCATCCTCCCCCTGGTCGGAGGCGCGGCGAACGTGACGTCGGTGGCCCACTGCATGACCCGGCTCCGGCTCGGGCTGCGCGACCGGTCCCTCGTCCAGGAGGAGGCACTCAAGGCACTGCCCGCGGTCATGGGGGTCGTCGAGGACGACACCTACCAGATCGTGCTGGGACCCGGCACCGTCGCCCGGGTCACCCCGGAGTTCGAGGCCCTGGTCGAGGCGGAGCGCGCCGACGCCCCCGAGGAGCCCGCCGCTCCCGCGGGCGGGTCCGACCCCGTGACCGCCGAGGAGCTGGCGGCCCAGGGGGCGGCGCTCAGGGCCGAGCGGAAGGCGAGGAACGCCACCCCGTTCAAGCTGTTCCTGCGGCGCATCGCGAACATCTTCGTGCCGCTCATCCCCGCGCTCATCGGCTGCGGCATCATCGCCGGCCTCAACGGCCTGCTCGTCAACCTTCAGTGGCTGCCCGCCGTCACCCCGGCCCTGGCCGCCATCGCCTCCGGCTTCATGGCGCTGATCGCGGTCTTCGTCGGCTACAACACGGCCAAGGAGTTCGGCGGCACCCCGATCCTCGGCGGCGCCGTCGCGTCGATCATCGTCTACGCGAAGGTGGCGGACGTCGAGGCGTTCGGCCAGCACCTCTCACCGGGCCAGGGCGGTGTGCTAGGCGCGCTCGCCGCTGCCTGCCTCGGCGTGTACGTCGAGAAGCGGTGCCGCCGCTGGGTCCCCGAGTCCGTCGACGTCCTGGTCACGCCCACCGTCACCGTGCTGGTCTCCGGCCTCGCGACCCTGTTCGGGCTGATGTTCCTGGCCGGTGAGGTGTCCTCCTGGATCGGCGACGCCGCCGACTGGCTGCTCGCCCACGGCGGCGCGGGCGCCGGCTTCCTCCTCGGCGGTCTGTTCCTCCCGCTGGTGATGCTGGGCCTGCACCAGGCGCTCATCCCCATCCACACCACGCTGATCGAGGGCGCGGGCTTCACCGTGCTGCTGCCGATCCTCGCCATGGCGGGCGCGGGCCAGGTCGGCGCGGCCCTCGCGATCTACCTGCGGCTGCCGCGCAACACCTCGATCCGCACGACGATCAGGTCGGCGCTGTGGCCGGGCTTCCTCGGCGTCGGCGAGCCGCTGATCTACGGCGTCTCCCTGCCCCTGGGCCGCCCCTTCGTCACCGCCTGCGCGGGCGGCGCCTTCGGCGGTGCGTTCGTCGGACTGTTCAACCAGCTGGGCACGGACGTGGGTTCCACGGCGATCGGCCCCTCCGGCTGGGCGCTGTTCCCCCTCCTCGACGGCAACCACGGCCTGGCGCAGACGATCGCGATCTACGCGGCCGGCCTGATCGTCGGCTACGTGGCGGGCTTCGTGGCGACGTACTGGTTCGGCTTCACGAGGACGATGCTCGCGGAGCTGAACGCCGCGCCCGACGAGCCGGCCCCGGCGTCTGCGGCCCCGTTGGCGACGGAGGACCGGGTCGCGGAGAAGGTCTGACAGCGGATCCGAGAGCTCGCGACGGCGTGGGGCCGGCCCTCTCCAGGGCCGGCCCCGCGCCGTTCCCTCGGTCGCGTCGAGGCGTCACGGCCCCGCGCGGCGCGGGCCGCTCACCGGGAGGCGAGGGAGGTCTCGGACTCGACCCGGGTGAGCTTCTCGGGGTTGCGGACGTAGTACAGCCGCGTGACCCGGCCGTCCTCCACCCGGGCCGCCAGCACCCCGTCGATCTCGCCGTCCAGGCGCAGGACCAGCGCCGGGTTGCCGTTGACCGTGGTGGCCTCGCCGCTGAGGACGCCGCCCGCCTTGCCGAGGCTGCCGGCCATGTAGCGCAGCACCTTGCCCGCGCCGACGACCGGCCGCAGGGCCGCCAGCTTGAGGCCGCCGCCGTCGCTGACGAAGACGACGTCGGGCGCGAGCACGTCGAGCAGCGCCTGGAGGTCGCCCGTGACCAGCGCGGACCGGAACGAGTCGAGCGCGGCCCGGGTCTCCTCCGCGGACACCGGCGTGCGGGGGCGACGGGCGTCGACGTGCCTGCGCGCCCGGTAGGCCGTCTGGCGGGCCGCGGCGGGGGTCTTGCCGAGGGCGGCGGCGATCGAGTCGAAGTCGAAGTCGAACACCTCGTGCAGGACGAACACCGCGCGTTCGGTGGGGGACAGGGTCTCCAGGATGTGCAGGAGCGCGAGGGACAGACTCTCGGCGAGCTCGGCGTCCTCCGCCACGTCCGGGGCGGTGAGCAGGGGCTCGGGCAGCCAGGGGCCGACGTAGGTCTCCTTGCGGCGCTTCAGGGTGCGGAGCCGGTTGAGGGCCTGGCGGGTGGTGACCCGCACCAGGTACGCACGCCGGTCCCGCACCTGGGCCAGGTCGACCTCGGTCCACCGCAGCCAGGTCTCCTGGAGGACGTCCTCGGCGTCCGCGGCGGAGCCGAGCATCTCGTAGGCGACGGTGAACAGCAGGTTCCGGTGGTTGAGGAAGGCCTCGGTCGCGGGGTCGGTGGGGTGGTCGTTCATGTCGTGTGTGTCGCTCTCTACGTGGCCGGCCCCGTGACGGAGGCCGCGGTGGTTCAGGCGGGGATGTTCGGGCGCGGGTCGCGGCCGTCGCTCCCGGCCGGCCGGGAACTGGCCTTGCGCGCCCCCGACACCAGCTGACGGAGGGTGGACCGGCAGACGATCTCCTTGACGCCGGCGGCGGGCCGGCCGCTGAGGTACAGCGCGTTCACCCGGTCGTCCAGGGACGAGAACTGGGTGACGCCCTCCTGCCGGCCGAGGCTGAGGCACTGTCCGGCGAACAGCAGCCGGGCGGGCGCCGCGGGCTTGCCCGCGATCCGGCGCAGCACCGTATCGGCGGCCTTCGTGCCCAGCTGCACGGCGGCCTGGCAGCTCATCCGGACCGGCCGGTCCGTGATCACCCCCGCGTCCCCGGCGGCGACGACGCGGGTGTCGTCCACGCTGGTCAGCGTCGCGTCCGTGACCAGACGGCCGTAGGAGTCGGTGCTCAGCCCACTGCGCGCGGCCAGGTCCGGGACGCGGAATCCCGCGGTCCAGACGGTCACCGCGCTGGGCACGTCCCGGCCGTCCGCGAGCCGTACGGCGTCGCGCGTCACCTCCGTGACGCGCGTCCCGGCCCCCTCGAGAACGGTGACGCCCAGCGCGGCGAGCCGGCGGGCGACCGGACGGCGGCCCCGGGCGTGCAGGGACGGGCCGAGCACCCCGCCGCAGACCAGGGTGACGAGGCGTCCCGTCTCCGCCAGCTCGGCGGCCGTCTCCAGGCCGGTCAGACCCGCCCCGACCACCGTCACCGGGGCCGTGACGGGCGCTTCGCCCAGCGCCGACCGCAGCCGTCGCGCGCCGTCGAGGTCCGCCACCGCGTGCGCGAACTCCGCGGCCCCGGGCACATCGGGGTCGGAGGCGCCGCTGCCCACCGCGTAGACCAGGTAGTCGTAGGAGAGGGTGCCGCCGCCGGCCAGGGTCACCGTGCGCTCCGCGGTCGTGATCAGGGTGGCGGTGTCGACCACCAGACGGACGTTCGCGCCCAGCACCTCCCCGAAGCCTTCGACCGCGTCGTCGGAGCCGGTCACCAGCTGGTGCAGGCGGATGCGCTCGACGAAGTCGGGCCGCGGGTTGACCAGCGTCACCGACACGCCCGCCCGGCGCGCCAGCCGGTTGGCGGCCTTGACGCCGCCGTAGCCGCCGCCCAGGACGACGACCTCGATGTTCCCGCTCATGATGTCTCCCTTCGTGGAACCGGACTGCGGCATGGAGACACCGGCGAGGAGCCCGGCGTAACACCTGCCGTCCGCGCGGCCGGGACACGCCCGCCGCGCGCCCTCCGCCCCCGGTGTCCGTACGCCGGTCATGGGCGCCCGGTGTTCCAGTGCCGGAGCTTGTCGGGGTTGACGACGACCCACATCCGTACGACCTCCGCGCCGGCGACCTCCAGGCTCATGACGGCGACCACGCGCCGGTCGTGGCGGACGACGAGACCGGCGCGCCCGTTGACGGAGTGGGCGGCGAGGGTGGTGGTGAGCGGGCGGCGGTCGAGCAGCCGCAGCAGACTGCGGGCGACCCGGTCCCGGCCGTGCACGGGCTCGACGAGCGTGCGGATCTTCCCGCCGCCGTCGAAGAACGCGGAGGCGTCGGGCGCCAGCAGGGACAGGAGCGTCTCCTCGTCCGCCGTCACGCAGGCCCGGCGCACGGCGTGCACCACGGCGTCGTGCCGGCGGAGGGCCGTGGGCTCCATGACGTGGGGCCGGGCGACGACCACGTCCGGGACGGCGGGGACGACGTCCTCGGCGACCGCGTCCGGTCCCGGGCCGGGCGGCGCGAGCCGGGCGAGACAGATCCCGCCGACGCTGTCTGCCAGCCAGGACCGCGGCACGGCGATGCGCTCCCGCTCACGGTCCGACAGCGCGTACCAGCGCCGGTAGCACTCGTCGACGGCTCCCTCCGCGTCGCGGAGGCTGCCGAGGATGCGCTGGGCGAGGATGACCAGGTGCCGCCGCTCGTCGAGCAGGTCCGCGAGCGGGGAGCCGTCGTCGACGCGGTCCACGCCCTCACCTCCCTCGCACCCGGCCGCCCGGCGGCGGCACACCGCTGGAGCAGAGAGACCGGACAGCCGGGCCATCTGTGACACGCGGTCCGTTCGCCCTGTTCTGTCACGCCCGGGTCCGCGGTCCGGTCATGGAGGCGAAAGGCGACGACGTACCGCCACCCGGCGGCACCGCCTTCCGACGGAAAGGCCCGGCCATGTTCCACCGTTCCCACACCCCCAGGCCCACCGTGGTCCTCGTCCACGGCGCCTTCGCCGACTCGACCAGCTGGAACGACGTGGCGCGCGAACTGCGGCGCGAGGGCCACCCCGTGGTGGCCGCCGCGAACCCGCTGCGCGGACTGAGCGGCGACGCCGCGTACGTCCGCGAGGTCCTCGCCGGCATCGAGGGGCCGGTCGTCCTCGTCGGCCACTCCTACGGCGGCGCGGTCGTCAGCGCCGCGGCGGTGGGCGCGGACAACGTGCGGGCACTGGTGTACGTCGCCGCGTTCGTCCCGGACAAGGGGGAGAGCGCGCTCGACCTGGCGGCGCGGTTCCCGGGCAGCAGCCTCGGCGACGCGCTGCACCCGGTGCCGGTCACCCTGCCGGACGGCTCGCCGGGGGTGGAGTTCACCATCGACCAGGCGAAGTTCCCGCACCAGTTCGCGGCGGACGTCCCGGAGGGCGTGGCCCAGCTGATGGCGGTCACCCAGCGCCCGGTGACCGGCGCGGCACTGGAGGAGCCGGCCCCCGAGCCGGGCTGGCGGACGCTGCCGTCCTGGGCCGTGGTCGCCACGGAGGACCTCAACATCCCCGCGGCGGCGCAGCGTCACATGGCGGAGCGGGCCGGCGCGCGGGTGCGGGAGGTGCGGGCGTCGCACGCGGTGAGCGTCTCGCATCCCCAGGAGGTCACGAGCGTCGTGCTGGCGGCGGCGGCCTCCGTGACGCGGTAGCGGATCACCGGGTGTCCGCGGTGCCGTCGGCCCACCGGGGCCGGCGGCACCGCCCTGCCGTGCCGGGCGCCGTCGCGTCGAAACGTTTCGACGACGCGCCGGTGAACGCACCGCGCCGCGATCGGCCGCGTGAGCAGGCACGTTGCGTCCGGCGCGTGCGGACCCATATGTCGGCCGTGTTTCCAGGTGTGACCGAGCCGAACGTCTCCCCGAAACCGTCTCGTTCGCTCCACGAAACCTGCATGTGCGCCTTCTACCTTCGGGAGCGCTCCCATCACGTTTCACCCACCGGATTGGAGTCATCCCCCCATGCACAACTCGCGTTTATCCGCCGGTAGTTCCCGGCCGGCCCGGCGCCGTCTCTTCCAGGCGTTCCTGATGCTGTTCGCCCTGGTGGCCGGCGCGCTGTCGTTCTCGGGCACCGCCCAGGCGCACGGTTCCGTCGTCGGTCCCGCCTCCCGCGCGTACCACTGCTGGGAGGAGTGGGGCAGCGACCACATGAACCCCGCCATGGCGGACGAGGACCCCATGTGCTGGCAGGCCTACCAGGCCAACCCCAACACCATGTGGAACTGGATGAGCATGCTCCAGGACGGCCTCGGCGGCCAGTTCGAGGCGCGCATCCCGAACGGCAAGCTCTGCAGCAACAACCACCCGAACTTCGAGAGCCTGAACAACCCGGGGCCGTGGACGACGACGCCCGTCGGTGACAACTTCACCATTCACCTGTACGACCAGGCGTCGCACGGTGCGGACTACTTCAAGGTGTACGTGAGCAAGCAGGGCTTCGACCCGAAGACCGAGGCCCTCGGCTGGGACGACCTGGACTTCATCACCCAGACCGGCCGCTTCGCCCCGGCGAACGACATCACCTTCCCGGTGCGGACCTCCGGCTACTCCGGACACCACATCGTCTTCACCATCTGGCAGGCGTCGCACCTCGACCAGGCCTACCTGATGTGCAGCGACGTGGACTTCGGCTGACCGAGGCCCCACGGCGCGGCCCGGCCCGGTGACCCCTCACCGGCCCGGGCCGCTGCCCGTGCGGCCGCCCGCACCGGCCGTGACCGCCGTCAGCGGTGCCGCATCCAGACGTTGGGCTCCCGGTACACGCCCTCGTCCGACCTCCGCGACCGTGCCGGTCATGACCTGGGACTCCGGCGCCGCCGACACCAGCGTGGCGCCCAGGCGTTGATGCGTGCGGATCCACGGGTCGAGAGCCGAGCCGTCCTCGCGCCTCCAGCGCATGTAGGTCTCGATCGGGGCCAGCGGGTACCGGGCCTTCACCGTCGGCCGGACCGGGGCGACCACCCGCTCCCGGCCCGCCTCCTCCGCCGCCGCACGCAGCGCGGGGTGGGGCGTGCCGATCCGCTGGGACGGCCGCGCCGAATCCGCCCTCGGGCTGCACCTTGGTGCCGGTCCGCGCCGTGAAGGGACATGAGCGGGGCGTCGCCCCGGACACCCTGGTGAGCTGCGGGGCGATCGACACTCCGTCGCTGAACGGGCGCGGGCTTGCCGGGGCAGCGCTCAAGGGACGTCACCGGCACGCCGGGGCCCCGCCGCTCCCGCTGCCCGGCGCGGGACGGGCGGGTCACTGCTGCTGGGCGGCCAGCCAGTCCGTGTAGCGGGTGGTCGCCAGCTGGGCGTCCGGGCCCGGGAGGAGGGTGGACTCCTGCACCGGGGCGCCCGAGTAGCCCGCCTCGGGGTCCGCCACGACCTCGCGCGGGTCGCCCGCGGCGGACAGCGCCGTGCGGATGGGCTCCTCCAGGGGCAGTGCCTCGGGGCCGCCGATCTCGACGATGCCGCCGAGCGGGGAGGCCACCGCCGCGCGGCTCACCGCCGCGGCCACGTCGTCCGAGGCCATCGGCTGGAACTTCGCCGGAGGCACCCGCACCGTGCCGTCGACCGTCGACAGGTCCGCGAGCCCCTTCATGAACTCGAAGAACTGCGTGGCGTGCACGATGGTGTACGGCATGCCGGAGTCCCTGATCAGGTCCTCCTGCGCCTGCTTGGCGCGGAAGTACCCGCTCTCCTGGAGCCGGTCCGTCCCGACCACGGACAGGGCGACGTGGTGGGCCACGCCGGCGTCCGCCTCCGCCTTGAGGAGGTTGGTGGTCGACGTACGGAAGAACTCCATGACGGCGTCGTCCGCGAACGAGGGCGAGTTCGACACGTCGACGACGACCGACGCGCCGTCCAGGACCTCGGCCAGGCCCTCGCCGGTCAGGGTGTTGACCCCGGTGTTGGGCGCGGCCGGCACCGCCTCGTGGCCCTCGGCCCGGAGCTGGGTGACGACCTTCGAGCCGATGAGCCCGGTGCCGCCGATCACTACGACCTTCATGACTGGGTTTCCCTTCACACGATGGATGGATGAGCGGATGTGCGTGCGTCTGTGCCTGTGTCTGCGCTCACTCCTGCAACTTGCCGTCCGTCGGCACCTCCTCCATCAGGGAGGCGATCTCCTCGGGGACCGGCGGGATGCTCTCCCGGGTGACGCCGGTCGCCGGCGACCACACGAGGTTGACGCGCAGTTCCTCATCCATGTCCGGGTAGTCGCTGCGGTTGTGACAGCCGCGGGTCTCCCGCCGCTCCAGCGCCGCCTCGAGCGTGGCCCGCGCGGCCAGCACCGCCGCCTTGAGGTCGAAGGCGTGGGCGAGATCCTGGAAGCCGGCGATGTCCGGGTGGACCCCGACGTCCTCCATCCGCTTCTCGATCGCGGCGAGTTCGGCCAGCCCGGTGAGCAGCCCCTCCTCGTCGCGCACGACACCCGCGTGCTCCGTCATCGTGTTGCGGACGGCGCGCTGGAGGGCGCGGACGTTCTCCGGGCCGTCCGCCGCGAGGAGTTCGTCCACCTCCGCCCGCGCCTCGGCGACCGCCGCGGCCGAACGCGGCTGCGCGGTCAGCGACTCGGAGTACGCGGCGGCCGCCCGGCCGGTGATCCTGCCGTACACCAGCAGCTCGATGAGGCTGTTGCCGCCGAGCCGGTTGGCGCCGTGCAGACCGCTGGACGCCTCGCCGATCGCGTACAGGCCCCGCACGTCGGTGCTGTGGTCCTCGGGGCGCACCCACACGCCGCCCATCGAGTAGTGCGCCGTGGGCGCGACCTCGATCGGGTCGCGGGTGATGTCCAGCATCTGGAGGTCCAGCAGGGTCTGGTAGACCCGGGGGAGCCGGTTCATGATCGTCTGCCGGGGGAGATGCGAGACGTCCAGCCACACCCCGCCCTTCTCCGTGCCGCGGCCCTCCTTGATCTCCGTGTAGGAGGCCAGGGCGACCCGGTCGCGGGTGGACAGCTCCATGCGCTCGGAGTCGTAGCGGCTCATGTACCGCTCGCCGAGCGCGTTGCGCAGGATGCCGCCCTCGCCGCGCGCGGCCTCGCTGACCAGGGTGCCTGCCGCGTTCTCCGGCTCGATGATCCCGGACGGGTGGAACTGCACCAGCTCCGGGTCGCGCAGCCGCGCCCCGGCCTCCACGGCGAGCCGGAAGGAGTCCCCCGTGTTCTCGTCCCGCCGCGACGACGTGCGCCGCCAGATCCGGGTGTGCCCGCCCGCCGCCAGGATCACCGCGTCCGCGTGCACCAGGTAGCGCGTGCCGTCCTTCAGACCGAAGCCGTACGCCCCGAACACCGCGCCCTCGTGCGTCAGGATCCGGGTGATGTACACGCCCTCCAGCACCGGTATCCGCAGCTGCTCCGCGCGCCGGACGAGGGTGCGCTGGATCTCCAGGCCCGTGTAGTCGCCGGCGAAGGCGGTGCGGCGGAACTTGTGCGCGCCGAAGAAGCGCTGCGAGATGCGCCCGTCCTCCTCCCGCGCGAAGGCCATGCCGTAGCGCTCCAGGTCGTCGATGCCGCGGGCGGCGCCCCGGGTGACGATCTCCGTGGTGCGCGGGTCGCCCAGCAGGTAACTCTCCTTGAGCGTGTCCGCCGCGTGCTGCTGCCAGCTGTCCTCGGGGTCCATCGTGGCCAGGGCCGCGTTGATGCCGCCGGCGGCGAGGGAGGTGTGCGCGTCGTCCTTGGGGCGCTTGCCGACGGCGAGGACGTCGACCCCCGCCTCGGCCAGTTCGACGGACGCCCTGAGGCCGGCCCCGCCGGTGCCGATGACCAGCACCGTGGTGGAAAGACGTTGTTCGGTGGCAGCCACGATTGCTCCGATCGTCGAGGTGTCTCACCGACTACGACCGGACGCCCGCCCGGCTTGTGACACCCCGACGCCACACAGGCACCTCCCAGCATGCGCCCGGCGCGCGGCGCGGGCGACCCGGAGGACACGCCCGGGGGCCGCTCACTCCGGCAGCGGACGGGGAGCCGCGATACGCCGGACCGTCGTCACCACCGTCGGCACGGTCGTCACCGTCACGTCCCCCGTGATCAGCCGCTGCACGGGGCAGCGCCCGGCGACCTTGAGCAGCCGCTCCACCTGGGACGGGTCGAGGTCGCCCGTGAGCCGGACCTGCTTGACGATCTGCCCGCGCGGTGCGAACCGCGCCTCCACCACGACCTCGTCGAGCCCCCAGCCCTGCCGCGCCGCGTACGCGCGGACCGCCATCGACGTGCACGACGCGAGCGCCGCCAGCAGCAGCTCCCCGGGGGTGGGTCCGGTGTCCGCGCCGAGCGGTTCGGGCTCGTCCGCGGTCAGCAGATGCGGTCCGACCGCGACGGTGCGGGCCAGCCGCCCGCCCTCACGGACGGACACGGTGCGTCCGGTCATGATGCTGCCTCTCGGTGGGTCCTGCGGGTCACCCACCAGACCGCGACGATCACGCGAATGTGACATGCCCCCGCGGGGCCGGGCGGCGGCGCCGGGCCGTCAGGCGGTCAGGGACATCACGTACGGCGACAGCTTCTCCGGGTTCATCACCCACATGAGCCGTTCGATGCCGTCCGCGGACGCGTCGACCGACAGCAGCGCCACCGGGTTCCCGCCGGCCGTGACGAGGACGGCCGGGTTGCCGTTCGCCTCCACCCAGCGGGTCTCGGCCGGCGGCCAGAAGCGCGGCGCGAAGGCCGCCAGGTACTTGGAGACGCGCAGGCGTCCGACCACCGGGATGCGCGAGGCGCCGCGGATGCCGCCGCCGTCGGCGTAGCTGACCACGTCGGCGGCCAGCACGTTCTCCAGGACCCGCATGTCACCGGTCTGCGCCGCCGCCAGGAACACCTCGAGCAGCCGCCGGTGGTCCGCCGGGCTCACCGGCTCCTTGCGCTCGGCCGCCAGATGCTTGCGGGCCCGGCTCACCAGCTGCCGGGTGTTCGCCTCGCTCGTCTCGAGGATCTCCGCGACCTGCTTGTACGGGTAGTCGAACGCCTCCCGCAGCACGTACGCGGCCCGCTCCACCGGGTTCAGCTTCTCCAGCAGGAGCAGCACCGCCATCTCCAGCGCCTCGGCGCGCTCCGCGCCCAGCTGCGGGTCGTGCCGGGTGTCGACCGGCTCGGGCAGCCAGGGTCCGACGTACGACTCGCGCCGGACGCGCGCGGACTGCGCGACGTTGATGGCGAGGCGCGCGGTGATCGTCGTGAGAAAGGCGGCAGGCTGCTTGACGCCGGAACGGTCGGTGTTCTGCCACCGCACCCACGTCTCCTGGAGGACGTCCTCCGCCTCCGCGGCGCTGCCGAGCACCCGGTAGGCGATCCCGAACAGCTGGGGACGGGCCGCGAGGAAATCGTCCGTCGCCCGGTCCAGGGAATCGGCTGCGTCCCGAGCGTCCATGGTCGCCCCTTCCGGCTCCGCGCTCACCATGCTACAAGCCGCCTTCATCACGCGCGTCCGGGAGCGGGGCGGGCCCGCCACCCCCGTACGTGTACGGTACAGCGGGCCGCCCGGCCCCCTCGGTCAGGCCTCCTGTCCGTACCGTGCACGGGCCTTGGCCACCGTCTCCGCGGGCACCGCGCCCGCGCGGGCCAGCTGGTCCAGGGCCGCCACGGCGATCGACCCGGGGTCGACGCCGAAGCGACGCCGGACCGCCTCGCGGGTGTCGCTCAGCCCGAAACCGTCCGTGCCCAGCGACGCCCAGTCCTGCTCGACCCACTGGCTGATCTGGTCCGGGACCTGCCGCATCCAGTCGCTGACGGCCAGCACCGGTCCCGGCGCCCCGGCGAGCGCCCGGGTCACGTACGGGACGGCCTGCTCGCCGCGCAGCCGTGCCGCGTCGGCCCGCAGCGCGTCACGCCGCAGCTCCGTCCAGGACGTCACCGACCACACGTCGGCCCGCACGCCCCAGTCCTCGGCCAGCAACTCCTGGGCCTCAAGCGCCCAGTGGACCGCCGTCCCGGACGACAGCAGCTGGATCCGGGGACCGGCCTCCGGCGACGGCGCCGGCCGGAACCGGTAGACGCCCCGCAGGATGCCCTCCTCCACCGAGGGCCCGGACGGCAGGGCAGGCTGCCGCTTCGGCTCGTTGTAGACGGTCAGGTAGTAGAAGACGTCCTCGGGCCGCTCCCCGTACATCCGCCGCATCCCCTCCCGGACGATCACCGCGATCTCGTGGGCGAACGCCGGGTCGTAACCGACCACCGCGGGATTGGTGGACGCCAGCAGATGCGAGTGCCCGTCGGCGTGCTGGAGGCCCTCGCCGGTCATCGTGGTCCGGCCGGCCGTCGCCCCGACGACGAACCCGCGGCCCAACTGGTCGGCCAGCGCCCAGAACTGGTCGCCGGTGCGCTGGAAGCCGAACATCGCGTAGAAGATGTACAGCGGGATCATCGGCTCGCCGTGCGTGGCGTACGAGGTGGCGGCGGCCGTGAACTCGGCCACCGAGCCCGCCTCGGTGATGCCCTCGTCGATGAGCTGCCCGTCCGCCGCCTCCCGGTAACGCAGCAACTGGTCGGCGTCCACCGGCTCGTAGGTCTGCCCCTCGGGCGCGTAGATGCCCGCCGTCGGGAACAGCGACTCCATGCCGAAGGTACGGGCCTCGTCCGGGACGATCGGCACCCAGCGGCGCCCCGTCGCCTTGTCGCGCATCAGGTCCTTCACCAGCCGGACCAGCGCCGTGGTGGTCGCCACCTCCTGCGTGCCCGACCCTTGGTGCAGCGCCTCGAAGGCGGCGGCCGACGGCTGCGGCAGCGGGCCCGCCACGACCCGCCGCTCCGGCACCGGACCGCCCAGCGCGGCCCGCCGCTCCCGCAGGTACCGCACCTCGGGCGCGTCGTCCCCCGGATGCCAGAACGGCACCTCGTCCCCGTCCAGCGCACGGTCGGGGACCGGCAGCTCCAGCCGGTCGCGCAGCTCCCGGAACTGCCGCGGACTCAGCTTCTTCATCTGGTGGTTGGCGTTGCGCGAGGCGAACTCCGGGCCCAGCGTGTGCCCCTTCACCGTCTGGACCAGCACGACGGTGGGCGCGCCCCGGTGCTCGACCGCCCTGCGGTACGCCGCGTACACCTTGAGCGGCTCGTGCCCGCCGCGCGAGTCGCCGAACAGGCCGGTCAGCGTCGCGTCGTCCAGACCGGCCGCGACCCGGGTCAGGGCGTCCCCGGTGAAGAAGTGCCGGCGGACGTAGGCCGCGTCCCGCGCCGCGTACGTCTGGAGCTGCGCGTCCGGCACCTCGCCGAGCCGGTGCACCAGCGCGCCGTCGGTGTCCTGCCGGAACAGGGCGTCCCACACCTCGCCCCACAGCGACTTGACCACGTTCCAGCCCGCCCCGCGGAACCGGGCCTCCAGCTCCCGCACGATCTGCGCGTTGGGCCGCACCGGACCGTCCAGCTTCTGGAGGTTGCAGTTGACGACGAAGGTCAGGTTGTCCAGACCCTCACGGGCCGCGAGCGCCAGCGCCGCCGTCGACTCGGGCTCGTCCGTCTCGCCGTCGCCGAGGAACGCCCACACCCGGGAGCCGGAGGTGTCCTTGATGCCCCGCGCGTGCAGATACCGGTTGAACCGGGCCTGGTGGATCGCGGCGAGCGGCCCCAGGACCATGAACACGGTGGGGAACTCCCACAGCCACGGAAGCCGCCTGGGATGCGGGTACGAGGGCAGCCCGTGGCCGCCCGCCTCGCGCCGGAAGTTCGCCAGGTGCCGTTCGTCCAGCCGGCCTTCGAGGAAGGCGCGCGCGTACACGCCGGGCGTGGCGTGCCCCTGCACGAACAGCTGGTCGCCGGAGCCGTCGCCGTCCTTGCCGCGGAAGAAGTGGTTGAACCCGATCTCGTAGAGCCAGGCGGCGGAGGCGTACGTGGAGAGATGGCCGCCCAGCCCGTCACGGGCGCCGCGGCTCACCATCGCCGCCGCGTTCCACCGGTTCCACGCGGTGATCCGGGACTCCAGGGCGAGGTCGCCGGGGAAGTCCGGCTGCGCCCATACCGGGACGGTGTTGACGGGGTCGGTGGTGAGCAGCCCGGGCACGGTGAGCCCGGACCGGGCGGCGTGCTCGTGCACCCGGCGCAGCAGGTACACGGCACGGTCCGGGCCGGCGTTCCGCACGACGGCGTCGAGCGACGCCCGCCACTCGGCGGTCTCCTCGGCGTCACGGTCGGGCAGCTGGTCGAGCTCGCTCACCGCGGCGGGCTCCGGGGGCCGGAACGGGTCACTCATGGTGCTCTTCCTTCGGGTCACGCAGGGGGAGGGCGCGGGGGGACGCGCCCGGACGTCCGGACGCCCCGTCCGGGGCGTCCGGTCGCTCACCTGGTACGACCGGGCCGGCCGGCGCCCTGTGACAGGGCGTGGAGTGACACGCGTTACATCCGCGGCCGTCGAGGGCCGGCGCTGTCACAGATCGCGGGGCTGCCCTGTCGATGAGGGGAACGCGAACGCGCCGGACGAGAGACGGGAGAGGACGAACGATGAGTGGCTCGGGTCCGCACGACCTTCCCCGGCCTGTGACAGCACCGCCGGGAGCCGTGACCAGGAGCGCCCCGCGGTGGTGTCGCCCCGCCCCTCCCACGGGAGCCGTACGGTGAGCACCGTCGCGTTCGTCAACGTCGCCCTGCGCGGCCACATCAACCCGACCCTGCCCCTCGTGGCCGAGCTGGTGCGCCGCGGGCACACCGTCACGTACCACACGACCGCCGCGTTCGAGCCGGACGTGGCCGCCGCCGGCGCCACGGTGTTCCGGTATCCCGGGGACGGCCCGCCGCTCGCCGGTCCGCCGACGCCCGTCACCCTGCTGGAACAGCTCGCCCGCACCGCCCTGGAGACCCTGCCGTCCGTGCTGGCCGACCTGCGGAGCACACGCCCCGACGTGATCGTGCACGGCGCCGCGTGCCCCTGGGGTCCGGTCACCGCGGCCGAACTCGGCGTGCCGGGTGTGTCGTTGTTCACCACCATGGCCTTCGGCCGCCGCGTGCCCAGCCCCGCCCGCGCCTCGTGGAAACTGCTGGCCGAGGCGGTCACGCGGCCCCGCAGCCTCCTCGGGTACGCCCGCGCGCGGCTGCTGCTCGCCCGCCGCCACCGCACCCGGGGGCTGCCCCCGGTCGACCTCGTGAACGCCCGTCAGCCGCTCAACCTGGTCTTCACCTCCCGCGCCTTCCAGCCCGAGGCCGCCTCCTTCGACGGTACGTACCGGTTCGTCGGCCCCAGCGTCGGCGCCCGGCCGCACGATGCGACGTTCCCCTTCGACACCCTGCGCCCGCCGGTGCTGTACGTGTCGCTGGGCACGGTGTTCGACGCCGGGCCGTCGGTGCTGCGCGGTTTCGCCGCCGCCCTGGCGCCGCTCGGCGGCACCGTCGTCGTCGCCACCGGACGCACCGACCCCGCCGCGCTCGGCACACCGCCGGGCAACGTGCTCGCCCGCCGGTTCGTGCCGCAGCCCGAACTGCTCGAACGGGCCGCCCTGTTCGTGACGCACGGCGGCATGAACAGCGTCAACGAGGCGCTGTACGCAGGCGTGCCCGTGCTGGTCGTCCCACAAGGGGCCGACCAGCCCCAGGTGGCGAGAAGGGTCACGGAACTCGGCGCCGGGCTGACCGTCCGCCCCGAGGACGCCACCGAGGCCGCCGTGCACGCCCTGGCCCGCCGCCTGCTCACCGAGCCCCGCTTCCGGGACGCGGCCGCCGCCCTGCGGGCCGCCCAGCGGCAGGCGGGCGGCCACGTCCGCGCGGCCGACGAGATCGAGGCGCTCCTGCACCGCACCGGCGCCCACGAGAAGCGGGGGCACTGAGCCATGCCGCCCCTCGTCCTCGCCCTCGTGCTGCTCGCCGGGCTGTCCGAAGCGGCCGGGCGGATCCTGCCCCTGGTCGCCCGCCGCCCCGAGGTGTCACCTCCCGTCGTGGCCGGGCTGCTGCTCACCGGCACCGCCGTCGAGAGCGCCGTCGTCGCGCTCTGGCCGCTGACCGCGTTCACCCTCGCCGAGCTGCTGCCGGGCGCCGTCGCGTCCGGCGCGGCGCCCGGCTGGACCGCCGGACAGGTCGCGCCGATGCTCCTCGGCGCCGTCATCGCCTTCCCGCTGCTCGGCCCCGCGCTGCACCTGATGCTGCTGACCGGGGTGGGCGCCGGACTGGTCGGCCCGGTCGCCGACGCGAGCGGCGTGGGCGGCTGGGCCGCCGCGGCCTGCGTGGCCGCCGCCGGCGTCGGACTCGCCGCGGCCGTGGAGGCCGTACGACGCCTCGTCGGGCGCATCGGCACCCCACGAACACGGAGACGAACACGGTCACGAACACCGGCACGCACACGGGCACGGAGGCGGACGGCATGACCTGGTTCCCGCTCGTCGCCCTGGTGCTCGGCCCGGTCCTCCTCGTCGAGGCGCTGCTCGCCCGCTACGAGGTGATGCTCTACACCGCCGGCTGGCGCAGCCCCGGCACCGACCTCCCGCCCGGCATGCCCTACGCCCGGGGCGCCGGCCCCGACCGCCCGCCGGCCGCCTATCTGGTCTACCTGGACGGCATCGGCAAGCGGCGCTTCACCGACACCCGGGACGGCGGACAGCTCGTCAAGGCGCTGATCGCCGCCGCGCCCGACCTGCGGGTGCTGGGACAGGTCCAGCCGTACTCGCCGCTGGCCGCCCCGCTCGCCGACCGGCCGGTGTGGGTGCGGATCCGCCGGCACGCCGGGCTGCTGCTCTTCCTGCACAACGTCATGCAGATCTTCGTCGCCGCCGACCGCCGCTACCGCCCCCTCTACAACCGTGCCGTCGGCGCCCAGATCGCCGGCCAGCTGCGGCGCGCCGGCTACCGGCCGGACAGCGGCGTCCCCGTCGTGCTGCTCAGCTACAGCGGCGGCGCGCAGGTCGCCACCGGCGCCGTCGCGGAGCTCCACGCCCAGCTGGTCGCCCCGCTGCTGCTGATCACCCTCGGCGGCTTCCACAACGGCGCCAACGACCTCACCCACGCCCTGCACCTGCACCAGCTCACCAGCGCCCACGACCGGATCGAACGGGTCGGCACCTGGCTCTTCCCGCAGCGCTGGCGGCTGCTGCGCGGCAGCGGCTGGAACCGGGCCCGCCGCGCCGGGCGGATCACCGTGCACCGCATGGACCCGGCCACCCATCTGGGCCGCCGCAGCTACATCAGCCCCCACTCCCGCCGGCCCGACGGCCGCACGCACCTGGAACACACCACCGACACCGTGCTCGCGCTCATCCGCTCGGTCACCAGGACCGACGCGCTGCCCTGACCCGAGACGGCCGGGAGGGACCCGGCCGGAAAAGGAACGGCCAAGGCACTCGGCCGCCGGGCCCGCCTGTGCTTCCATGCGGTGACGACGTACTGACCGTTCGTCAACACCGCACCCGTACACAGGAGAAGGCATGCCGCCAGGACGCAGACGTCCCGCCCGCACCGCCCGTGTCGCCGCCGTGCTCCTCGCCGCCGTCCTGTCGCTCACCGCGGCCCCGGCCACGGCGGCGCAGGACACCTCCCCGTCCGGCTTCCGCGCCCCCGCCGTGCCGCTGCGCGTGGCGACGTACAACATTCATGCGGGGGCGGGGGAGGACCAGGTCTTCGACCTCGACCGCACCGCCGACGCCCTGCGCGGACTGCACGCCGACGTCATCGGGCTCCAGGAGGTCGACGTCCACTGGGGCGAGCGCAGCGCCTTCGTGGACGAGGCCCGCGCGCTCGCCGGAAAGCTCCGCATGCGGGTGTTCTTCGCGCCGATCTACGACCTCGACCCGGCCGCCGACGGGGGCGAGCGCCGGCGGTACGGCGTGGCCGTGCTCAGCCGCCACCCCGTGCTGCACGCCGAGAACCACGAGATCACCCGGCTGTCCACCCAGACCCCCGACCCGGTGCCCGCCCCGGCGCCCGGCTTCGCCGAGATCGTGATCCGCGTGAAGGGCGTACGGACCCACGTGTACTCCACGCACCTGGACTACCGTGCCGACCCGTCGATCCGCGCCGCCCAGGTCGCCGACATGCTGGACGTCCTCGCCGACGACCGGGGGCCGGGCATCCTGGTCGGCGACTTCAACGCCGAGCCGTCCGCGCCCGAACTGGCGCCCCTGTGGCACACCCTGCGCGACGCCGCACCCGACGCCGGGCCCACCTATCCGGCGGTCGCGCCGCAGAAGCGCATCGATCTGATCACCGTCTCGCACGGCATCACCGTCACCGGCGCCGGTACGCACGCCACCGCCGCGTCGGACCACCGGCCGGTCGTCGCCGACCTGCGTCTGCCGCGCCGGGGCGGCTGACCGGCGCCCTCACCCCGGCGGGGCACCCGGCCCGCCGCCCTGGAGACGCTCCAGGTCCGACTGGCGGACCTGGATCGCCACCACCGCGACCAGGGCGGCGAGCCCGGCGGACACGGCCGCCGCGATGAACGCGGCGGTCACCCCGGAGGTGAGCACCTCGGCGCCCCACCGCCCGGGCAGTTCCCCCGTGCGCTGGAACTCCGCCCGCTGGGCGGGCGTCGCCTGCTGCAGGAAGAGCGGGACCTGCTTCTCCGCCTCGTTCCTGCTGGCCGTGCCGTACATGGTCACCAGGATCGACAGGCCCAGCGAGCCGCCGACCTGCTGCGTGGCGTTGAGCAGACCGGACGCGGCGCCGGTCTCCCGCACGGGCACGTTGGACAGCGCCATGAGCGTCAGCGACACGAACTCCATGCCCATGCCGAAGCTGAACACCAGCATCGGACCGAGCACGCTGCCCGCGTAGGTGGAGTGCACGTCGGTCAGCGTCAGCCAGGCCAGACCCGCCGCCGCGAACAGACCGCCCGCCACCATGAACGGCTTCGGCCCGTACACCGGCAGGAACCGTGAGGTCATCCCGGCGCTGACCGCGATGACCGCGCTCACCGGCAGGAAGGCGAGACCCGCCTCGAGGGGACTGAAGCCCAGCACGTTCTGCACGAACAGGGTCAGGAAGAAGAACATGCCGAACAGCGCCGCGGCCAGGAACAGCATGATCCCGTACGTGCCCGCTCTGTTGCGGTCCGCGAACATGTGCAGCGGTGTGATCGGCTGCGGGGAGCGCCGTTCGAGCAGCACGAACGCCACCAGCACGACCACCGCCGCCGCGAACGACACCAGCGTGAGCGTGTCCCGCCAGCCGTCCTGCGCGGCCCGGATGAAGCCGTACACGAGCAGCACCATGCCGGCCGTGGAGGTCAGCGCGCCGGTGATGTCGAAACGGCCCGGATGACGCTCGGACTCCTTGATGTACCGCGGGGTCGCCAGGGCGATGAGCAGGCCGATGGGCACGTTGACGAACAGCACCCACCGCCAGTTCAGCCACTCCACGAGGATGCCGCCTGCCAGCAGTCCGATCGCGCCGCCGCCCGCCGACACCGCCGCGAACACCCCGAACGCGCGGTTGCGCTCCGGCCCCTCGCGGAAGGTCGTGCTGATCAGCGCCAGGGACGTGGGGGAGGCGATCGCACCGCCCACGCCCTGCAGCGCACGCGCCGCGAGCAGCTGCCCGGCGTTCTGCGCGAGCCCGCCCAGCAGGGACGCCAGCACGAACAGCAGCACACCGAAGACGAACACCCGCCGTCTGCCGAGGATGTCACCGGCCCGGCCGCCCAGCAGCAGCAACCCGCCGAACGTGAGGGTGTAGGCGTTGACCACCCACGACAGGCTGGCGGTCGAGAAGTCGAGGGAGCGCTGGATGTGCGGCAGTGCGATGTTCACGATGGTGATGTCCAGCACCACCATCAGCTGACACGAGGCGATGACGAACAACGCCATCGCGTTGCCGCCGCCGCGGCCGTCCCGTGTGGCCTCCTTCGTGGAGGCCGGTCGCGGACTGCTGGTCATATCGGGTCGCCCTTCCGGGAGTCCACCGTTCGACCGTACGCGCGCCCCTCACCGGCCACCACTCGATCACCGGGCGGCCGGCCGGGCGGCCCGGCGTAGCATCCTCCCTGGCGGGGAGGTGCGGATGGTGGTGACCCAGGACCGCCCGGCGGACGCGCGGCCGGGCCGGCGCCGGGCGGTGGCCGTGCGCGCCCGGACCGCGCTGGACGCGCTGGAGCACCTGGTCGGGGGACTGGGCACCGCCCTGCTGGCCCTGCTCGCCGCGCTGTGGCTGGCCTTGACCACCGCGGCCTGCCTCGTCGGGGCCGGGCTGTGGCTGCTGCCGTCCGCCCTGCACGCGGTGCGCGCGATCGCCGACCGGGAACGCGGCAGGCTCTCCCGCTGGGGACCAGAGATCGTCGGCCCGGCGCCGCTCCCGGACGGGCCGCGGGCGCTGCTCGCCGACCGCGCCGTCCGCCGCGAGGCCCGCTGGGTGGTCACGCACGCGCTGCTCGGCCTGTTCCTCGGGCTGGTCGGGGCGACGCTGCCGCTGAGCGCGGCCCATGACCTCACCTTCCCGCTGTACTGGACCGCGCTGCCGGAGAGCGAGGCCGCGTCCGCCGTGGGCTGGTGGACCGTCCGGGACTGGCCCGGCGCCCTCGCCGTCGCCGTGACCGGCGTGGCCCTGGCCGGCGTCATCCTGGTCGGCGCGCCCGCCCTCGCCCGGCTCCAGGCCTGGCCCGGACGCCGCCTGCTCGGTCCCGACCCGGGCACCGACCTGGCCCTGCGGGTCGCCGAGCTGACCGCCACCCGCGCCGCCGCCCTGGACGCCCACGTCGCCGAACTGCGGCGCGTGGAGCGGGCGTTGCACGACGGGACGCAGAACCGCATCGTCGCCGTCACCGTGCTGCTCGGTGCCGCGCGGCGCGCCCTCGCCCGCGACCCCGAGGAGGCCGCGGCCGTCCTCGACCGCGCCCAGGACGCCGCGGAACAGGCGCTCACCGAACTGCGGGCGGTGGTGCGCGGCATCCTCCCGCCGGTCCTCGCCGACCGCAGCCTGGCCGACGCCCTCACCGCGCTCGCGGCCGGCTGCCCGGTGCCGTGCCGCGTCGACGCCGACGTGCCCGCGCGGTGCCCGGCCTCGGTCGAGGCGACGGCGTACTTCGCGGTCGCCGAGGCCCTCACCAACATCGCCCGGCACAGCGGCGCCGGCGAAGCTCGGGTCACCGTCCGCACGGACGGCGGACGACTGCACGTGGAGGTCCGCGACGACGGCCACGGCGGCGCCGGCGAGCACGGCGGGACCGGGCTCACCGGCATCCGCCGCCGCGTCGAGGCCCACGACGGAACCCTGGAACTGGCCAGCCCACCCGGCGGCCCCACCACCCTGAAGGTGACCCTGCCATGCGGATCGTGATCGCCGAGGACGACGCCCTGCTGCGGGAGGGTCTCGCGCTGCTGCTGCGCGCCGAGTCCCTGGACGTGGTGGCGACGGCCGAGGAGCCCGGCGCGTTCCTCGACGCCGTCGACGCGGAACGGCCGGACGTCGCCATCGTCGACGTACGGATGCCGCCCACCCACACCGACGAGGGCATCACCGCCGCCGTGGAGGCACGGCGGCGGCTGCCCGGGCTCGCGGTGCTGGTGCTGTCCGCGTACGTCGAGCAGGCCTTCGCCACCGACCTGCTCGCGCAGGGCAGTGCCCGGCTCGGCTATCTGCTGAAGGAGCGGGTGGGGCGGGTCGAGCAGTTCCTGGAGGCGCTGCACCGGGTGGCGGCCGGCGGCACCGCGATCGACCCGGAGGTCGTCGCCCAGCTGCTCGCCCGCAGCCGGCCCGACACCCGCCTGGAGCGGCTGAGCCCCCGCGAGCGGGACGTGCTCGCGCTGATGGCGGAGGGCCTGGGCAACACGGCCATCGCGGAACGCCTCACCGTCGGCGACGGGGCTGTGCACAAGCACATCCGAAGCATCTTCGCCAAGCTGGACCTACCCCCCACGGACCGCACGGACCGCCGCGTGGCAGCAGTCCTCCACTTCCTGAAGAACACCCACCCCTAGGGTCGCGGGGAACTGCGCGCTCAACCCCCACGACCTGCACTCGCGAACCCGGGCCGAGCGGCACCCGCCCTCAGGGGCGCGGGGAAC
>MUNG01000260.1 GCA_002154585.1 Streptomyces pseudogriseolus
CGCCGCCGCGGCGGCGTCCGTGGACCGGGGCGCGGGCGTCGCGGTGCTGACCGACCTGGGCAGCGCGGTGCTCACCGTGAAGGCGCTGCTGGCCGAGGGCGACGAGCTTCCGGAGAACACGCGGCTGGTGGACGCGCCGTTCCTGGAGGGCGCGGTGGCCGCGGTGGTCACCGCCTCCACGGGCGCGGACCTCGACGCGGTGGCGGCGGCGGCCTCGGAGGCGTACGGCTACCGGAAGGTGTGAGGGAGGCTGGGGAGAGCGGGGAGACCGGGGCAGGCCGCGTACGGCGCGTCAGTCCGCGGAGTCGACGAACTCCCGCGCCAGACGCCCCCCTTGGGACTCCGCGGCCTCCCGGTCCTCCAGCGGGGTGACCCGGCTGTCCTTGAACACGATGTACGTCACCCCGGAGGGGGCGCCGCCGGAGCGCGGGTCGGGGTCGATGCCCAGGGACGTGGCCGCCGCGTAGGACGCCTCGCCGATGATGTCGGTCGGACCGACGTCGCCGACGACCGCGTAGCTGACCCGGTCGCGGTAGACCACGGCCGCGACCGGG
>MUNG01000261.1 GCA_002154585.1 Streptomyces pseudogriseolus
TGTGTATAAGAGACAGGGACGGCCGGGGGCCGGGGGGACGGTGAGGCTGTCCGGGTGGCGGACCTCGGGGGCGCGGGGCACTGGGTGCCGGATACGGTGGGAGCACCATGAGCGCATCGCAGACCTCCGACGTTCCCACCCTTCTGGTCAAGATCTTCGGCAAGGACCGGCCGGGCATCACGGCCGGCCTCTTCGACACTCTCGCCGCCTACTCCGTCGACGTCGTCGACATCGAGCAGGTCGTCACCCGTGGTCGCATCGTGCTCTGCGCGCTCGTGACCCACCCCCCGGCCGGGATGGAGGGGGACCTGCGGGCCACCGTCCACAGCTGGGCGGACTCGATCAAGATGCAGGCGGAGATCATCTCCGGCAAGGGCGACAACCGCCCCCGCGGTCTCGGCAGGTCCCTGGTGACCGTGCTGGGCCACCCCCTCACCTCCGAGGCGACGGCGGCGGTCGCCGCCCGGATCACCAAGGCCGGCGGCAACATCGACCGTATCTTCCGGCTCGCCAAGTACCCGGTGACGGCGGTGGAGTTCGCGGTGTCCGGCGTGGAGACGGAGCCGCTGCGCACCGCGCTGGTGACGGACGCGGCCCGGTTCCGGGTCGACATCGCGGTGGTCGCGGCGGGGCTGTACCGCCGGGCGCAGCGCCTGGTGGTCATGGACGTGGACTCCACGCTCATCCAGGACGAGGTGATCGAGCTCTTCGCCGCGCACGCCGGCTGTGAGGACCAGGTCGCCGAGGTGACGGCGGCGGCGATGCGCGGGGAGCTGGACTTCGAGCAGTCGCTGCACGCGCGCGTGGCGCTGCTGGAAGGCCTGGACGCCTCCGTGATCGACAAGGTGCGCAGCGAGGTGCGGCTGACGCCGGGCGCCCGCACCTTGATCCGTACGCTCAAGCGGCTCGGCTACCAGGTCGGGGTGGTGTCGGGCGGCTTCACCCAGGTCACCGACGACCTGAAGGAGCGCCTCGGTCTGGACTTCGCCCAGGCGAACACGCTGGAGATCGTCGACGGCAAGCTCACCGGCCGGGTGACCGGCGAGATCGTGGACCGGGCGGGCAAGGCGCGGCTGCTGCGCCGGTTCGCCGCCGAGGCAGGTGTGCCGCTGTCGCAGACGGTGGCGATCGGTGACGGCGCGAACGACCTGGACATGCTGAACGCGGCCGGGCTCGGTGTCGCCTTCAACGCCAAGCCGGTGGTGCGCGAGGCGGCCCACACGGCTGTGAACGTCCCCTTCCTGGACACCGTCCTCTACCTGCTGGGCATCACGCGGGAAGAGGTCGAGGCGGCGGACACGCTCGCGGGCGACTGAGCCGCCCCCACCGGGCCCCTGTCGTGCCGGACGGGTCAGCCGGCGGTCACTCGGCGGGAGCCCAGTAGTCGGCCAGCGTGCCGGTGCCGGGCTCCAGGGACTTCCAGGGGCCGGTGAAGGTCAGGACCGCGAAGGCGGCGGCCGGGAAGCCGCGCCGCGTCATCCGCTCGCGGGCGTCGCCCTCGGACGCGCCGGCCAGGATGTCGGCCAGCCCCTGCACGCCCGGGTTGTGTCCGACCAGCAGGACGTTCTGCGCGTCGTCGGGGGTCTCGTTGAGCAGGGCGATCAGCTCGCCGGGCGAGGCCTCGTAGATCCGCTCCTCGTAGACGGTCTTCGGCCGCTTCGGGAACTCGTGGACCGCGAGCTTCCAGGTCTCGCGGGTGCGGACCGCCGTGGAGCACAGGGCCAGGTCGAAGGCGACGCCGGTGTCGGCCAGCTTGCGGCCGGCGGCCGCGGCGTCCAGGCGGCCTCGCTCGGCGAGGGGGCGCTCGTGGTCGGACACCGGAGGCCAGTCGGCTTTCGCATGCCGGAAAAGGACAATCCTGCGGGGTTCTGCGACGCTCATGGCACCCAGCTTCGCATGAAACAGGCCACGGGGCGCAGGGAGTTGACCGGGGCCTCGGCGCGTTCAGCGGGCTATGAGCTGCTGCGCCCGCTCGACGAGGAGCCTGAGCGCGGGCTCACCGGCGGTCGCGTGCGCGTCGGAGGGGTTGAGGACGAGCGCGAGCAGGGTCACGAAGGCGAGGGTGGGAAGGGCCAGGGCCCACCACGGCAGCCGGTGAGCCCGCGCTCAGG
>MUNG01000262.1 GCA_002154585.1 Streptomyces pseudogriseolus
CGCCGCGCTCAGCCGCGCCGCCCTGGCCTCCCTGCGCCTCCTCGCCGCCGACCCCGCAGCGCCCCGCCGCCGGGTCGTGGTCGCGGTCGACGTGGCCGACGGCGCGGCCTCCGCCGAACCCGGCCTGGGCCCGGACCCGGCCTCGCTGGGCGAGGTGCGCCTTGCCGGGCCCGTCCGGCTGGCGAAGGCGGCCGCGGTGCACGTGGACGCCGAGGACGCCGAGGAGGACGTGGCGGCCGCCGCGCGTGCGCTGGACGCGGCGGCCAAGGGCGACGACGACGCGCAGTTCGTCGTGGACGGCGCCGAGGACCACGAGCTGCTGTGGTTCGCGACGCAGGAGATCCCGCAGCTGATCGCCTGACCCGCCCGGGTAGGTTCTTCGCATGGGGACGCACACGGACGCGCACATCGTCTGGGACTGGAACGGCACGCTGTTCCACGACGTCGACGCGGTCATCGGGGCGACGAACGCGGCCTTCGCCGAACTGGGCCTCGCGCCCATCACGCTGGAGCGGTACCGGGAGCTGTACTGCGTGCCGGTGCCGCGGTTCTACGAGCGGCTGATGGGCCGGCTGCCCACCCAGGCCGAGTGGGAGGTCATGGACGCCGTCTTCCACCGCCACTACACCGAGCACCGGGTGGGCTGCGGTCTCGCCGACGGCGTGGAGGACCTGCTGAAGGCGTGGGTGGCGGCGGGCCGCAGCCAGTCGATCCTCAGCATGTACGGGCACGAGGACCTGGTCCCGCTGGTCGCGGACTTCGGGATCTCCTCGCACTTCATACGCGTCGACGGGCGCACCGGCCCCTCCGGCGGCAGCAAGGCGGAGCACATGGTGCGCCACCTCGACGCGCTGCGCGACACGGTGGACCCCCGGCGCACGGTGGTCATCGGGGACGCCGCCGACGACGCGCTGGCCGCGCTCCACGCGGGCGCGCACGCCGTGCTCTGGACCGGCGGCTCGCACGGCAGGGCGAGCCTGGAGGCGGCCGGGGTTCCGGTGGTCGACAGTCTGGGCGAGGCCGTGGCCGAGGCGGAGCGTCTCGCGGTCTCCGGCCGCCCCTGAAGGGCTCCGCGCACTGTGCGAAACGTCAAAGTTCGCCCCCCGGTTTTGTACACATACGGCTCATGACGGGGCCCCTCCGAAGAGCGATAGCCTAGGTGGCGTGATCAGCGCGATAGCTCGCGGGGACCGTGGCGTCCCCGCTGTGCGCCCGGCGTGCACGGAGGACATCCGTGACCGGGTGGCGACCGCTGATCCTCGCGGGCGGCACGGGACGCGGCGCACCCCAGGGGGGCAGGCGTCACGGAGAGCCACGTCACACCCGTCGGACGCATCGGATTCCGCCGAGAAGCCCCCGCTCCTCCCACCTTGCGGCATACCGTCGGCACAGACCGGACACCCCGTGTCGTACCGCCGCACCACAGGGTCGGAGACCGTACTTCCTTCTACGTCACGCAACGGCGCGCGACAGGAGCCAGAGGACCATGCAGACCAAGCTGGACGAAGCCAAGGCCGAGCTGCTCGATCGGGCCGCCCGGGTAGCTGAGAACAGCCCGGCCGGGGGGAAACTGCCGACTGGGACCGCGGAGGGGGACACGCCCGACCGGGATGCCGTCCTCACGTTCCTCCAGCGCTACTACCTGCACACCGCCCCGGAAGACCTCACCGACCGCGACCCGGTCGACCTCTTCGGGGCCGCCGTCTCGCACCGCCGCCTCGCCGAGAACCGCCCCCAGGGCACGGCGAACGTCCGGGTGCACACCCCGACCGTCGAGGAGAACGGCTGGACCTGCACCCACTCCGTCGTCGAGGTCGTCACGGACGACATGCCCTTCCTCGTCGACTCCGTCACCAACGAGCTGACCCGTCAGGGCCGCGGCATCCACGTCGTGATCCACCCGCAGTTCGTGGTCCGCCGGGACGTGACCGGCAAGCTGATCGAGGTCCTCTCCGACACCGTCGGCGGCGACCTCCCGCAGGACGTCCGCGACCTGCCGCACGACGCGCACGTCGAGTCCTGGATCCATGTGGAGATCGACCGCGAGACCGACCGCGGCGACCTCAAGCAGATCACCGCCGACCTGCTGCGCATCCTCTCCGACGTCCGCGAGGCCGTCGAGGACTGGGGCAAGATGCGCCAGGCGGCCACCGCGCTGGCCGACGCGCTGCCCGACGAGCCCGTCCCCGCCGACCTGCCCCGGCTCCAGGCCGAGGAGGCCCGTGAGCTGCTGCACTGGCTCGCCGACGACCACTTCACCTTCCTCGGCTACCGCGAGTACCAGCTGCGCGAGGACGACTCGCTGGCCGCCGTGCCCGGCACCGGCCTCGGCATCCTGCGCTCCGACCCGCACCACGCGACCGACGAGGACCACCCGGTCAGCCCGTCCTTCGAGCGGCTGCCCGCCGACGCCCGCGCCAAGGCCCGCGAGCACAAGCTGCTCATCCTCACCAAGGCCAACAGCCGCGCCACCGTGCACCGGCCGTCGTACCTGGACTACATCGGCGTGAAGAAGTTCGACGCCGACGGCAACGTGGTCGGCGAGCGGCGCTTCCTCGGACTGTTCTCCTCCGCCGCCTACACCGAGTCCGTGCGCCGGGTCCCGGTGATCCGCCGCAAGGTCGAGGACGTCCTGGAGCGGGCCGGCTTCTCGCCGCACAGCCACGACGGGCGCGACCTGCTCCAGATCCTGGAGACCTACCCGCGCGACGAGCTGTTCCAGACCCCGCCCGAGGAACTGAAGTCCATCGCCACCTCGGTGCTCTACCTCCAGGAGCGCCGCCGGCTGCGGCTGTACCTGCGCCAGGACGAGTACGGGCGCTACTACTCCGCCCTCGTCTACCTGCCGCGCGACCGCTACACCACCGCCGTGCGGCTGCGGATCATCGACATCCTCAAGGAGGAGCTCGGCGGCGTCAGCGTCGACTTCACCGCCTGGAACACCGAGTCGGTCCTCTCCCGGCTGCACTTCGTCGTCCGCGTCCCGCAGGGCACCGAGCTGCGCCCCCTGTCCGACAGCGACAAGGAGCGCATCGAGTCCCGGCTGGCCGAGGCCGCCCGCTCCTGGTCCGACGGCTTCTCCGAGGCGCTGACCACCGAGTTCGGCGAGGAGCGCGCCGCCGAGCTGCTGCGCCGCTACGCGGACGCCTTCCCCGAGGGCTACAAGGCCGACCACTCCCCGCGCAGCGCCGTCGCCGACCTGGTGCGCCTGGAGGAGCTGACCGAGCAGCGCGACTTCGCGCTCAGCCTGTACGAGCCCGTGGGCGCCGCCCCCGACGAGCGCCGCTTCAAGATCTACCGCACCGGCGAGGCCGTCTCCCTGTCCGCGGTGCTGCCCGTGCTCCAGCGCCTCGGCGTCGAGGTCGTCGACGAGCGGCCGTACGAGCTGCGGTGCGACGACCGCAGCGTGGCCTACATCTACGACTTCGGGCTGCGCATGCCGCAGGCGCCCGGCGGTGGGGTGGACTACCTCGGCGACGACGCCCGCGAGCGCTTCCAGGAGGCCTTCGCGGCGACCTGGACCGGCAAGGCGGAGAACGACGGCTTCAACGCCCTCGTGCTGAGCGCCGGGCTCACCTGGCGTCAGGCGATGGTGCTGCGGGCGTACGCCAAGTACCTGCGCCAGGCCGGGTCCACCTTCAGCCAGGACTACATGGAGGACACCCTCCGCCACAACGTCCACACCACCCGGCTGCTGGTCTCGCTGTTCGAGGCGCGGATGTCGCCGGACCGGCAGCGCGCCGGGTACGAGCTGGTGGACGCCCTGCTCGAGGAGCTCGACGCCGCCCTCGACCAGGTCGCCAGCCTCGACGAGGACCGCATCCTGCGCTCCTTCCTCACCGTCATCAAGGCGACCCTGCGCACCAACTTCTTCCAGGAGACGAGCGGCGGCGAGCCGCACGACTACGTCTCCATGAAGTTCGACCCGACGGCCATCCCGGATCTCCCGGCGCCGCGCCCGGCGTTCGAGATCTGGGTGTACTCGCCGCGCGTCGAGGGCGTGCACCTGCGCTTCGGCAAGGTCGCGCGCGGCGGTCTGCGCTGGTCCGACCGGCGTGAGGACTTCCGCACCGAGATCCTCGGCCTGGTCAAGGCGCAGATGGTGAAGAACACCGTCATCGTGCCGGTCGGCGCCAAGGGCGGGTTCGTCGCCAAGCAGCTGCCCGACCCGGCCGCCGACCGCGACGCGTGGCTGGCCGAGGGCATCGCCTCCTACCGGACGTTCATCTCCGCGCTGCTGGACATCACCGACAACATGGTGGGCGGCGAGGTCGTGCCGCCGGCGGACGTCGTCCGGCACGACGAGGACGACACCTACCTGGTCGTCGCCGCCGACAAGGGCACCGCGACCTTCTCCGACATCGCCAACGAGGTCGCCGAGAGCTACAACTTCTGGCTCGGGGACGCCTTCGCCTCCGGCGGCTCGGCCGGCTACGACCACAAGGGCATGGGCATCACCGCCCGCGGCGCCTGGGAGTCCGTGAAGCGGCACTTCCGGGAGCTGGGCGTGGACACCCAGACCCAGGACTTCACGGTCGTCGGCATCGGCGACATGTCCGGCGACGTGTTCGGCAACGGCATGCTGCTCAGCGAGCACATCCGCCTGGTCGCCGCCTTCGACCACCGGCACATCTTCATCGACCCGAACCCGGACGCGGCCACCGGCTACGCCGAGCGCCGCCGCCTGTTCGAGCTGCCGCGCAGCTCCTGGGCCGACTACGACACGGCGCTGCTGTCGGCGGGCGGCGGGGTCTTCCCGCGCACCGCCAAGTCCGTGCCGGTCAACGCGCACATCCGCGAGGCCCTCGGCATCGAGTCCGGCGTCACCAAGATGACCCCGGCCGACCTGATGAAGGCCATCCTCACGGCGCCGGTCGACCTGCTGTGGAACGGCGGCATCGGCACGTACGTCAAGGCGTCCACCGAGACCGACGCGGACGTCGGCGACAAGAGCAACGACGCGATCCGCGTCGACGGCAAGGACCTGCGCGTCGCCGTCGTCGGCGAGGGCGGCAACCTGGGCCTGACCCAGCTCGGCCGGATCGAGTTCGCGCTGCACGGCGGCCGGATCAACACCGACGCCATCGACAACAGCGCGGGCGTGGACACCTCGGACCACGAGGTGAACATCAAGATCCTGCTGAACGGCCTGGTCAAGGAAGGCGACATGACGGTGAAGCAGCGCAACAAGCTGCTCGCCGAGATGACCGACGAGGTCGGCCGGCTGGTGCTGCGCAACAACTACGCGCAGAACACCGCCATCGCCAACGCGCTCGCCCAGTCCAAGGACATGATCCACGCGCAGCAGCGCTTCCTGAAGCACCTGGTGCGCGAGGGCCATCTGGACCGGGCCCTGGAGTTCCTGCCAACCGACCGGCAGATCCGCGAGCGGCTCGCCTCCGGGCAGGGCCTGACCGGGCCGGAGACGGCCGTGCTGCTGGCGTACACGAAGATCACCGTCGCGGACGAGCTGTTGCACACCTCGCTGCCGGACGACCCGTACCTGAAGGGTCTACTGCACGCGTACTTCCCGACCGCGCTGCGCGAGCAGTTCGGGGAGTTCATCGACAGCCACCCGCTGCGCCGTGAGATCACCACGACCGTGCTGGTCAACGACACGGTCAACACCGGCGGCACCACGTATCTGCACCGGATGCGCGAGGAGACCGGGGCGTCGCTGGAGGAGATCGTCCGGGCGCAGACCGCGGCCCGCGCGATCTTCCGCTCCTCGGTGGTGTGGGACGGCGTGGAGGCGCTCGACACCAAGGTCGACGCGGCCACCCAGACCCGGATCCGGCTGCACTCCCGCCGCCTGGTGGAGCGCGGCACGCGCTGGCTGCTGAACAACCGGCCGCAGCCGCTCCAGCTCGAGGAGACGGTGTCGTTCTTCGCCGAGCGGGTGGAGCAGGTCTGGGCGCAGCTGCCGAAGCTGCTGCGCGGCGAGGACCTGGGGTGGTACCAGAAGATCTACGACGAGCTCAGCGGCGCCGGGGTCCCGGACGAGCTGGCCACCCGGGTCGCCGGCTTCTCCTCCGCCTTCCCGACGCTCGACATCGTGTCCGTGGCCGACCGGACCGGCAAGGAGCCGCTGGAGGTCGCCGAGGTGTACTACGACCTCGCCGACCGGCTGCGGATCACTCAGCTGATGGACCGGATCATCGAGCTGCCGCGCGCGGACCGCTGGCAGTCCATGGCCCGCGCGGCGATCCGCGAGGACCTGTACGCGGCGCACGCGGCGGTCACCGCGGACGTGCTGGCGGAGGGCAACGGCTCGTCGACGCCCGAGCAGCGCTTCGCGCTGTGGGAGAAGAAGAACGCGGCGCTGCTGGGCCGGGCCCGCACCACGCTGGAGGAGATCCACACCTCCGACGAGTTCGACCTGGCGAACCTGTCGGTCGCGATGCGGACGATGCGCACGCTGCTGAGGTCGCACTCGTAGGGTTTCTCGAGGGGTGCCCGGGAGCGTGACGGTCCCGGGCGCCCCTCGCGCGTGTGTGGTGCCTTGGGCGGGAATCCGCTGCGAACCCGTGGGAGGGGCGCCGCGACGGGATAGGGCTCAGACGTGACTGTCCGATTCCCGTCGTCCGGGGAGGCGGGGAAGGCCGGGGAGGCCGGCGCCCGCCGCTCCCCGCTCCGCCCGGCCGCCGTCGGCCGGGCCCTGGCCACCGGCGTCACCGGACTCGTCCTGCTCCTGCTGGTCCTGGTCGTCGTCCGGCTGCCGTGGATGGGCGACCTCGGCATCCACGCGGCGACCGTGCAGCGGCTGCGGCACTCCCCGCTCGCCCCGGGCAACCCGCTGGTCGACGCGAACACCCCGAGCCCGTACTACTCGCCGTGGACGCTGGTGCTCGGCGGGGTGGCCCGGGTGACAGGGCTGGACGTGTTCGTGGTGCTCCGCCTGGCCGCCGTGGCCGGACTGGCGCTGCTGGTCACCGGGGTGTGGCGGTACGTGCGGACGCTGAGCGCGCACCCGGCCGCGCCCGCGCTCGCGCTGCTGTCCCTGCTGTTCCTGTGGGGCACCGAGCCGCTGCTGTGGAGCGGCTTCCCCGGGCTGCACTCGCTCGCCCTGACGGCGGCGTACCCGAGCACCTTCACCCTGGGGCTCGCCTTCCACTTCTGGGCCTGGCTGAGCGGGGCGCTGCGCCGGCCGGCCGGGTGGGGGGTGTGGCTGGGGCTCGGTGTGCTGTGGGCGGTGGTCCTGCTCTGCCACCAGTTCTCCGGGGTGGTCGCCACGGCCGGCGCCGCCGCCACGGTGGTCGCCGCGCGTCCCGGCCGCGCGGTGTGGCCCCGGCTCGGCGCCGCGCTGCTGCTGGGCGTGGCGGTGCTGGGGGCGTGGCCGTACTACGACTTCTTCGCGCTGGCGGACGCGGGCGGCCGGCTGGAAGCGGTGCACCGGGTGCTGTACGACCACCCGGCGGCGCGGTACGGGCTGGCGCTGCTCGGTGTGGCCGCGCTGGTGCCGCGCTGGCGGCGCGACCACCGGGACCCGCTGGTGGTCTTCTGCGCCCTGGGCGTGCTGATCGTCGCCGCGGGACGGCTCACCGGACATCACTCCTGGGCGCGGGCCCTTCCGGCGGCGCTGATCCCGGCGCAGCTCGCTGCGGCGCTCGCGGTCGTGGAGGCGGGGGCGCGGCGGGTGCGCGCGGTGTGGGCGGCGCTGCTCGCCGGGGCGCTGCTGGCCGGCGCCTGGGCGCAGGCGGGCGCACTCGGCTACGTGGTGCCGGCCGACGCGCTGCCGGGCCCGGTGGCGGACAGGTACCGGCGGCCGTGGCCCGGGTACGGGTGGATCACCCGCTGGGTGCGGTACGGCGACGTCGTCATGGCCGAGGGCCGGATCGCCCGCCAGGTCCCCGCCTACGGCCCCTACACGGTCGCCCCCGGCTACCCCGACTTCTTCCTCCCCGACGAGCAGCGCCGCACGGCCGCGACGGAGGCGTACTTCGCCGAGGACACGTCCGCGGGGGAGCGGCGGCGCATCGAGCGGGAGTACGAGGTGCGGTGGGTACTGGACCGCCGCGGCGCCCTGGCCGACCCGGCCCTGCGGGAGGTTGCGCGGGGGGCGCGGGGGGAGGTGCTGTACGCGGTGCGGTGAGGGCGGCAGGCGCTGTGGGCCGGCGCGCGGCGCCCATAAGGGGCGCGGGGAACTGCG
>MUNG01000263.1 GCA_002154585.1 Streptomyces pseudogriseolus
TGCTTTCTGCGCTGCCGCTGTGGTGCTTGGTGATGCGTGGTGTTGCTTGGTTGCCCGTTCGGGCTGTTGCCAAGAAGTTCTACAGCGGCAGCGCAGAAAGCAGGGGTCCGGCCATGCCCAACAGAACGGCCGAGGAGCGGCAACGCGAGATCGTGCGGGTGGCCCGCGCCACCGGCTCGGTCGACGTGACCGCGCTCGCCGCCGAGCTGGGCGTGGCCAGGGAGACCGTCCGCCGCGATCTGCGCGCGCTCGAGGACCACGGTCTGGTCCGCCGTACCCATGGCGGCGCCTACCCCGTGGAGAGCGCCGGCTTCGAGACGACGCTCGCCTTCCGCGCCACCAGTCACGTCCCCGAGAAGCGCAGGGTCGCGGCCGCCGCGGCCGAGCTGGTCGGGGACGCCGAGACGGTCTTCGTCGACGAGGGCTTCACCCCGCAGCTCATCGCCGAGGCCCTGCCCGCCGACCGGCCGCTCACCGTGGTCACCGCCTCCCTGCCGGTCGCGGGCGCGCTCGCGCAGAACGGCAACGCGTCCGTGCTGCTGCTCGGCGGCCGCGTCCGGTCCGGGACGCTCGCCACCGTGGACCACTGGACGACGAAGATGCTCTCCGGGTTCGTCATCGACCTGGCGTACATCGGCGCCAACGGGATCTCCCGCGAACACGGCCTGACCACGCCCGACCCGGCGGTCAGCGAGGTCAAGGCGCAGGCGGTGCGGGCCGCCCGCCGTGTGGTGTTCGCCGGCGTCCACACCAAGTTCGGAGCGGTCAGCTTCTGCCGGTTCGCCGAGGTCGGCGCGCTGGAGGCGATCGTGACGAGCACCCTGCTCCCGGCCTCGGAGGCCCACCGCTACTCCCTGCTCGGCCCTCAAGTCGTACGGGTGTAGCCCACCTCCCGCAGTACCACGTCCCCACGGGCCCGAACCATGCCAGGTGACGCCCGATGTCTCCCTATACGTCCAGGAGCGATCCATGCGAACCCAGAGCCGACGGAGGCCACGAGGCGTACTCGCCACGGCCGCCGCAGGGACGCTGATCGCCCCGCTGCTCTCCGGCTGCTGGGTCGGAGCGGGCGGGGCCGGATCCGGCGGCGACGCCATCAACGTCCTGATGGTGAACAACTCGCAGATGGTCGAGTTGCAGAAGCTGACCGCCGACCACTTCACCAAGGAGACCGGCATCAAGGTGAACTTCACCGTGCTGCCGGAGAACGACGTCCGCGACAAGATCAGCCAGGACTTCGCCAACCAGGCCGGTCAGTACGACGTGGCCACCCTGTCCAACTACGAGATACCGATCTACGCCAAGAACGGCTGGCTGAAGGAGATGGACCCGTACGTCGCCGAGGACACGGCGTACGACCAGCAGGACATCCTCGAGCCGATGCGGCAGTCCCTCACCGGCGAGGACGGCAAGCTGTACGGCCAGCCGTTCTACGGCGAGTCGTCGTTCCTGATGTACCGCAAGGACATCTTCGCGGAGAAGGGCCTGACGATGCCGGCGCGGCCCACCTGGCAGCAGGTGGCCGACCTGGCCGCGAAGGCCGACGGGGCCCGGCCCGGCATGAAGGGCATCTGCCTGCGCGGACTGCCCGGCTGGGGCGAGGTCATGGCGCCGCTCACCACGGTGGTCAACACCTTCGGCGGCACCTGGTTCGACAAGGACTGGAAGGCGCGGCTCGACTCCCCCGAGTGGAAGAAGGCCGTCAACTTCTACGTGGACCTGGTGCGTGAGCACGGCGAGTCCGGCGCGCCCCAGGCCGGCTTCGCCGAGTGCCTGAACAACCTGACCCAGGGCAAGGTCGCCATGTGGTACGACGCCACGTCCGCGGCCGGCTCCCTGGAGGCCGACGGCTCCCCCGTCGCCGGGAAGATCGGCTACGCGCCGGCACCGGTGGAGGAGACGGAGTCGTCCGGCTGGCTCTACACCTGGGCGTGGGGCATCCAGAACGCCTCCCGCAACCCGGACAACGCCTGGAAGTTCGTGTCCTGGGCGTCCAGCAAGGAGTACGAGCAGCTGGCCGGCGAGAAGGTCGGCTGGTCCAACATCCCCGCGGGCAAGCGCGCCTCCACCTACGCCAACCCGGACTACCGGGCGGAGGCCTCCGCCTTCCAGGAGATGACCAAGCTCGCCATCGAGCAGGCCCGGCCCGACGACCCCGGTGTCCAGCCCCGCCCGGCGCCCGGCATCCAGTTCGTCGGCATCCCGGAGTTCACCGATCTCGGCACCAAGGTCTCCCAGGAGATCAGCGCGGCCATCGCCGGACGCCAGTCCGTCGAGGAGGCCCTGAAGAAGTCCCAGCAGCTGGCAGAAGAGATCGCCGAGGAGTACGAGGGACGATGACCGCCACGACCACGGCCCCGACGGCCGTACCACAGACGTCCGCCGCACCCGGCCGGCCCTCCGCCCGGCTGCGCGCCTGGGCCACCCGCGCCCCGCTGCTGCCCGCCCTGATCTTCATGATCGTGGTCACCCAGCTGCCGTTCGTGGCGACCCTGGTGATCTCGTTCTTCGACTGGAACTCCCTCTACCCGGACGCCCGTCACTTCGCCGGGTTCGCCAACTACCAGGAGGTGCTGACCGACCCGGCGCTGCGCAAGTCGGTCTGGACGACCGTCCTGCTCACCGTGGGCGTCGTCCTGGCCAGCTTGGTGATCGGGCTGCTCCTCGCGCTGCTGCTGGACCGGAAGTTCCGCGGCCGGGCCGTCGTGCGCACCCTGCTCATCGCGCCGTTCCTGGTGGTCCCGGTCGCCGCCGCCCTGCTGTGGAAGCACGTCCTCTACAACCCGGAGTACGGCCTGCTCAACGGCCTGCTGCACTACGTGGGCGGCGGACAGCCCGACTGGATCTCGAACACCCCGCTGCTCGCCGTGCAGGCGTCGCTGGTGTGGCAGTGGACGCCGTTCATGATGCTCATCCTGCTGGCGGGGCTGCAGAGCCGGGACCAGCAGCAGCTCGAGGCGGCCCGCGTCGACGGGGCGAGCGACTGGCAGATCTTCGTGCACATCACGCTGCCGCATCTGCGCCGCTACCTCGAACTGGGCGCCCTGCTCGGCTCGATCTACATCGTGCAGAACTTCGACGCGGTGTTCACCCTCACGTCCGGCGGCCTCGGCACCGCCAACCTGCCCTACACCGTGTACCAGACCTTCTACCAGGCGCACGAGAACGGCCTCGCCTCGGCGGCCGGTGTCCTGGTCGTCATCGGCTCCATCGTCATCGCGACCTTCGCCCTGCGCGTGGTCTCGTCCCTGTTCCGCGAGGAGGCGTCCCGCGCATGAGCAACACCACCGTGAACACCCGCGGCCGGTTCCGCGGCGGAGCGGGTCTCGGTCTGGTCGCCTGGCTGGCCGGCATCGTGTTCTTCCTGCCCATCGCCTGGATGGCCCTGACGTCCTTCCACTCCGAGACGGACGCGGCCACCAACCCGCCCTCGTGGGGCGCCGCCCTCACCCTGGACGGCTACCGCGAGTTCTTCGGCGCGGACGGCGGCGCCAGCCCCTGGCCGGCCCTGATCAACTCGACGGTCGCGTCCGTGACCTCGACGCTGCTCGTCCTGGTGCTGGCCCTGCCCGCCGCCTACGCCCTGTCCATCCGCCCGGTGAAGAAGTGGACGGACGTCCTGTTCTTCTTCCTCTCCACCAAGATGCTGCCCGTGGTGGCCGGCCTGCTGCCGATCTACCTGTTCGCCAAGAACGCCGGGATGCTCGACAACATCTGGCTGCTCGTCATCCTCTACACCTCGATGAACCTTCCGATCGCGGTGTGGATGATGCAGTCCTTCCTCTCCGAGATCCCGGTCGCGGTCGTCGAGGCCGCCCAGATCGACGGCGCCCGGCTGCCGACGGTGCTGACCCGGGTGATCGCCCCGATCGCCCTCCCCGGCATCGCGGCGACGGCGCTGATCTGCTTCATCTTCAGCTGGAACGAGCTGCTGTTCGCCCGGGTCCTGACGGGCGTGGTCGCCGAGACCGCCCCCGTCTTCCTGACCGGCTTCATCACCAGCCAGGGCCTGTTCCTGGCCAAGGTGTGCGCCGCGTCGCTCGTCATCTCCCTGCCGGTGCTCGCCGCGGGGTTCGCCGCCCAGGACAAACTCGTCCAGGGCCTGTCGTTGGGAGCCGTGAAATGAAGGCCGCCGTCATCGAGTCCGTGGGCCGGGCCGTCGTCACCGAGGTCCCGGATCCGACACCGGGCCCGAGGGACGTCGTCGTCGAGGTCGCCGCGTGCGGGCTGTGCGGGACCGATCTGCACATCCTCCAGGGCGAGTTCGCGCCCAAGCTGCCGATCGTCCCCGGGCACGAGTTCGCCGGCGAGGTGGTCGGTGTCGGCTCCCAGGTCACCGAGGTGGCGCTCGGCGACCAGGTCGCGGTCGACCCCTCCCTGTACTGCCACGAGTGCCGCTACTGCCGTACCGGCCACAACAACCTCTGCGAGCGCTGGGCGGCGATCGGCGTCACCACGGCGGGCGGGGCCGCGCAGTACGCGGTGGCGCCGGTGGCGAACTGCGTCAAGCTCCCGGAGCACGTCCGCACCCAGGACGCGGCGCTGATCGAGCCGCTGTCCTGCGCGGTGCGCGGCTACGACGTGCTCCAGTCGCGGCTCGGCGCCCATGTGCTGATCTACGGGTCCGGGACCATGGGCCTGATGATGCTGGAGCTGGCCAAGCGGACCGGCGCGGCGAGCGTCGACATGGTCGACCTGAACCCGGCGCGCCTGGAGACGGCCCGCAAGCTGGGCGTCTCCGCGTCCGCGGCCACCCCGGACGAGCTGGACCGGCCGCAGGGCTGGGAGCTGGTCATCGACGCGACGGGCAACGCGGCGGCGATCCAGGACGGGCTGAACCGGGTCGCCAAGGCGGGCACGTTCCTCCAGTTCGGCGTCGCCGACTACGCGACCCGCGTGGAGATCGACCCGTACCGGATCTACAACCAGGAGATCACCATCACCGGCTCGATGGCGGTCCTGCACAGCTACGAGCGCGCGGCGGAGCTGTTCGCGAACGGCGTCCTCGACCCGGACGTCTTCATCAGCGACCGCCTCCCCCTGGACCAGTACCCGCAGGCCCTGGAGCAGTTCGCGGCGGGCGTGGGCCGCAAGATCGTGGTGGTGCCGTAGCCTTCCGGCTCGTCGGTGCGGGGCGCGGGCGCCGGGGTGGATCCCCGGGCGTCCGCGCCCCTTCCGCCGAACGGCCCACAGGTAAGGGAACGGTAAAACGGCCTCGCTCGTTCACCCGGCATGACAGCTATGACCCCCGGCTCGAACATCCCTCTTCCCACCGCCCGCGTGACGGTGGACGTCGCCGCGCCTGTGCGGCTCGACGTATCGGGCCTGCTGCTCACCGCCGACGGCAAGGTGCGCTCCGACGACGACTTCATCTTCTACAACCAGCCCGCGGGCCCGGGCGTGACCTACCGCTCCGGCGGCGGCACGGCCCCTGACGCGATCACGGTCGACACCGCGGCCGTACCGCCCGGCATCGAGAAGATCGTCGTGACCGCGAGCCCCGACGCGGCGGGCCAGACCTTCCAGGGCATCGAGCCCACCGCGACCGTCCGCGACGCGGACACCGGCGCCGTCCTGGCGACCTTCACACCCCCGCAGCTCGGCACGGAGACGGCCCTGGTGGTCGTCGAGGTCTACCTGCGCAACGGCGCCTGGAAGGTCCGCGCGGTCGGCCAGGGTTACGCC
>MUNG01000264.1 GCA_002154585.1 Streptomyces pseudogriseolus
GGGGGCAACCGGGGGCGGGCGGCGGTTATTCCCGGGCCGGAACCTGAGGGGTGTAGGCGTGCTCGACTGCGCACTCGCGGCGGAGAGACGCCACGTCGGCCGACCAGGAGTCCGTATGTCTGGCATCTGCGTGGTGATGCGCTGCGCTTCCCACTCGAACTGTGATGCACCTCATACTGAGCCAAAATGTGATCAAGGCTCACTTACTCATTCTCAAACGTAACGATCATCACGCGCGCTACACGAATTCGCGACGCCAATGTCCATTTACTGCCCGTTGACCTGACGTTCGGTAACAGGGTGAGGTACGGCAGGTAACTGTGTGGGCTCTGTGGGTGGGGTGTGGCGGGGATGTGGGGCCGAAGTCGTAGCAGAACCATGGCCGTTGGTGTCCTGATGGGCACGGCGTTGGCCGTTGGGTCGGCTCCGGCGCTGACCGGTGAGGCCTTGGCCGGTGCGCCGAATTCACCGGTGTCGCCGATAGCCGGGGTGAGGACTGACGGTCATGGCACCGGTGGCCTCACGGAGGCTGAAGCGATGGCCGAAGCCAAGACAACCGGCGAACCCGTGGAGGTCGTGTCGCTGCGGGGGGAGGCGAGCGAGGTCTTCGCGACTCCGGACGGTCGGTTGCAAGCGCGTGAGTATCTACGTCCGGTCTGGACCCGTATCGACGGCGGCTGGAAGCGGATCGACACCGAACTGGCGGCCACCAGCGAGGGTACCGTCGCCCCCGAGGCGTCGACGGTGGATCTGGAGTTCTCCGGCGGAGGAGAGGGCCCGCTGGTGCGTATGAAGCGCGCCGGGCGTGAGTTGAGCCTGACCTGGCCGACGCCGCTGCCGAAGCCCGAGGTCGAGGGTCCGGTCGCCACGTACCCGTCGGTGCTGCCGGATGTCGATCTGCGGATGACGGCGCAGCAGGACGGGTTCACCCAGTTGCTGGTGGTCAAGTCGGCGGAAGCTGCCGCGAGCCCGGAGCTCGCCCAGTTGCGGCTGGAGCTGGATACACGCGGTCTGTCGGTGGAGGAGACCGAAGAGGGGGGACTGCAGGCACTCGACCAGGGAGCCGAGTCGCCGGTCTTCGAGGCTCCGCGGCCGATGATGTGGGATTCAAGTCCGGGAGAGAGCCCGGCAGGCGCGGAATCGAGCAAAGCAGCACCAGTTGAGAAGGCGAAGGGCAGCAGTGCGTCCGCCGACGCGGGAGCGACCGTGGGCGATCAGCCGGGCGCGGGGGAGTCGGGCAAGCTCGCCCCTGTCGGGGTCGACGTGGCGGAAGGGCAGGACGAACTGGTTTTGACGCCGGACGCGGATGTGCTGAAGGGAGAGGACACCGAATACCCGGTGTTCATCGACCCGCAGTGGTACACCCCCAAGGCCTCCGCATGGACGATGGTGTCCAAGTACTGGGCGGATTCACCACAGTGGAAGTTCAACGGTGACTCCGACTCGGGCCTGGGCTACTGCAACTGGAACTACTGCAAGCCCCACGACACCAAGCGTCTCTTCTACCGCATCCCCGTATCCAAGTTCGCGGGACGCAGCATCCTGTCGGCTGAATTCGTCGTACGCAACACCTGGTCGGCGTCGTGCTCCGACCGTGGCGTGCAACTGTGGCGTACCAAGGACATCAGCTCGTCCACCACGTGGAACTCCCAGAACGCCTCAGGTTTCTGGATCGACCACCTCAAGACCGAGAGCTTCGCGTACGGGTATGACGGGTGCGCTGCCAAGGACGCCGAGTTCGATGTGGAAACGGCTGTCCAGCAGGCCGCCGACGGCAAATGGTCGACGATGACCTTCGGTCTGCAGGCGTCGAGTGAAAGCGACGGCTACGGATGGAAGCGGTTCTCGGACAACGCCTTCCTCCGGGTCGAGTACAACCGTCCCCCGGCCCAGCTGAAGATGTCGCAGCTCACGATGACTTACGGCGGTACCTGCAAGACCCCGTACCCTCTCGCCCGCGTTCGCACCCTGGGCACGATCCGCGCGAACAACGTCACCGATCCTGACGGGGACAACGTCGGCGTACAGTTCCAGGCGAAGTGGGACGGAGGCTCGTGGAGTCCGACCCGCGCGGCAGGCAAGGCGTCCGGATCGTCGTTCGCGATCTCCCTTCCGTCTTCGATCCCGAAGAACAAGACCGTCCGCTGGTACGCCAGGGTCTTCGACGGGGCACAGTACTCACCGTGGTCACATGCCGGAGCCGCGTCGGCATGCTACTTCGTCTACGACACCAGCGTGCCCCAGGCGCCGACCGTGAGTTCGGGAGAGTATCCGGAGTCTGACCCGGCCAACCCCGAGGACCCTTGGTACGACGGGGTGGGCCAGTACGGGTCGTTCACCGTCGACGGGGTCGACTCGGACGTGACGACGTACTGGTACGGCATCAACGGGGATCCGACCTCAAGAAACAAGATCACCACATCGGGCGGTGCCGCGCGGATCGCGAAGGTGCTGCCGGCCAGGCCCGGCGTGAACTTCTTCACGGCGCAGGCTTTCGACTCCGCCGGTAACGGCAGTGAGATCCGCACCTACCAGTACCGGGTGAAGGCCGGGCAGCCCGACAGGGCGACATGGCAGCTGGACGAAGGCGCGGGCTCGAGCCAGGCGAAGGGAGCGACACCTCCGCGGACCCTGAAGCTGCTCGGTGGCACGACTGCCGAAGCCGAAGGCGCGGTCGGCACAGCGGTGCGGTTCAACGGCACGGACGGATATGCCGACACCGACCTCTCTCCGGTCAACACCACGCAGGGCTTCGCCGTCTCCGCGTGGGTCAACTTCGACCAGCAGCCCACACACTCGATGGTGGTGGCGACCCAGCCGGGCAACGTCATGGCCGGCTTCGAGCTCTATTACTCCCCGGTGCACGGCTGGGTGTTCAACCAGCATGCATCGGACACCGCCGGTGCCGCATCGGTCATGGCGAAGGCTGCCACCCCCGCCCCGGTCACGGTGGGCAAGTGGACGCACGTCGCCGGGTCCTACGACGCGACCGTGGACCGACTGCGCCTGTACGTCGACGGTCAACTGGTCGGCGAGAAGTCCTGGTCCACCCCCTGGAACGCCCGCCGAGGCCTGAGGATCGGAGCCGGCTCCTACACCGGTACGCCCGGCAACTTCTTCTCCGGGGCCATCGACGACGTGCAGATCTTCAACCGGCAGCTGGAGGACAGCGAGGTCACTCAGCTGCACGCGAAGCAGACCGTCGGCGACCCGGGCCAACCCGCGCTCGCGGTGTTCCCCATGGACGAGGCAGTCGGCGCGACGGAGATCGTCGGACACGGCGGAGTGATCCCGGCGACCTACCACGGAACGGTCAGCACGGGCGAGCCGGGAGTCGCGGGCAAGGCCGCCCACTTCGACGGCACGACCGGCTACGCGAAGGTCGGCGAAACGAGCGCCCCACACGTGAACACCTTCCGCAGCTTCACCGTCTCGGCCTGGGCCAAACTGGACTCCCTGGCGGCCGAAAGCGGCGTGGTGGTGCTGCAGGCCGGCAAGGAACGGCCCGGGATGGAGCTGTACTACTCCGCCGCCGCCCAGCAGTGGGCCTTCGCCCAGTACACCGCGGACTCTGCGGACGCGGGCATCACTCGCGTCACGCAGCCCGTTGGCGCGCAGGCCTATGCCGGGGAATGGGCGCACCTGGTCGGCGTGCACGACACGGACGACAACACGCTCACCCTGTATGTGAACGGCACGAAGGCCGGCTCCGTCACCCAGAACAGCCCCTTCCATGCGGACAGGTCGATGTACATCGGCGTCGGCGACTTCGGCGGAGCGAGGCAGTACTTCTTTCCCGGCACTGTTGACGACGTACGGGTGCAGGATCGGCCGGTCTCCGCCGAAGAGGTGCAGCAGATGTTCAAGCAGCGGCCTCTCCTCACGAGCCGGTGGACCTTCGAAACAGCATCCGGCACCCCGCTGACGACCCCAGACGCCTCTGCATCGGGCAACGACATGACGCTGAACGGCGGTGCGACTCTCGGCTCCGGATGGGTCGACGGCGGCGTCGACCTCGACGGTGTCGACGACTACGGCGTGACCTCGGTTGTTCCGGTCGATACCAGCGCAAGCTTCACGGTCTCCGCATGGGCCCAGGCAGCCGCCCTCCCCAGCCGCAGCGCTGCGCTGCTCAGCGTGCCCGGTACGGCCCAGAGCGCCTTTACCGTCCGATACGAACCCAGGGCCCTGGATGCTGGCCCGGGCCATTGGCGGATCGCGATGGCTTCGGCGGACTCCGCAGACGCCACCGTCGACCATGTTGACAACGGTCAGTTCTTCAGCCCGACCGAGTGGACACACCTGGCTCTCGTCTATGACGGCTTCGCCAAACACCTCTCGCTCTACGTCAACGGTCAGCTCGAAGAGGTCGCCTGTACGGATGGCGACGGTGACGGCGAATCCGACGACACCGCCTGCGAGGACCGGCTGTCCTGGGCGGACCACGTGCTCTCGTTCAAGTCGGCGCAGCCGATGCAACTCGGTCGTGCCAAGAGCGGAAGCAACACCTGGGGAGACTACTGGCCGGGGGCCGTGTCCGATGTGTGGGCTTTCCAGGGCGCACTGACGGAAACCCAAGTCCAGCACCTTGCCGAGGGTCTGCCCGGCGCGCCCACAGAGGTACCCGACGGGGACTTCTGAGGAGAGCGGTGCCGGGATTGGACCCGGCACGGCCGCCCCTTCTTCGTGCACCAGACAGACCTACTTCCCTGTGCCGCCGGGCAGAACGGCCCGAAGCGAAATGAAGGAATTGAGACAGGATGAACGGCAGATTCGCCAAACCGCTTCGGATACTGCGGCGACGAATAGCACTGGCCTCAGCCGCCCTTATGGTCGGTACCCTCCTTCAAGCCGTGACGCAACCCGCCGCCGCTGTGGGCGAAGACGTGCCGGTCGATCCCGCAGCCTTCGAGAAGCCCATCCCCGGGAGCACGGGCAAGACCAAACCGCGCGCCCTGACCACGGGCCCCCGAACCCCCACCGAAGCGCCTGAGGCTGCTTGGCCGAAGGCGACTGTGGTGTCGACGGAGCTTCCCGAGCCCCGCGGGACGACACGCGGCATGCAGGCCGTCCATGTCCCGGGTACACCACTGAGCCTGGATGTCGGGGCAGCAGTTGGTACAAAGAGGGCTCGCGGCAGTGTCGAGACGCACGTCCTCAGCCGCAAGACGTCCGAGCGGGCCGGAATCGACGGTGTCCTCTTCACCCTGCAAGGCAAGGACACACCGGCTCGCGCAGGACAGATCCGCAGCACAGTGGACTACTCCTCCTTCGCCGGAGCGTATGGTGGCGGCTATGCCTCCCGGCTGACCCTGGTGGAACTTCCCGCATGCGTGCTCACGACCCCCGACAAACAGGCCTGTCGTGTGGCCAAGCCCGTCGAGACGGTCAACGATCTCGAGAAGCAAACCCTCACCGCGTCCAGCGTGTCCCTGCGGACGACCGCTCCCACCGTTCTGGCGGCCGTGGCCGCGACGGAGAGCGCAAAGGGGGACTACAAGGCCACCTCCCTCTCCGCGTCAGCGACCTGGAACACCGACCTCAACACCGGTGCCTTCGGCTGGACATACAACATGCCGGTGCCCGATGTGCCCGGCGGCCTGACCCCAAATGTCGGGTTGTCCTATTCCTCCGGCTCCATCGACGGACGAACCGGCAACACCAACAACCAGGCCTCCTGGGCGGGCGACGGGTTCGACCTGTGGCCCGGTTTCATCGAACGCCGCTACAAGCCCTGTGCCGATGACGGACAGACGGCGGACGACGGCGTCAACAAGCCGGGTGACCTGTGCTGGGCCTATGACAACGCCTATCTGTCGCTGAACGGCAAAGCCGGCGAGTTGGTGCCCAACGGCACGGACAAGTGGAAGCTGAAGCGCGACGATGGCACGAAGATCGACCGGCTCCGCGGTTCCGGCCGGGAGAACGGCACCCACAACGGTGAGTACTGGAGGGTCACCACTCCGGACGGCACCCTCTACTACTTCGGCTACCACCGACTTCCCGGCTGGTCGGACGGCAAGGAGACCACCGACTCCACCTGGACCGTGCCGGTCTATGGCGACGACGCGGGTGAGCCCTGCCACGCCGGGACATTCGCGGATTCCTGGTGCCAGCAGGGCTGGCGCTGGAACCTCGACTACGTCGTGGACACCCATAGCAACGCCGTCACCTACTTCTACGACCAGGAGGTCAACTCCTACGGCCGGAATCTGAAGGCCGAGGACGGCACCCCCTACGTTCGTGGCGGCACCCTCGACCGCATCGAGTACGGCCTGAAGTCGTCCTCGCTCTATGGGACGAATCCGCTGGCCAAGGTCATCTTCACCAACGACGACCGCTGCCTGAGGGACTCGAACACCACCTGCTCCGACATCGACGCCGACTCGGCCTACTGGTATGACACCCCCTGGGACCTGAACTGTGACAGCGGCGAAGACTGTGACCAGGGGCGCCTGTCGCCAGCCTTCTTCACCACCGAGCGTCTGACCGCTGTCACCACCCAGGTCCTTGACGGCAGCACCTACAAGGATGTCGACTTCTGGGCGCTGACGCACCGCTGGGGTATGGCCGATACCGACTACCAACTGCTACTGGACTCCGTGCAGCGCACCGGGCACAGCGCCACACCGGCGATCACCCTCCCGAAAACCACGTTCGGGTACGTCCAGCGCGCAAACCGGCTCGACAAGACCGGTGACGGCTTTGCCCCGTTCATCAAGGACCGTTTGAACAGCGTCGCCGATGAGGCGGGCGGCCAGATCGACGTCGGTTACTCGGCGCCGGTCTGCGATGCGGGGGCCCTGCCCACTCCGCAGACCAACATCACCCGTTGCTTCCCGCAGTACATCGGCGGCAGCGCCAGCGATGACCCCGAACTCCAGTGGTTCAACAAGTACGTGGTCACCTCTGTGACCGCCACCGACCGCACGGGCGGAGCCCCCGACCAGGTCACCAACTACAGCTACCTAGGTGGTGCCGCCTGGCACTACGACGATGACGACGGCCTGACGAAGGAGAAGTTCAAGACCTGGTCCCAGTGGCGCGGCTATGGGCATGTGCGGGTTCAGACCGGCGGCCTTGGTGGCGCCCCGGCCATGAGGTCTCAGCAGGACAGCTACTTCCTGCGCGGCATGGACGGCGACCGCGAGGACGCTTCGGGCGGCACCAAGGATGTCACCGTCTCCCTAGACGCCGGCGAAGGAGACCCGATCACCGATCACGAGTCGGCAGCAGGCTTCGCCTACAAGACCGTCACGTACTCCGGCCCTGGCGGCAAGGTGCTGGGCAAGACAGTCAACCGGCCGTGGCATCACCAGACGGCGAAGAAGGAACGCTCCTGGGGCACGGTGACCGCCAACTTCACCGGCACCGCGCACAGCCGCACCTGGACCTCGCTCGACGACGGCTCGGGCGCCAAGTGGCGCACGACCTCCTCCGCCACCACGTACGACACCGTGGCCGGCCGTGTCGTACAGGTCGACGACCACGGCGACAACAGTGTTACTGAGGACGACACCTGCACCCGCACCACCTACGCAACGAACCTCACTAAGAACATTCTCGGACTGCCGTCCCGGGTCGAAACCGTTTCCACCGGATGCGGCACCACACCCAGCCGCCCCGGTGACGTGATCTCCGACGTGCGCTCCGCCTACGACGGCGGCTCCTACGACGCGGAACCCATCAAGGGCGACGTTTCGGCCACCGCGGTGTTGAAGAAGTACGACGGCACCACCGCCGTCTACCTCGAATCCGGCGCGACCCATGACGGATACGGCCGCACTCTCACCAGCACCGACCTCACCGCGAACGTGACGGTGACAGCGGCCGGAACCCTCACCCGCTCCCCGCGCGACGACGGCCGCACCACCACCACGGTACGCACCCCGACCACCGGCTTCCCCACCACCGTCAGTACCACCACGCCCCCCGCCACGCCTGGCGACGCGTCCACGGCGCAGACCTCGACCACCACTCACGAGGTCCTGCGGGGACTGCCCCTGGCCCAGACCGACACCAACGGCAAAGTCACCAATTTCGCCTACGACGCGCTGGGCCGCTCCACCAAGGTCTGGCTGGCCGACCGCCGAACCGACCAGACGCCCACCTACGAGTTCACCTACACGATCACCGAGGACAAGCCCGTCGCCGTCGGCACCAAGACAATCGGGAACGGGGGCGCACAGAGCACTTCCTACGTCCTCTACGACGGCTTCCTGCGGCCACGGCAGACCCAGGATCCGGGCCCGGACGGCGGGGCCCTGCTCACCGACACGTTCTATGACGAACGAGGTCTCGTCACGTATGAGTTGGCCACGTACTACATCGTCGACGAGCCCTCGGGCATACTGTTCCTGCCGGACGACGCCCTGAGCGTCGAGACACAGAAACGCACCACCTACGACGGTCTCGGCAGGGCCGTGGAGAGCAGGCAGATCGCCGGCAACGGCGACGGCGGTACCGTCCTTGGAGTCACCAAGACTCTGTACGGCGGCGACCGCGTCACCACCATCCCGCCTGTCGGCGGCACCGCCACCACCGTCCTCACCGACGCCCGCGGACAGACCACCGAACTGCGTCAGCACCACGCCCGCAGCGCCACCGCCGCCTACGACACGACCCACTACCGGTACACACCGCGCGGCGAGCTGGACCGAATCACGGATCCGGCCGGCAATTCATGGACCTACACCTACGACCTGCTCGGCCGGCAAACCAAGTCCGTCGACCCGGACAAGGGTACGACCGTCAGCGAGTACGACGACCGTGGCCAGCTCATCCACACCGACGATTCCCGTCCCGACGCCGATGCGCCGTCCCTGTGGTACTCCTACGACGGCCTCGGCCGGAAGACGGAGCTCCGCGAGAACTCAACCACCGGACCCCTCCGCGCCGAGTGGGTCTACGACACCATCAGCGGGGCCAAAGGCCACCTCGCCGAGTCCACCCGATACGACGACGGAAACGCCTACACCAGCGAGGTCGTCACCTACGACCGCCTCTACCGTCCGCAGCGCACCTCCATCACGATCCCCGCTGCTGAAGGGGCTCTGCAAGGCACCTATCTGAGCACGGCGACCTATAACGTTGCCGGCCTGGTCCAAGGCACTGGTTACCCCAAGGCCGGCGGCCTGCCCGCTACTTCGGTCACCTACACCTACGAGGACCAGACTCTGAGGCTCATCGGCACGAGCAGCAGAGAGAGCATAAGATCCACCGCCAGTTACAGCCTCACAGGCAAGCCCCGCACCTACGAACTAACGCACGGCAGCAATAAGACGGTCGAAGCCAAGAACACCTATGAATGGGGTACCCAGCGCCTGGCCACCTCGCGCCTTGACCGTCAGGACATAGACGGCGTCGACCAGCACAACACCTATCACTACGACGAAGCCGGCAACGTCCTGTCCGTATCGGACGTCTCCCGCTCCGGAACCGACACCCAGTGCTTCGCCTACGACGGACTGCGCCGCCTGACCGAGGCCTGGACCCAGGCCGTTCCGACCTGCTCCACCGCCCCAAGCGGCACCTCCTTGGGCGGCCCCGCCCCCTACTGGCACTCGTACACGTATGACAAGGCGGGCAACCGCCAGACCGAAGTCATCCACGATGTCACTGGAAACACGGCCAAGGACACCGAGCGCACCTACACCTACCCCGGCGCGCCCAACGCCCAGCCGCACACCCTGACTTCGGTCACGACAGCCGGTCCGACAGGGGAGTCAAAGGACACCTACACCTACGACGAGGCCGGCAACACCGCGACCCGCACACTCGGCGGCGACACTCAGAGGCTCACCTGGGACGCCGAAGGACACCTCGCCAAGGTCACCGAGCCGGTGGAGGGAAGCGCCGACGAGGTCACCGAATACCTCTACGACACCGAGGGCAACCGCCTCATCGCCCGGACACCGACCGAGACCACCCTCTACCTGGGCGCCACCGAGCTCACTCTCGCCAAGGGATCCACCACCCCGAAAGCCACGCGCTACTTCGACCTCGGCGGAGGCCATCAGGCCGTCCAGCAGGACGACGGCAGCGTTTCCATCACCCTCGCCGACCACCACGGCACAGCCCAGCTCGCCATCGGCACAGCCACCCAGCAGCTCACCCAGCGCCGCACCCTTCCCTTCGGCGGCCTCCGCGGCACAGCACCGACCAACTGGCCAGGTACGAAGGGCTTCGTCGGCGGCACCGACGACACCAAGACCACCGGCCTGACCCACCTCGGCGCCCGCGACTACGACCCGTCAACCGGCCGCTTCATCAGCGTCGACCCACTCCTGGAACTCGACAAACCCCAAACCCTCAACGGTTACACCTACGGGGCTCAGAACCCGCTGACCTTCACCGACCCCACGGGACTCGGCCTGGCCTGCGGACGAGGATTCAGCGAAGGCTGCGGTACCGGCGTTCAGACTCATGCTGACGGGAGTCTCTCGGCTAACGGAAACCCCACTGGTGGTGGAATCGCGTACCGGAAGAACGATGATGGGGGGTCAGACGACGCGCCGGTGACGGTTAGAGCATATGGGGATTCCATCACCATTCAGGGTGTATACATTCCCACCCATGAAGAACTCGTGGAAAAGTTCCCCTACTATCACGAAAACCTCTCCTACGATGCCAACCTAAAGAGCTGGGCGCGCGCGAAGTGTTCCGGTTCAATGGATGCATTTTGCGTCGCCGTCGAAAAGCTTGGGTGGTTCGGTGGCAGCCCTGATGTGGATGTTCTTGAGATCATCGGTGTCCGGAACTACGTCGAGTGCTACAAGGGAAATGGCTGCAAGGCGGCATTCGCGGACGCGGCGCTGACAGCTGGTACCGCTGCTTTGGGTAAGGCGCTCAAGGTTATAGGTAAAGCTTTTGTGCAGTCCCTGAAGAAGAGTGACAGCGTGCCCATCGCTTGTTTGGTCGGGGCCGCTCACAGCTTCGTCTCAGGTACTGAAGTCCTTTTGGCGGATGGCACCACAAAGCCCATTCAGGATGTCGAAGTCGGCGAGAAGGTTACTGTCACTGACCCCGTGACAGGAGAAACCACCGTTCGGGAAGTCGTCGGCACCGTCATCACGGAAGACGACAAGCACTTCGTCGACATCTCTCTGGCCACGAGCGACGGTGTCGCGGTACTGGCAGCGACGGCCACCCACCCCTTCTGGTCCAGCTCCGAAGGCCGATGGGTGGATGCCGGCCACCTGGAACCCGGCATGACCGTCCGTGCCGTCGAAGACGCTGCTGTGACCGTAGTGGGCGTGCGCAAGTACACGGATCGGCAACGCACCTACGACCTGACGATCAGTGGCATCCACACGTATTATGTGCTGGCGGGGGAGACGCCGGTACTCGTTCACAACAGCAATGGCTGCCCCACTGGAAGGTTGTCGGATCCCCTACCCAGGGGGATGAACAACAAAATCGCTTCCGCCTACGACGACGTGAAGGCAGGGCGGATCCCTTCGCACGACACCTATTCGGGGCGTGAACATCCGTGGTGGGCAGGATCTAAGGAATACCGCGTGCCTGGTAGGCCGGAAACCGACAGGATCCTGGAAAAGGAGTTGCCCAACGGCGTCAAGGTGTACGGTTGGACATCCACGCATTACACGAAGATTCAACGCTTCAGTGCACCCCACTTCCCTGACTCGGGGTGGAATTAGTAGCCTTATTCGTTAACTGGCGCGGTGACACTTCGGTGTCGCCGCGCCAGCTCCGGTTAGGGGTCAAGCATGAATGGTGAATTGTCTATGGCGATTGAGGCGGATTTCCCGATGTATGTGGTGGCCGATGAGGAGTCTGGAGACGTACTCGTCGCGGCCGAAGATGTGGAGGGATTTTTTGTCGACCCGGAGGAGGAGACGCCGGAAGTAGTATTCCTGAGGGCTCATGAGGTTAACAGGGGCAGGCGAAGGGCTGAAGACGCGGTACTGCGGATTGTTAATTGTCGACGGGAAAAGATTGGCGAGTACTTCATCGGTCGGGTTGTGCTCGGCGATGTCGGCACAGAATCGTCAGACGGTAAAATTTCGAGCGTTCCATATCGATTCTTTGGTAATCGCTGCGAGTATCCCGAGGCTGCAAAAATCTGGCGACGCTGGGCATTGGACGTCGCAATGGAGAAGGGAGAATGGCTTCAATGGCCGACGAGTCATCACAGCGCCTGGCTCCATGTTGTCCAGAACGCTTGGTTTACCTCGAATCACAGGGCCGCCCGCTATGGAGTCGATGACGTCGCACATTTGGATGGCGCCCAAATCTCGACGAAGTCGGGTTTTTTCTGCGCATTGGGTGAGGCGGTTAATGGCCCTGGCGGGTACTTTGGGTCAAATCTTGACGCTCTGGCGGACTGTATTTCTTCGAGTTTCGGAGAGGGTCCTCCGGTGAAGATTGTTTGGCGAAATTTCCGAGTGTCCCAGGAGTCGCTGGATCGCACTTTCATGGACTCGGTTATGGAGGTTATGCGCGAATTTCACGTGGATGTCACTATTTGCTGACTTCCGTTTGTCATGAATGTGCGCAAGCAAATTTGAAGCCCCGTCAGACGGTTCCTGGCGGGGCTTCTTCGTGGAGTGACGGCAGTAGTTGACGGCAACGTCAGTGGACGGTGGCTCCGCACAGCGGCGGGTCGTTGCCGTCGTCGCGGGTCGACTCGTCGCTGACAGGCCCGTCAAGGGCGGTGCTGAGGGTGTCGATGGCGTCGCGCTGGAGGCGGAGCCGGACGTGGGCGTAGACGGTGGCGGTGACGCCGATGTGGGCGTGGCCGAGGAGTTCCTTGATGACGACGAGTTCGACGCCTTGTTCCAGGAGCAGGGTGGCGGTGGAGTGGCGGAGGTCGTGGAAGCGGATGCGGCGGAGGCCGGCCTTGCTGAGGAGTGTGGTGAAGGTGCGGGTGAGGTTCGTCGGGTCGATCGGTCTGCCCTGGAGAGTGGTGAACACGTGCCCGTTGTGTTGCCACGTGGTGCCTGCGGCCTCACGCTCGCGCTGCTGCTGTTCGTGGTGGTGCTTCAGCGACTGGAGGCAGCGGGTGGGGACGGCGATGCGGCGTTCGGAGGCTCGGGTCTTGGTGGGCAGCGTGGTGAGTCCGCCTGTGCTGGTGCGCTGCAAGGTGCGACGGACGGCGGCCGTGCCCCGGTCGAGGTCGAGGTCTTCCCAGCGCAGGCCGAGGAGTTCGCCCTTGCGGAGTCCGGTGTGGAGGGCAAGTTCGAACAGGGCGTTCAGCCGGTGACCTTGGGTGGTGTTGAGGAACTGGCGGGCTTCGTCGGCGGTGAGGGGATCGAAGCGTCGGGGCCGGGGCGTCCCGGTGCGGACGTTGCGGGCCACGTTGCGCGGGATCTCCTCTTCGCGGACGGCGTGCTCCAGGGCGGACTTGAGTACGGAGTGGATGTAGTTCAGCGTCAGCGGAGAGAGCCGCTTGGAGCAGCACACGCCGAGAGCGCAGCAGCGCGGCTCATCACGCCAGACATCGAGACCGCGCGAGCAGCACTGGCAGGCGGTGCGGAGCTGGTTGAGCCAGGTGCGGACGTCCTTGGCGGTGAGCTTGGTGAGCTTCTTCTTGCCGAGGCCGGGGATGAGGTACCGGTCGACGCAGGCGGTGTAGCGGGTGTGGGTGTTCTCGCGGAGGTTGTGGACGGCGACGTTCTCGAGCCAGTACGTCAGGTATGCGGCTACGCTGCCCTGCGCGGTGGGGACGGAAAGGCCGCGGTTGCTGTCGGCGATCTTCTGCGTGAGTTTGTCGGCCGCGTCTTTGCGGGTGGTGCCGTAGACGCGGACACGTTTGCGGGTGCCGTCGGCAGCGAGGACGTAGCCAGCGGCTTCCCAACGGCCGTCCCTGCGCTGGTAAATGGTGCCTTCACCATTGGCGCGGCTCTTGCGCTTGGGTGCTGTCATCAAGCGGCCTCTTCCAGGTGACGCTGTATGTAGTCCTCGAGTGCGACGGCGGGGATACGGCGAGCCCGGCCGATGGTGATCGAAGGGAGCCGACGGGAGCGAATCAGGTCGTAGACCGTGGAGCGGCCGAGCTTGAGCCGGGCCATGACGTCCGGGACGGTCAGCAGCTCTTCGTCACGCATGGGTGGGTTCTCCTTCCGCTCCTGGGGCGGGGTTGAGGGATGCGGCGAGCCAGGCTTCGGCGTCGCATAGGCCGGTTCCGGCGAAGACCCAGTGGGCGAGGACGTACGTCGTCTCCGCCTCGCACTCGGGCTGTGCAGCGGCTGTCTGTGCTCGGCGCCATTCGGCCCGGGCGTCGCGGAGGGCGCCGAGGGTGGTGGAGTAGCGGCGGGACTTGGTGGAGAAGTGGCCGCGGAAGCCGAGCATGTGGGCCCAGGCGCGCAGGCGGAGGTGTTCGAGGTCTTTTCGGGCGCCGAGGGTCCAGGCGGTGCGGATGAGGCGGCGGGCGTGGTTGCTGATGTCGAGGTGGGCGAGTTCGGCGGCGAACTTGAGGGGGCGGTCGAGTGCGCCTGTCGCGGTCTCTGCTCCCTTGGTGGCGTACTTGGCGATGTACGCGGCGACGGCCCGTTCGGTCAGTTCCTGGCCACCGCTGAAGTCGGCGGATCGGATGGTGCGGACGTCGAGTTGGCGGCCGAAGGTGAAGGTGTGCGAGCTGCCGTCGATGGTGGGGCCGTCGACGCGTGCGTTGGCTGCGGCGGTGCGTATGGCGTCGGTGAGGAGTTCGGCGGTGGCCCAGGCCGGGGGCGGGGAGTCGCCGCCGGTGGGGCCGTCGAGGCGTATGACGGCGTGAAAGTGGACCGCTCCGCGCTTCTGGTACTCGGCGACCTTGGCGAAGGAGACGCGTGCGTGGTCGCGGAGGCGGCGCTGTGAGAGGCCCGCGCGCTTGGCGACCTCCCGGCGGAGGTAGATCGAGAATCGCCGCCAGAGAGGACCAGCGTGTGCGTTCCAGAGGACGGCTCCGTCGTAGTCGTAGGTGTCCGGGTCCAGCGGGGTGCCGAGTGCTTCGTCCTCCTGGCCGTGGTGGGTGCCGCAGCGGCAGGGGCGGCCGGTGGAGGGGCGATTGTGGACCAGGCCGAAGCTGGGGGCGGTGAAGGTGGCGAAGACGCGGGGATGGGTGGCGACGTGTTCGGGGGTGCCTTTGCCGCCTCGCAGTCCGGCGGTGATGAGTTGGAAGGTGTCGCGGCGGTAGACCTCGGCGCAGGCCGGGCAGCGGGTGGTGCGGCGGTTGTTGCAGCGGACGAGGAGTTGGCCGGCCGGGAGGGTGGAGGAGTCGAGGTGCTGGAGGATGCGGCCGATCTCGCCGGTGGCGGTGTCGACGTCGTACTCGGTGCGGTGGCCGTCCAGCCGGATCGGGTGGGTGCACCCACCCGATCCGGCTGGACGGCCACCGCACCGAGTAC
>MUNG01000265.1 GCA_002154585.1 Streptomyces pseudogriseolus
AGGAGGTCGCGGTTGGTGACGAGGGCGGTGAGGGACGTGGCTCCGACGTACACGCGGTCGCCGTGGCGGCTGACCTCGTAGCGGCGCCGTACGCCGTCGGTCTCCAGGATCACCAGGGACGCGTCCGCGTGCACGACCGTCACGCCGTCGGCCGCGAGGCCGGTGCGGGTATGGCGGTAACGGACCTCGTGCTCCTCGCCGTTCATCGCGTACCGCTTGATCTGCGGCTGTGAGGGCACGTTGCGCCAGCCGCCGAAGCGGGAGCGGCCGTGCGCGTCCGCGAGGGCGGCGGCGAGCGGGGCGTGCGGGTCGGCGGCGGGCACGGTGAGGGCGGGCAGGTGGCGGTCGTAGAAGCCGGTGTCCATGCGGCCCTCGGTGAACTCCTCGTGGCGCAGGGAGCGGACGAGGAGGTCGCGGTTGGTGACGGGGCCGTGGATCACCGCGCGGTCCAGGGCGGCGGCGAGCTTGCGGATCGCCTCCGCGCGGGTGGGGGCGTGGGCGACGACCTTGGCGAGCATCGGGTCGTAGTGGACGCCGATGTCGTCGCCGTCCGTGTGACCGGTGTCGAGGCGGACGGAGCCGGGGACGGTGAGGCGGTGCAGACGGCCGGTCTGCGGGGCCCAGTCCTGGGCGGGGTCCTCGGCGTAGAGGCGGGCCTCGATCGCGTGGCCGCGCGGGGCCGGCGGCTCGGGGTCCAGCGCGTGGCCCTCGGCGACCCGGATCTGCCCGGCGACCAGGTCGATGCCGAACACCTCCTCGGTGACGGGGTGTTCGACCTGGAGGCGGGTGTTCATCTCCAGGAAGTGCGCCCGGCCGCCCGCGACCAGGAACTCCACGGTGCCGGCGCCGACGTAGCCGACCGCGCGGACGGCGCGTACGGCGAGGGTGTGGAGTTCCCCGGTGAGCGCGTCGGTGAGGCCGGGCGCCGGGGCCTCCTCGATCACCTTCTGGTGTCTGCGCTGGAGGGAGCAGTCGCGGGTGCCGAGCGCCCACACCGTGCCGTGGGTGTCGGCGAGGACCTGCACCTCGACGTGGCGGCCGTTCTCCAGGTACGGCTCGACGAACACCTCCCCGTCGCCGAAGGCGCTCGCCGCCTCCGCGCGGGCGGCGACGAGTTCGGCGTCCAGGTCCGCGAGGCGCCGTACGACGCGCATGCCGCGTCCGCCGCCGCCCGCCGCGGCCTTCACCAGCACCGGCAGGTCGGCCTCGGTGACGTCGGTGAGCGGCTCGACGCCCATCAGCTGTTTGGCGCGCGTCTTGGACGCCATCGCCTCGATCGCCTCCGGGGGCGGCCCGATCCACACCAGGCCCGCGTCCTGGACGGCGCGCGCGAAGTCGGCGTTCTCGGAGAGGAAGCCGTAGCCGGGGTGCACGGCGTCCGCGCCGGCCGCGAGGGCCGCCTTCACGATCAGGTCGCCGCGCAGGTAGGTGTCGGCGGGCGCCGAGCCGGGGAGCCGTACGGCGGTGTCGGCGACGCGTGTGTGGAGGGCGCCCGCGTCGGCGTCGGAGTGCACGGCGACGGTGGTGATGCCGAGGTCGCGGCAGGTGCGGGCGATGCGGCAGGCGATCTCGCCGCGGTTCGCGATCAGCAGGGAAGTGATCATGGGTCCCTCACATCCGGAAGACGCCGAAGCCGCCGCGCACGCCCTCGTAGGGCGCGGTGTGGACGGCGGACAGGCACAGGCCGAGGACGGTGCGGGTGTCGCGCGGGTCGATGACGCCGTCGTCGTACAGCCGCCCGGACAGGAACATCGGCAGGGACTCGGACTCGATCTGCTGCTCCACCATGGCGCGCAGCGCCGCGTCCGCCTCGTCGTCGTACGGCCGTCCCTTCGCGGCGGCGGACTGGCGGGCGACGATGGACAGCACGCCGGCGAGCTGCTGCGGGCCCATCACGGCGGACTTGGCGCTGGGCCAGGCGAACAGGAAGCGCGGGTCGTACGCCCGCCCGCACATGCCGTAGTGGCCGGCGCCGTAGGAGGCGCCCATGAGGACGGACAGGTGCGGGACGCGGGAGTTGGAGACCGCGTTGATCATCATCGCGCCGTGCTTGACGATGCCGCCCTGCTCGTACTCCTTGCCGACCATGTAGCCGGTGGTGTTGTGGAGGAACAGCAGCGGGATGTCACGCTGGTTGGCCAGCTGGATGAACTGGGCGGCCTTCTGGGACTCCTCGCTGAAGAGGACGCCCCGCGCGTTGGCGAGGATGCCGACCGGGTAGCCGTGCAGGGACGCCCAGCCGGTGACCAGGCTGGCGCCGTAGAGCGGCTTGAACTCGTCGAAGTCGGAGGCGTCGACGATCCGCGCGATCACCTCGCGCGGGTCGAAGGGGATCTTCAGGTCGCCGGGGACGATGCCGAGCAGCTCTTCGGGGTCGTACTTGGGCGGCTCGGCGGGTCCCGGATCGGGGTACGCCTTGCGGTGGTTGAGGCGGGCGACGACCCGGCGGGCCTGGCGGAGCGCGTCCGGCTCGTCCACGGCGAAGTGGTCGGCGAGGCCGGAGACGCGGGCGTGCATGTCCGCGCCGCCCAGGGATTCGTCGTCGCTCTCCTCGCCGGTGGCCATCTTCACCAGCGGCGGACCGCCGAGGAACACCTTGGCGCGTTCCTTGACCATGATCGTGTGGTCGGACATGCCGGGGATGTACGCGCCGCCCGCCGTGGAGTTGCCGAAGACGACGGCGATCGTGGGGATGCCGGCCGCCGACAGCCGGGTCAGGTCGCGGAAGATCGCGCCGCCCGGGATGAAGATCTCCTTCTGCGCCGGCAGATCGGCGCCGCCGGACTCGACGAGGCTGATCAGCGGCAGCCGGTTGGCGAGCGCGATGTCGTTGGCGCGCAGGGCCTTCTTCAGCGACCAGGGGTTGCTGGCGCCGCCGCGCACGGTCGGGTCGTTGGCGGTGATCACGCACTCCACGCCCTCGACGACCCCGATGCCGGTGACGAGCGAGGCGCCCACGGTGTACTCGCTGCCCCAGGCGGCCAGCGGGGACAGCTCCAGGAAGGGCGTGTCCGGGTCGAGGAGCAGCTCGATGCGCTCGCGGGCGAGCAGCTTGCCGCGTTTCCGGTGCCGTGCGACGTACTTCTCGCCGCCGCCCGCGAGGGCCTTGGCGTGTTCGGCGTCGAGTTCGGCGAGCTTGGCGAGCATGGCCTCGCGGTGCTCCCGGTGGTCCGGGTCGGACGGGTTCAGGGCGGACGCGAGGACCGTCACAGGAGCACCTCCGGGATGTCGGCGTGACGGGAGCGCAGCCACTCCCCCAGCGCCTTGGCCTGCGGGTCGAAACGGGCCTGCGCGGCGACGCCCGCGCCGAGGATGCCCTCGACGACGAAGTTGAGGGCGCGCAGGTTGGGCAGCGTGTGCCGGGTGACGGGCAGGGTGCGGGCCTCGGGGATCAGCTTGCGGAACCGCTCGACGGTCAGCTCGTGCGCGAGCCACCGCCAGGCGTCGTCCGTCCGCGCCCACACGCCGACGTTGGCGTCGCCGCCCTTGTCGCCGCTGCGCGCGCCGGCGACGAGGCCGAGGGGGGCGCGGCGGACGGGCCCGGGCGGAAGGGGTTCCGGCAGGGGCGGCTCCGGTACGGGGTGGAGTACGGCGGTGTCCTGGGCGGCCGGCACCGGGACCCGGCGCCCGTCGGGCAGGACGGCCACGTGCTCCACGGCGTCCTGCGCGACGCGGGCGGTCTCGAAGACGCCGTAGGGGGTGCCCTTGCCCGGAGGGGCCAGGACGTGGAAGCCGGGGTAGCTGGACAGGGCCAGTTCGACGGCGGCCCCGCTCAGGGCGCGGCCGACCTTCTCCGGGTCGGGGTCCCGCACGACGAGCCGCAGCAGGGCGCTCGCCGTCTCCTGGGTGGACGCGTCGGGCCGGTCCGTCCGGGCCAGGTCCCAGCCGACCTCGGCGGGACGGGCCCCCGACTCGGCGAAGTAGGCCCGCATCTGGTTCCGCACCAGCGCCGCCTTGGACGGGATCTCCAGGCCGGTGAGGACGAAGACGACCTCGTTGCGGAAGCCGCCGAGGCGGTTGACGCCGACCTTGAGGTCCGGCGGCGGCGCCTCGCCCCGGACGCCGTCGATCCGCACCCGGTCGGGGCCGGCCTGGGTGAGCCGTACGGTGTCCAGGCGGGCGGTGGCGTCCGGTCCCGCGTACCGCGCCCCGGCCGTCTCGTACAGGAGCTGGGCGCTCACCGTGCCGACGTCGACGAGGCCGCCGGTGCCGGGGTGCTTGGTGATGACGCTGCTGCCGTCCTCGTGCAGCTCGGCGAGAGGGAAGCCGGGCCGCGTCGCGCCGCCCTCCCCGAAGAACGCGTAGTTCCCGCCGGTCGCCTGCGCCCCGCACTCCAGCACGTGCCCGGCGACGACCGCCCCCGCCAGCCGGTCGTGGTCCGTCGGTTTCCAGCCGAAGTGCGCGGCGGCGGGCCCGGTGACCAGGGCGGCGTCGGTGACCCGCCCGGTGACGACCACGTCGGCGCCCGCGCGCAGGCACGCGGCGATGCCGAAGCCGCCGAGGTAGGCGTGGGCGGCGAGGCTGCCGGGGTGGCGCGCGGTGAGGTCGTCGCCCTCGACGTGCGCGACCCGGACGGGGACGCCCAGACGGCCGGCCAGCTCCCGTATCGCGTCGGCGAGTCCCGCGGGGTTGAGCCCGCCCGCGTTGGTGACGATCCGGACGCCCTTGTCGTGGGCGCGGCCGAGGGTGTCCTCCAACTGCCGCAGGAAGGTGCGGGCGTATCCGGCGGACGGGTCCTTCAGCCGGTCGCGGGCCAGGATCAGCATGGTCAGCTCGGCGAGGTAGTCGCCGGTGAGGACGTCGACCTCGCCGCCGTCGAGCATCTCGCGCAGGGCGGAGAAGCGGTCGCCGTAGAAGCCGGAGAAGTTGCCGACGCGCAGGGGTGCCGCCGTCACCGCGCGCCCTCCCCCTTCGGCTCCCGCCCGCCGCCGGGCGGCCCGGCGAACGCCTGGGCGATGTCCAGCCAGCGGTCGGCGTCGGGGCCGTCGGCGGTGAGGGCCAGGTCGGCGCGGTGGGCGCGCTGGGTGACCAGGAGACAGAAGTCCAGGGCGGGGCCGGTGACGCGCTGCGGGGCGTCCTCGGGCCCGTACGCCCAGACCTCCCCGCCGTCCGGCGCGATGAGCTCGACGCGGAACGGATCGGCGGGCGGGGTGAGCCCGTGCACGCCGTGGGCGAAGTCGCGGGTCCGGACGCCGAGCCAGGCGATGTGCCGGAGCCGGGCGGTGGGTGTACGGGACACGCCGAGCGTGTCGGCGACGTCCTGGGCGTGCGCCCACGTCTCCATCAGACGCGCGGTGGCCACGGACGCGGCGGACATCGGCGGCCCGAACCACGGGAACCGCGCCCCGTCCGGCGCCTCGCGCAACGCCTTCTCCAGCGCCGCGCGCCCCTCCCGCCAGCGGGCGAGCAGGGCGGCGGGCTCGGCGCGGGCATACTCCTCGGCGCCGTCGTCGACGTGGGAGTACGGGGAGGCGAGGGCCTGCTCGACGAGCGCGCGGAAGCCGTCAGGGTCGGTGACGGCGGTCCAGGCGCGGTGGTCGGTCCAGGCGAGGTGCCCGATCTGGTGGGCGACGGTCCATCCGGCGGCGGGCGTGGGCAACGCCCACCGTTCCGGCTCCAGCCCGGCGACCAGCCGGTCGAGCTCCTCACTCTCCTCACGCAGATCGTCGATCACGGGCGACGGATCGGACACGAGTCGCTCCCCTCGGGGCACGGCGGTGTGCGGGGTGGATGGAGGGGAGCATGGCAGGGGGGCGAGAAACAAGCAAGCGTGCTTGCATGAAAATTCGCCCGGGGAGAATTCCCTCCCTTTTCGGCCGCCGTCGACGCCCATCTCGCGACAGAACCGCTTGAATCGGACTCGAACTCTGACCGACGGGCCGGTCATCTGCCTGATGAACCTTGGCTCCATGGACAACCTGACGGCCGACATCACTCCCGAGAAACGCGAGCGGATCGACGCCATCAAGGCGGAGACGGTCGACGCGGAACGCGGGCCATGGCGGCGCATCTGCACGCCATCGGCGGCGAGCTGACCACCACGGCCACGGTCGGCGACCTGTCGGTGCGCCATTGACGAGCGGCGGTCAGGAAAGAGGGTCCGGCGTCGCTTGCCAGATGGTGAGCAGTTCCGAGCGCGGCGTGATCATGTGGACGAAGAGCCGCCGGCCACGAAGGCGTGCTCGGCGCCTTCGTCCGCGCCCTGAGAGACGAGAGCGACTCCGGTCCCGCCCCGCCTCGACGCGCCCGGTGTCGTCAGGAACCGCCCGCGGTCTTGCCGCGCCTCCCCCGCCCCACCTGTGTCCGCACCGCGCCCATGCTCGCCGCGATGACCAGGGCGATGGCGGCGGCCTCCGTCGCGGCGAGGGTCTGGTCGAGGATGAGGAAGCCGGCGGTGGCCGCGAGGGCCGGTTCGAGGCTCATGAGGATCGCGAACGTCGACGCGGGGAGGCGTCGCAGCGCGAGGAGTTCGAGGGTGTACGGCAGGACGGAGGACAGCACCGCGACCGCCGCGCCCAGCGCGAAGGTCGTCGGGTCGAGCAGCTTCGTGCCGGACTCCAGCACGCCCAGCGGCAGGAACAGCACCGCCGCCACCGCCATGGCGAGCGCGAGCCCGTCGGCCTGCGGGAAGCGCCGCCCGGTCCGCGCGCTGAAGACGATGTACGCCGCCCACATCGCCCCGGCGCCCAGCGCGAAGGCGACGCCCAGCGGGTCGAGGCCGCTGAAGCTCCCGCCGCCGAGGAGGAACACGCCGGTGAGGGCGAGCGCGGCCCACACGAGGTTGAGCGCGCGGCGGGAGGCCAGCACGGACAGGGTGAGGGGGCCCAGGACCTCGAGGGTGACCGCGGGGCCGAGCGGGATGCGGGCGACGGACTGGTAGAACAGGCCGTTCATCGCCGCCATCGCGACGCCGAAGACGATCACCGTGCCCCAGTCGGCGCGGGAGTGTCCGCGCAGCCGCGGCCGGCACAGCACCATCAGCACCAGCGCCGCCACCAGCAGCCGCAGCGTCACCACCCCGAGCGCGCCGGCCCGGGGCATCAGCGTCACCGCGAGCGCCCCGCCGAACTGCACGGAGATACCGCCCGCCAGCACCAGCCCGACCGGCCCCAGGGAGCCGCGGCGGCCGCCCGGCGCGCCGGCCTGGGCGGGGGCGGGACCGTGGGCCTGCCCGGGTGCGGTGGACGACGGGGTGGCGGCGCTGGGGGTGGTCACGGTGCCTTCCAGGGACGTAGGAGACGCGAGAGCTGAGGGGTGGTGCACACGACTGCTCCGAGTGTGCACCTTGATGGACTCACGGGTCCAGCGTATTGAACTACGTCAGTACCGTGAAGCGTTTATATGCCTGACGATGCGACCCGCGTCGCGTCCGGGTCAACTCCGTCCACGGTGCGGACGCCGCACCCGGTACGGTTCCCCCTGGTGACACCCCGTCCGTTCCCCCAGTCAGCCGAGGTTCCGTGCGACGACTCCTGGTCCGTGTCTGGCGGCTCCTGCGCCCGCTGCAGAGCCGCATCATGTGGCTGCTGCACGCCAAGTTCGTGGTCGGTGTGACCGGCGTGGTGCGCGACGACGCGGGGCGGGTGCTGCTGCTGCGGCACCGGATGTGGCCGCCCGGCCGCCAGTGGGGACTGCCGAGCGGTTTCGCGCGCAAGGGCGAGGACTTCCGGGCGACGGTGGTGCGCGAGGTCAAGGAGGAGACCGGCCTCGACGTGGAGGCCGGCCGCCTGGTCATGCTGAACAGCGGCCTGCGCACCCGCATGGAGGTGGCCTTCGAGGCCCGCCTCCTCGGCGGTGAACTGCGCCTGGACCCCTTCGAGATCCTGGAGGCCCGCTGGTGCGATCCGGACGCCCTTCCCGAGGGCGTCCAGCCGGTGTGCCACCCCCTGGTCCGGGGCGAGACGACGCCCTGACGGCGCAGGGGCCCACCTGCGTCGCCTACCGCACCTCGATCCCGAAGTCCTGCACCAGTTCCTCGAGCCCGCCCCGGTAGCCCTTGCCGCCCAGGACGAAGTCCCAGTCGCCGTTCGCGCGGCGGCGGAACGAGCCGAGGACCAGGGCCGTCTCGCCCGCCCGGCCGTCGGACACCTCGAGCTGACCCAGCTCGGTCAGCGCGGGGTCGAGGAGGCGGATGCGCGCGTCCGTGAAGCCGGCGAGGTCGGCGTGCGGGTTGATCTCCGGGTCGACGGCGGCGACCAGCACGAAGCGGTCGGCCTCGGCGGGCAGACCGTCGAAGGCGACGCGGATCGCGGCCTTGTCGGGTGCGGTGGCGGGCAGGGCGCGCACGGCGCCGTCCGGGGTGCCCGGGTTGTTGAAGAACACGAAGTGGTCGTCGCTGAGCACACGGCTGCCGCGGCACACCAGCGCGCACACGTCCAGGGCGACGCCCCCGGTCCAGCTCATGCCCAGGACGTTGTAGTCGCCGGGCAGCCGGTCCTCGTCCGGTTCCGCCGGGCGGGCCGCGGCCCCGGTCGTCCCGTCCCCCAGCCGCCCCCGCAGTCCGTGCCGGTGGAGGAGGTCGACGAGCTCGGGCCCTGAGATGAGCTCCAGCGGTTTGCCGTTGGCGAAGGTGTGCGAGCCCGGCCCGAAGCCGGACGTCGTCACGAGGACGCCCTTGTTGGCGCCGGCGTCCTGCACGGTGCCGTAGAGGTCGCGGACGGCGGTGGGCGGCACGGTGTTCCGGTAGCGCTTCACCTGGACGACGATCGTGCCGCCCCGGATCGGCGTCGGGTCCAGCGCGTCGACGTCCACGCCGCCGTCGTTGGAGCGCTGCGTGGTCACCGCCTGCATGCCCATGGCGCGGAAGAGGTCGGCGACCAGGTTCTCGAAGGCCACCGGGTCCATGGCGAACAGGTCGGGATCCTCGTCGCCGCCGTGGGCGACGACCCGGTTGCCGACGTCCTGCGGCCGCCTGCCGGGCCGTACGGCGGCGAGCTGGTCGGGGCGGGCCGAGACCTGTCCGCGCAGCGCGTCGGTGAAGCAGCTCTCCGGGTCCACCTGGGCCAGGTGCAGCTCCTGGAACGCGGCGCGCTCGGCCATGACGGGGTGGCGAGGAAGATCTGCCCGGGGCGGCCCGTCGTCGGGTCGTGCCCGTCGACGAAGCCGTTCAGCGCCACCGATTCCAGGGCGCCCTGCTCGTCCGCGGCGAACAGCTCGTGCAGCACGAGCAGCATGCACTGGACCAGGACCTCCCGGTAGAGCGCGCGCCGCTGGCCCACGGGGCGGGGCGTCTCCTTGTCCTGGTCGACGCTCGCCATGTACCGGACCGCCTTGACCTCCGGCACCACGTCGCAGGCGGGCAGCTCCCAGTCCAGGACGAGCTGCCCCGCCGCCGGGTCGTAGGCGGCGGCAACCTGGCGCGGGAACCCTTCCGGCCAGGCCGTCGAGGAGTACAGGGCGGCGGAGAAGTACTCGATCACGGCATCGGGCTCCCGCTGGCGCACGCCCTCGACGGTCGCGGTGACCCCGGCGTTGTGCCGGCGCACCTCGGCCAGCTGGGCGTCGGCCCACTCCTGGTACTGCCGCTGGTACGCGGCGAGCTGCCGCTGCCGCTGCGCCTCGGCGGCCTGGGCGGCGTGCCAGTCCCGTTCGAACCGCGCCCGCGCCTCCGCCTGCGCCTGCGCCCGGCGGTTCGCGGTCCAGCCTCCGCCCTGCGGCTGGTAGTACCGCTCGTCCGGCATGGGCACCGGCTGGGCCAGCGGGCCCGGCGCGAACGGCTGGACGGTCTCCGGCCGCAGCAGCGTGGCGGCCCGGAACGGCTGCGCCCGGCACCCCGACGCGAGGAGCGCCCGCAGCGACTCCACCCGCGCGTCCAGTTCCTCCGTGCGCCGGAGGGCCTCCGCCTTCCGGTACTCGCGGTGGTCGCGCTCGACGCGCCGCTGATGGGCCCGCGCCCGTTGCTCCTCCTGCCGGCGCCGCCTGGCGTCGGCCTCCTGCTGACGCTGCTGCTGCCGCTGCATCTCGGCCCAGACGCCGACGAAACCGGTGGAACGACGACTCATGCGCTACGGGCCCTCCCCCAAGACACTCCGGTTGTCCCCACAACCAGGTGTGACGCACGACTTTAACCAGCTTTCGATGGATCGGGCATCGGCTTGACACAAGGTCACCGCGGGCTCCGCACGGGTCCGAAACTCAGGTGGCGGTCGCCCGGCCGCTTGTTAGGGTGCGCCCCGTGGCAGTGATCCGGCAGGTGCAAATCACGTTCGACTGTGCGGAGCCCGAGCGGCTGGCGCGGTTCTGGTGCGAGGTGCTGGGGTACGCCGTGGTGCCGCCCACGGGATTCGCCTCGTGGGAGGAGTTCAACCGCGGGCGGTTTCCCGAGGGGGACGGCGCGTGGTGTGCGTGCAGTGATCCGACCGGGGCGGGGCCGCGGCTGTTCTTCCAGCGGGTGCCCGAGGGCAAGACCGTCAAGAACCGGGTTCACCTCGACGTGCGCGTCGGCACCGGGATGACCGGTGAGGAGCGGCTCGCCGCGCTGGAGGCCGAGTGCACGCGGCTGGTCGCCCTCGGCGCGGTCCGGCAGCGGCTGCTGTACGACGGCACCGACTCGTGCATCGTCATGCAGGACATCGAGGGCAACGAGTTCTGCCTCGACTGAGGCCCCGTTCACGGCCGCCGGTCCAGCTCCTCCGCCAGGATCTCCGCCAGATGCCGCCCCCGCACACCCCCCAGCTGCTCCAGCTGCGTGCGGCAGGAGAAGCCGTCCGCCTGGATCACGGCCCCCTGAGGCGCTGCCCGGACCGCGGGGAGCAGCTGCTCCTCCGCGCAGGCGCGCGAGACGTCGTAGTGGCCGCGCTCGAAGCCGAAGTTGCCCGCCAGACCGCAGCAGCCTCCGCTCAGCTCCCCCGTGAGGCCGGCCGCCTCGCGGAGCCTGCGGTCGGGGCCGTCGCCCAGGACCGCGTGCTGGTGGCAGTGGGTCTGGCCGGTGACCGGGCGGTTCACGGCGGGCGGGGTCCAGTCGGGGGCGTACGTCTCCAGGGTCTCGGCGAACGTCAGGACGCGGGAGGCGAGGCGCGCCGCGCGGGGGTCGTCGTGGAGGAGTTCCGGGGCGTCCGTGCGCAGGGCGGCCGCGCAGCTCGGTTCCAGCACCACCAGCGGCGCGTCCGTGGCGAGGACCGGTTCCAGCAGGTCGAGGGTGCGTCCCAGCACCGCGCGGGCGCGGTCGAGTTGCCCCGTGGAGAGGTAGGTCAGACCGCAGCAGACCCGCCCGCGCCGCGCCGTCAGCAGGGAGAGGGGGGAGCGTGAGCGGGCGTCGCCCACCCGCCGCCCGCCGGAGGGCAGCCGCAGGGTCGGGGGCAGCGCCACCCGCAGGCCCGCCGCCTCCAGCACCCGTACGGCCGCCCGGCCCACCGACGGCGACAGGTGCTCGGTGAAGGTGTCCGGCCAGAGGACGACCAGCCGGCCCTCGCCCGTGGCGGACTGCCGCCTCCGCCGCCACCAGCGGCTGAGCGTCTCCTCCGCCAGCCGCGGGATCTCCCGCTCGGCCGCGATCCCGCCCAGCCGTTTCGCCAGGCGCGCGAGCGGCCGTACCGAGGCGAGCGCGTTCGCCGCCCCCGCCGTCCGGGTCCGCGCGGCCCAGCGCAGCCACACCGGCAGCCACCCCATCGCGTAGTGGGCGGCGGGGCGGCGGCGGCCCGCGTAGTGGTGGTGCAGGAACTCCGCCTTGTACGTGGCCATGTCGACGCCCACCGGGCAGTCGGACCGGCACCCCTTGCAGGACAGGCAGAGGTCGAGCGCGTCGCGTACCTCGGTGGAGCGCCAGCCGTCGGTCACCACCTCGCCCGCGAGCATCTCGTGCAGCAGCCGGGCGCGTCCGCGCGTGGAGTGCTCCTCCTCCCCCGTCGCCCGGAACGACGGGCACATCACGGCGGACCCGGACACGGACGTCGTACGGCACTTGGCGACGCCCACGCAGCGCCGCACCGCCGCCGAGAAGTCGCCGGCGTCGGCGGGATAGCCGAACTCCACGTCCACCGGCTCGCGCGGGAGGGCGGAGAAGCGGAGGTCCGCGTCGAGGGGTGCGGGGCGGACCAGCATGCCGGGGTTGAGCAGGCCGTCCGGGTCCCACACGCCCTTCACCCGCTCGAACAGGGCGACCGTCTCCGCGCCGTACATGCGCGGCAGCAGCTCCGCGCGCGCCTGGCCGTCGCCGTGCTCGCCGGAGAGGGAGCCGCCGTGGGCGACGACCAGGTCGGCCAGCTCCTCCGAGAAACGCCGGAAGCGGGCCACGCCCGGCCCGGTCAGCAGGTCGAAGTCGATGCGCACGTGGATGCAGCCGTCCCCGAAGTGCCCGTACGGGGTGCCGCGCAGACCGTGCTCGGCGAGCAGCGCCCGGAAGTCCCGCAGGTACGCGCCGAGCCGGGCGGGCGGCACCGCGCAGTCCTCCCACCCGGGCCACGCCTCACTCCCTCCCCCAGACTTCGTCCGGGAGGTGCCCCCAGGCATCCGGGTCGCGGTGCCGCTCGCGTCCTCCCGGATGCGCCACAGCGCTCGCTGCCGCGCCGGGTCGGTGACCACCAGCGCGTCCACGACGTCCGCCGCCCGCACGATCGCCTCGGCGGCAGCACGGGCCTCCGCCCCGGTGTCCCCGCCGGCCTCGACGAACAGCCACGCCCCGCCGCGCGGCAGGCCGGCGCCGGACGGCACCAGGTCGGCCGCCATGCCCTCCACCGTCAGCGGCCGGTACGGCAGCAGCCCCGCCGCCGCCTGCGCGGCCCCGCTCTCGTCGGCGTACGCCAGCACGGCCAGCGCCCGCGCGCGGGGCGCCCGTACGAGGGTCAGCTCCGCCTCGGTGAGCACGGCGAGGGTGCCTTCCGAGCCGCAGAGGGAGCGGGCGACGTCGGCGCGGTGCTCGGGCAGCAGGGCGTCCACCGCGTACCCGGAGATGCG
>MUNG01000266.1 GCA_002154585.1 Streptomyces pseudogriseolus
CCGTCGCGCGGCGCGCGGGGTCGGGGAGCTGCTCGCCCGCAAACTCTCCGCGCGCGGCGCGACGGTGGCGCTGGTCGGTCTCGAACCGGACGCGCTGAAGGACGTCTCCGCCCGGCTGCACGGCGAGAGCGGCCACTGGTACGCGGACGTCACCGACCAGGAGGCCATGTCCCAGGTGGCCGCCGAGGTCCGGGAGCGGTTCGGCCGGGTGGACGTCGTGGTCGCCAACGCCGGTGTGGCGACGGGCGGTCCGTTCACCGAGTCCGACCCGGAGGCGTGGCGGCGGGTGATCGAGGTCAACCTCGTCGGATCGGCCGTCACCGCGCGGGCGTTCCTGCCGCTGCTCGCCGAGAGCCGCGGTTACCTGCTCCAGATAGCGTCCCTCGCCGCGATCACCCCCGCGCCGATGATGACGGCGTACTGCGCCTCCAAAGCCGGCGTGGAGGCGTACGCGCACGCGCTGCGCGCCGAAGTCGGCCACCAGGGCGTCAAGGTGGGCGTCGGCTACCTGTCCTGGACCGACACCGACATGGTGCGCGGCGCCGACCAGGACGATGTCATGCGGGAGCTGAGGCAGCGGCTGCCCTGGCCGGCCAACAAGACCTATCCGCTCGGACCCGCCGTGGACCGGCTGGTGTCCGGCATCGAACGGCGCGCCGCGCACGTCTACGGGCAGGGCTGGCTGCGCGGCATGCAGGGTGTGCGCGGCTATCTGCCGGCGCTCGTCGGCGTCGTCGGGCAGCGGGAGATGAAGCGGTTCGCGGGCCGCCTCGACGGGCTGCGCATCGGCCTGGTCGGAGCGGGCGGCAACGCCGACGAACAGCACCGCGCTACGGTCCGTGACTGATCGACATGCGTAGGGTGACCCCCCGTGTGAATCTGGTCGGGCAAGTTCCCCCCACCCCACAACGGGAGTGAACCCACATGGGTATGAAGGATCAGATGCAGGAGAAGGCCGGCCAGTTCCAGCAGCAGGCCAAGCAGCGCGCCCAGCAGGGCAAGGAGCAGCTGCAGAACCGCGGCCGCCGTCGGGACGACGAGACCGACCCGCAGCGCCGCCGTGAGTCCGAGGAGCGCTTCGACCAGGACCAGGAGATCTGACGTCGAAGCACCCGGGCAGTGACGTGCCGTAGGAAGGGGTGCCCCTGGCGAAGGGGGCACCCCTTTCTCACGCCCTCAGTCGCTGCGCTGCGGCAGCCCGGGACGCGACCGGTCGGGCACGTCGGCGTAACCCGGCGGCGAGGCGGGCGGGTTGGCCTCCAGCAGGTCCAGGGCGAGCCGTACGGCGTCGTCCAGGACCGCGTGCCGGCCCTCGGCCCAGTCCAGCGGGGTGCGCAGCGCCTCCAGGTCGGGGTCGACGCCCCGGTTCTCCACGGACCAGCCGTACGCGTCGAACCAGGCCGCGTTCATCGGCACCGTGATCACCGTGCCGTCCCCGAGCCGGTGCCGGCCGGTCATGCCGACCACCCCGCCCCAGGTGCGCTGCCCCACCACCGGGCCCAGCTCCAGCAGTTTGAACGCGGCCGTGATCATGTCGCCGTCGGAGCTGGTCGCCTCGTCCGCCAGCGCCACCACGGGCCCGCGCGGCGCGTTGGAGGCGTACGACACGGGCTGGGCGTCGCGGGTGAGGTCCCAGCCGATGATGGTGCGGGTCAGCTTCTCCACCACGAGTTCGCTGATGTGCCCGCCCGCGTTGCCGCGCACGTCCACGATGAGCGCGGGCCGGGACATCTCCATGCGCACGTCCCGGTTGAACTGCGCCCAGCCGGAGCCGCCCATGTCGGGGATGTGCAGATAGCCGCAGCGGCCGCCGCTCAACTCCCGGACGACGGCACGCCGTTTGGCCACCCAGTCCTGGTAGCGCAGGGGCGTCTCGTCGATCAGCGGGACGACCGCGACCCGCCGGGGCGGGCCCTCGCCGTCGGGCACGAAGGTGAGCTCCACGGTCGTGCCGCCCGCCGCCGCGAGCAGCGGGTACGGCCCGGTCACGGGGTCCACCGGGCGGCCGTCGACATGGGTGAGGACCGCGCCCTCGCGGATGCCCGCGCCGGCCAGCGGGGAACGGGCGCGGGAGTCGGAGGAGTCGCCGGGCAGGATCCGCTTCACCGTCCAGCCCGCCTCCCGGTGCACCAGGTTGGCGCCGAGCAGCCCCTGGCGGCGTTGGTAGTGCGGGGGACCCTCGTTGCGGCGGGCGGCGGTGACGTAGGCGTGCGAGGTGCCCAGTTCGCCGAGGACCTCGCGCAGCAGGTCGGCGAACTCGTCCGGGGAGGCGACCCGTTCGACCAGCGGACGGTACTGCTCCAGCACGCCGTCCCAGTCGATGCCGCACATGTCCGGCTCCCAGAAGTAGGCGCGGATCAGCCGCCCCGCCTCCGCGTACGCCTGGCGCCACTCGGCCGCCGGGTCCGCCTCGTGCTTGATCCGGCGCAGGTCGATCCACACCGTGGAGTCGCCGTCGCCCGGCTCGGTGGCGGGCACCGCGCGCAGCTCGCCCTCGTCCACCACGACCAGCCGGGTGCCGTCGCCGCTGACCGCGAAGAAGTCGAGGTGGGTGACCAGTTCGGACTTCTTGGCCTTGGTGACGTCGAAGTGCTCCAGGGTGGGCCGGCCGGTGGTGTCGTCGGGGTGGGCGAACGTCTCGCCGAGCGCGCCCGAGATCGGCCAGCGCAGCCACACCAGGCCGCAGCCCGCGACCGGGTACAGCCCCGAGTACTTGGACGCGGCCACCGGGAAGGGCGTCACCCTGCTCTCCAGGCCCTCCGCCTCCACGGTCACCGTGCCGCCCTCCTCGCCCTCCTCCTCCAGCGGATCCAGCCCCCCGGCGGCGGGCCTCCCCTCGGGGTTCAGCGCGAACGGCGAGGGCGTCGCCGACGACAGCGGCACCAGGTACGGGCGGCAGCCCAGCGGGAAGGACAGGTCGCCGGTGTGCACGTCGTACACCGGGTCGAAGCCGCGCCAGGACAGGAACGCGAGATAGCGGCCGTCGCGGGTGAAGACCGGATTCTCGTCCTCGAAGCGGCCGTTCGTCACGTCGAGGACCAGCCGGTCCTTGATCCGGGCGAGTTTGATCTGCCGCAGCGAGCGCCCGATCACCGGGTGGGACCAGGCCAGCCAGCCGCCGTCGGGGGAGAACGCGAGGTCCCGCACCGGGCCGTTCCCGGAGTGGATCAGCTCGGTGACCTCCCCCGCCCTCGGAGCAGACCCGTCCGTCGCCTCGTCGGTGTCCACCAGCAGCAGCCGCCCGTCGTGCGCGGCGACGGCGAGACGCTGCCCCTCGGGGTCGGCGACCATTTCGAGGACCCGGCCCAGCTTCCCGGCGGCCAGCCTCCGGGGCGCGCGCTGGCCGGTCGCCCGGGGCAGCGAGGCGATCTCCACGGCGTCCTCGCCCTCGGCGTCCGTGACGTACGCGATCCGGCCGCCCGCGCCGAGCATCTCCGGCAGCCGTACCCGTACGCCCGGGGTGTCGGTCAGGGTGCGGGCGGGGCCGTCGCGGTGGGTGAGCCAGTACAGGCTGCCGCGCACCACGACCGCGCTGGCCCGGCCGGTCTCGTCGACGGACAGGCCGTCCAGGTGCTGCGCGGCGGGCACCTGGTAGGGGCGCCGGCCGGACCGCGGGCCGCCCAGCCGTACGTCGAGCCTGCGCGGTTTCGCGTCGGGCGCCAGGTCGTCCACGATCCACAGGTCGCCCGCGCACTGGTAGACGACGCGGGTGCCGTCGGTGGCGGCGTGCCGGGCGTAGAAGGCGTCGTGGTCGGTGTGGCGGCGCAGGTCGGTGCCGTCGTGGGCGCAGGAGTAGAGGTTGCCGATGCCCTCGTGGTCCGAGAGGAAGGCGATGCGGCCGGCGACGAACATGGGGGAGTGCAGATGGCCGTCGAGCCCCTCCATCAGGCGGTGCCCGTGCAGCCACAGCCGTCCGGTGGCGCCGCCCCGGTAGCGCTTCCAGGACGCCGGTTCGTGCGGCGGGGTGCCGGTCAGCAGCAGTGACCTGCGCTCGCCGTCCAGGTCGGCGACCTGGATGTCGGTGACCGGGCCCCAGGGCAGCTTGCGTCCGGGGCTGCCGTCGGGGCCGAGCTTGTAGGCCCAGGTGAAGTGGGAGAAGGGCTCGCCGTGCGAGGTGACGGCGAGGATCGCGGCGTGCCCGTGTTCGTCGGGCGGGGCCCAGCCGCAGACCCGGGTGTCGGAGCTGCCCCAGTACGACAGACGCCGGGCGGGGCCGCCGTCCACCGGCACCAGATGCACCTCCGGGTCGAGGGCGCGCCAGCTGGTGTACGCGAGGTGGCGGCCGTCGGGGGAGAAGCGGGGGTGGCCGAGCTTCGTGCGGTCGGCGGTGAGCCGCCAGGCGCGGCCCGGTCCGTCCAGCGGGGCGAGCCAGAGGTCGTCCTCCGCCACGAAGCACAGCAGGTCGTCCTTGAGGTGCGGCAGACGCAGATAGGTCACCCTCCCCATGCTTTTCCGGGGGCCGGGCCGCAGCAACTCGTGGGGCAGTCGTACGCGTCCTGTGCCGCGGCCTCGCCGCGCCGTTTACGCGGTGCTGACAACCGTGACGCAGAACACGAACGAAACCGTTTCGTTTCGTTAGTGCGCCGGGGTATCTTCGTCTTGTACGAAACCGTGTCGTTTCTTTGACGCGGTGGGAACCGGAGCGGAAAGGTGGGCGGCATGAGTGACATCGCGACATCACGTCGCAGCCGGATCACCCCCGAGCGCGAGGCCGAGCTGTACCGGGCCGTGCTCGACCTGCTCCGTGAGGTCGGCTACGACGCCCTCACCATGGACGCCGTGGCCGCCCGCACCCGGTCCAGCAAGGCCACGCTCTACCGCCAGTGGGGCGGCAAGGCCGAGCTGGTCGTCCGGGCGATGCACAGCCAGAAGCCGGGCGGCATCGCCGATGTGGACACCGGGTCCCTGCGGGGTGATCTGCACACCATCATCGGCCGCGAGGACGACTGCGACATGGCGCAGAACGTCGCTCTCATGCGGGCCCTGTCGATGGCCGCGCACCAGAACGACGAGCTGCGCCAGGCGCTGCGCGACCTGCTGGTGGAGCCGGAGATCGACGAGTTCCGCCGGATCATCGGCCGTGCGGTCGACCGGGGTGAGATCCGCCCGGACACCCCGGCGCTGGACTACATCGTGCACATGCTCATCGGCGCGTTCGCCACCCGGATGCTGATCGACGAGCAGCCGCCCACGCAGGCGTTCCTCATCTCGTACGTCGACGCCGTGGTGCTCCCCGCCCTCGGAGTCTCCCCACCCCGCTGACGGTCCCCACCGCCGGCACCCACAGTCAGCCACCTCCTGACGTCACCGCTCACGTCGTCGGGCTGATCCACCCTGCCCTGAAGCACTCACGACTGACCGGGAGTACGCCCTCGTGGCCACATTCCTCTACCGACTCGGACGGTTCTCCTTCCGCAAACGGCACTTCGTCGCCCTCTTCTGGGTGGCGCTGCTGGCGCTAGCGGGCGCCGGCGCGGCCGGCGCGCCCGCAGCCGGCAACTCCTCCTTCTCCATCCCCGGCACCGAGGCCCAGAAGGCCTTCGACCTGCTGGACGAACGCTTCCCCGGCACCAGCGCCGACGGAGCCACCGCCCGCGTCGTCTTCAAGGCGCCCGACGGCCAGAAGATGACCGACCCCGGCAACAAGGCGGCGGTCCAGGACACCGTCGAGGAGTTGTCCGGCGGCTCCGAGGTCGTCCAGGTCAGCGACCCGTACCAGGGCGGCGGCGTCAGCCGGGACGGCTCGATCGCCTACGCCTCGGTGACCTACGAGGTCTCCGGCATGGAGCTGGAGGAGTCGTCCCGCGAGGCCCTGAAGGCCGCCGCCGAGGACGCCCGCGCGTCCGGGCTGACCGTCGAGATCGGCGGTGACGCCCTCCAGGCCGTCCCGGAGACCGGCTCCGCGGAGATCATCGGCATCGGTGTCGCCGCGGTCGTCCTGGTCATCACCCTCGGCTCGCTGCTCGCCGCCGGACTGCCGCTGCTCACCGCGATCGTCGGCGTCGGCATCGGCGTCGCCTCCATCACCGCGCTGGCCAGCACCCTCGACCTGGGCTCCACCACCTCCATCCTCGCCTCGATGATCGGACTCGCGGTCGGCATCGACTACGCGCTGTTCGTCGTCTCCCGCTACCGCGCCGAACTGGCCGAGGGACGCACCCGCGAGGAGGCGGCCGGACGCGCCGTCGGCACCGCCGGGTCCGCCGTGGTCTTCGCCGGCCTGACCGTCGTCATCGCCCTGGTGGGCCTGTCCGTCGTCAACATCCCGATGCTGACGAAGATGGGCATCGCCGCCGCCGGCACGGTCGCCGTCGCGGTCCTCATCGCCCTCACCCTCATCCCCGCCCTGCTCGGCTACGCGGGCCGCCGGGTCCGCCCCGCGGGCGAGAAGAGCAAGCTGCTCGGCGGCGGACGCGCCAAGGACGCCAAGGACAAGGCGGAGCGGCCCAACATGGGCACCCGCTGGGCGAGCTTCGTCGTCCGCCGCCCGCTGGCCGTGCTGCTGCTCGGCGTGGTCGGCCTCGGCGCCGCCGCGGTCCCGGCCGGCTCCCTGGAGCTGGGCCTGCCCGACGACGGCTCCCAGCCGGTGTCCACCACCCAGCGCCGCGCCTACGACCTGCTCTCCGAGGGCTTCGGCCCCGGCTTCAACGGCCCGCTCGTGGTCGTCGTCGACGCCGAGGGCAGCGACGACCCGCAGGCCGTCTTCAAGCAGGCCGGCGACGAGATCAAGGCGCTCGACAACGTCGTGAACGTCGCCCCGGCGGCGCCCAACAAGGCCGGCGACACCGCGACGATCGCCGTCATCCCGGACGCCAAGCCGTCGTCGGTCGCCACCGAGGACCTGGTGCACGACATCCGCGCCGCGGGCGCCGACATCAAGGACGGCACCGGCGCCGACGTCCTCGTCACCGGCGCCACGGCGATGAACATCGACGTCTCGCAGAAGCTCAACGACGCGCTCGTGCCGTACCTGGTGCTGGTGGTCGGGCTCGCGTTCCTGCTGCTGATCGTGGTGTTCCGCTCGATCCTGGTCCCGCTGAAGGCGGCCCTCGGCTTCCTGCTCTCCGTGCTGGCGGCCCTCGGCGCGGTCGTCGCGGTCTACCAGTGGGGCTGGCTGTCCGGCCTGATGGGCGTCGAGGAGACCGGCCCGATCATGTCGATGATGCCGATCTTCATGGTCGGCGTGGTCTTCGGCCTGGCCATGGACTACGAGGTGTTCCTCGTGACCCGCATCCGCGAGGCCCACGTCCACGGCGAGAAGCCGGCGCAGGCCGTCGTCACCGGGTTCCGGTACAGCGCGCGGGTGGTGACCGCCGCGGCGATCATCATGATCGCGGTGTTCTCCGGCTTCATCGGGTCCAGCGACTCCATGGTCAAGATGATCGGCTTCGGCCTCGCGACCGCCGTCCTCTTCGACGCGTTCGTGGTCCGCATGGCGATCGTCCCGGCCGTCCTGGCGCTGCTCGGCGAGAAGGCCTGGTGGCTGCCGAAGTGGCTGGACCGGGCGCTGCCCAACGTGGACGTCGAGGGCGAGAGCCTCGCCGCCCTGGACCGCGCGGCGGACAAGGACGACGAGGACAAGGAACTTGTCCGGGCCTGACCGCCCGGACGGTCACGACCAGCCGGTGAGGGCTCCGTGGGGACGGGGCGCCCTCACCGGCTTCCTCGTGCGACCACCCCGCGGAACGCGGTCGCGTGCCCCCGGGACCGGCCGCTAACGTGCCGCGCATGACCACCTCAGCCACCGACACCGAGGGCTCCGCGGCCCACCCCCGTTTCGCCGAGGCCCTGCGGGAGATGGGCCTGGAGGACGTGGCCGGCCAGGTCCGCCGCTTCCCCGAGGCCACCCGCACCGCCGCCGAGGCCGCCGCCGCGCTCGGCTGCGAGCTCAGCCAGATCTGCAAGTCGCTGATCTTCGCCGCCGACGGCGAACCCTTCCTCGTCCTCATGGACGGCGCGTCCCGCGTCGACCTCGACCGGGTCCGCGAGGAACTGGGCGCGGACCGGGTCACCCGCGCCAAGGCCGACGTGGTCCGCGAGACCACGGGCTACGCCATCGGCGGCGTACCCCCCTTCGGCCACCGCACCCGCACCCGCGTCCTCGCCGACCGCTCCCTCCTCACCCACCCCGTGATCTGGGCCGCCGCGGGCACCCCCTACACGGTCTTCCCGATGCCCCCGAAGGACCTGATCGTCCACGCGGGGGCGACGCTGGTGGATGTGCGGGAACGCGAGGGCTGACCCGCGCGGGTCGACGCGCCCGGGCGCGTGCGGC
>MUNG01000267.1:0-155 GCA_002154585.1 Streptomyces pseudogriseolus
CCCGCCGATGCCGCCCCCGCTCTCCACCACCCGGTGACAGGGCACGACCACCGGCAGCGGGTTGGCGCCCATGGCCATGCCCACGGCCTGCGCGGCGCCCGGCTGACCGACCCGGCCCGCCAGGTCTCCGTAGCCCACCACCGTGCCGAACGGCA
>MUNG01000267.1:168-5388 GCA_002154585.1 Streptomyces pseudogriseolus
CCACGGGCTCGGCGCCGAGCCGGGACGCCAGGCGCTCCAGCGCCTTGTCACGCACCTCGTCGGTGGCGTGGAACACCACGTTGACCAGGCCCTGGCCGGTCGCGGCCAGCAGCAGCGGGCCGACGCCGGTGTCCACGACCGCCCACACGACCCGCTGCTCGTACCGCCCCTCACTGTCCATGCGCCCCACCGTACGATCCGCCACCGACAACGCGGTCCGCAGGCGGCGGCGCGGGGCGGGACAGCCGTGGCCGAGGGGTCAGCCGCCCACCGCGTCACGCACCACGTCGGGGTTGTTGGTGATGATCCCGTCCACCCCGTAGCCGGCCACCCGGCGGGCGGCGGCCGCGTCGTTCACCGTCCAGGTGAACGTCTCGAGCCGCTTGCCGTGCGCCCCCTTGAACGCGTGCACCGCGGTCACGTAGTCGGCGGTGAGCGACGCGTACGACGGGTTGATCTGATCGGTGAAGGCCGCGTACGTCGGCAGGTCGGCGACCGGCGGCGTCCCGAGGAAGCCGGTCTTCACCGCGGGCGCCAGCTGGTGGACCGTCCGTACGCTGTCCGCGCCGAAGCTCTGCACGATCAGCCGCTGCCGCACATGCGCGCGGTCGAGCCAGCCCTCGTTGGCGAGGACCTTGAGGATGTCCCGCTCGATGCCCGGGTACAGCTGCGGGTTCTTGATCTCCAGCAGCAGCTTCTGCCGGTGCTGGTCGATCCGCCGCACGAACTGCTCCAGCGTCGGCACGCGCGCGCCCGCGTACGCCGGGTCGAACCAGCTGCCCGCGTCCAGGCGGGCTATCTCGGCGGCGGTGAAGTCCTTCACCTTCCACGGCGCACGGTCGGGGAAGACCTCCTCGACGTCGGTGGTGCGCTGGAGGCTGTCGTCGTGGACGATGACGAGCTCGCCGTCCTTGGTGCGCTGGACGTCGTTCTCCACCCACTCGGTGCCCAGGGCGGCCGCCTTGTCGACGGCCGCGAGCGTGTTCTCCGGCGCGTACCCGGAGGCGCCCCGGTGCGCGACGACCTCGGGAGCGGGCGCGGCGCCCTCGGCGGCGCCGGCCGGGGAGAGCGGGAGCAGGAGGACGGCGGCTCCCGCCAGCGCGGTGGTCGAGGCGGCGACGGCGCGTGCGTGCATGGGTACTCCTCGCGTCGAACGGTCACGGTCAGAACCACTGTGACAGCAGAGGGTCAACGCGAGACGGGTGCGGGATGGCCACGGATTGAACGCCGATCCGCGAACTCCGCACACTGGTGCCACACACCTGGGGCAGGAACGTGTTTCTTTGCCGGATAGTCGTTCGACCATTCCGGTGGGGGTCATACTCTCTGCGAAACCCTGGCCGCCGCAGCGGTCCTGGGAGGGGGCGCACAACGGGGCAACGCGGAACGTACAGGGCGGAAGGGCAGCCGCGCATGCAGGGCACGGTCGACGGATTCAGTTACGGGCTGGTCACACCTCTGGTGGCCTATCTCATGGCCTGCCTCGGAGGCGCGCTCGGGCTGCGCTGCACCACCCGGGCCGGGCTGGCGCCCCGCTCCTGGCGCCCCGGCTGGCTCGCCCTGGGAGCCGCCGCCATCGGCGCGGGCGTCTGGACCATGCACTTCGTCGCGATGATGGGCTTCACCGTCAAGGGGACGCCGATCCACTACGACCGCGCGATGACCTTCGCCAGCCTCGCCGTCGCCGTCGTGATGGTCGGCATAGGCATCTTCATCGTCGGTTACAAGGGCGCCACCGGGACGGCCCTGTTCACCGGCGGGACCGTCACCGGCCTCGGCATGGCCTCCATGCACTACCTCGGCATGGCCGGGATGAGCCTCGACGGACGGATCGAGTACGACACCGTCGCCGTCGCAGCCTCGGTCGTCGTCGCCATGGCCGCCGCCAGCGCCGCGCTGTGGGCGGCCGGCCGGGCCAGGGGCTTCCTGTGGAGCGTCGGCGCCAGTCTGATCATGGGGCTCGCGGTCACCGGCATGCACTACATCGGCATGGCCGCCGTCGAGGTGCACGTGCACGGCACGGCCGAACCCGCCACCGGGGAGTCCGCGGCCGCCCTGCTCGGCCCCATGATGGTCGGCCCGCTCGCCGTCCTGGTCCTCGCCGGCATCGTGGTGATCTTCGACCCCCTGGTGGTCATGGGCCGGCCCCCGGCGCGCTCGGCCGACCGCCTGCCCGGGATACCCGCCCACTCCCCGGCGCACCACCCCTCGGTCCGCTCGCGGCTGCGCGCCCGCGGCCCCGTCGAACACCGCTCCCGCACCCCCCAGCGCCGCTGACCCCGACCCGTTGTCAGTGGGGGGTCGTACCGTGGATGACATGCGGCCCGTTTCCCAGATCGAACGCACGGTGGCGCCCTTCGAGGTCGTCAGTCCCTACCGGCCGAGCGGCGACCAGCCCGCGGCCATCGCCGAGCTCGCCCGGCGCATCGAGGCCGGCGAGCAGGACGTCGTGCTGCTCGGCGCCACCGGCACCGGCAAGTCCGCCACCACGGCGTGGATGATCGAGAAGCTCCAGCGCCCCACCCTGGTCATGGCGCCGAACAAGACCCTCGCCGCCCAGCTGGCCAACGAGTTCCGCGAGCTTCTGCCGAACAACGCGGTCGAGTACTTCGTCTCGTACTACGACTACTACCAGCCCGAGGCGTACGTCCCGCAGTCGGACACCTACATCGAGAAGGACTCCTCGATCAACGAGGAGGTCGAGCGGCTGCGCCACTCGGCGACCAACTCGCTGCTCACCCGCCGCGACGTCGTCGTGGTCGCGTCCGTCTCCTGCATCTACGGCCTGGGCACCCCGCAGGAGTACGTGGACCGCATGGTCCCGCTGCGCGTCGGCGACGAGATCGACCGCGACGAGCTGCTGCGCCGCTTCGTGGACATCCAGTACACGCGCAACGACATGGCCTTCGCGCGCGGCACCTTCCGTGTCCGCGGCGACACCATCGAGATCTTCCCGGTCTACGAGGAGCTCGCCGTCCGCATCGAGATGTTCGGCGACGAGATCGAGGCGCTGTCCACGCTGCACCCGCTCACCGGCGAGATCATCAGCGACGACCAGCAGCTCTACGTCTTCCCCGCCTCCCACTACGTCGCGGGCCCCGAGCGGCTGGAGCGCGCGGTCAACGACATCGAGAAGGAGCTCGGCGAGCGCCTCGCGGAGCTGGAGAAGCAGGGCAAGCTCCTCGAGGCCCAGCGGCTGCGCATGCGCACCACGTACGACATCGAGATGCTCCGCCAGATCGGCACCTGCTCCGGCGTGGAGAACTACTCGATGCACTTCGACGGCCGCGTGCCGGGCTCGCCGCCCAACACGCTGCTGGACTACTTCCCGGACGACTTCCTCCTCGTCATCGACGAGTCGCACGTCACCGTGCCGCAGATCGGCGCCATGTACGAGGGCGACGCCTCCCGCAAGCGCACGCTCGTCGACCACGGCTTCCGGCTCCCGTCCGCCCTGGACAACCGCCCGCTGAAGTGGGAGGAGTTCCAGCAGCGCGTCGGCCAGGCGGTCTACCTGTCGGCCACCCCGGGACAGTACGAGCTGTCCCGGTCCGACGGCTTCGTCGAGCAGATCATCCGCCCGACCGGACTCGTCGACCCCGAGGTCGTCGTCAAGCCCACCGAGGGCCAGATCGACGACCTGGTGCACGAGATCCGCACACGTGTGGAGAAGGACGAGCGCGTCCTGGTCACCACGCTCACCAAGAAGATGGCCGAGGACCTCACGGACTACTTCGTGGAACTCGGCATCCAGGTGCGCTACCTGCACAGCGACGTCGACACCCTGCGCCGGGTGGAGCTCCTGCGGGAACTGCGCAGCGGCGAGTACGACGTCCTGGTCGGCATCAACCTGCTGCGTGAGGGCCTCGACCTGCCCGAGGTGTCCCTGGTGGCGATCCTCGACGCCGACAAGGAGGGCTTCCTGCGGTCGGGCACCTCCCTGATCCAGACCATCGGCCGCGCGGCGCGCAACGTCTCCGGCCAGGTCCACATGTACGCCGACAAGATCACGCCGGCGATGGAGAAGGCCATCGAGGAGACCAACCGGCGCCGCGAGAAGCAGATCGCCTACAACAAGGCCAACGGCATCGACCCGCAGCCGCTGCGCAAGAAGATCAACGACATCGTCGCGCAGATCGCCCGCGAGGACATCGACACCGAGCAGCTGCTCGGCTCGGGCTACCGCCAGGCCAAGAAGGACGGCGGCGCCACGAAGACGCCCGTGCCCGCACTCGGCGGCAAGGCCGCGAAGGCGGCGAAGAACGCCAAGGGGGCCAAGGGCAAGGCCGCCGGGACGGTGCCCACGGACCGCCCCGCCGCCGAACTCGCCGAGCAGATCGAGGAACTCACCACGCGCATGCGGGCAGCCGCAGCCGATCTGCAGTTCGAGATCGCGGCACGGCTGCGCGACGAGGTGTCGGAGATGAAGAAGGAACTGAGGCAGATGCAGGAGGCGGGCCTGTCCTGACCTCCGTACACGGGATGTGTTGCAAGACCGACACAAAGTGTGGACCGGGGTTCGTCGCTGTCAGCGCACCTGCGTAGGGTTCTGGTCAACCGCGGTCTTCGCGGCAACAGGGGACGTCCGAGAGGGGAATCAGCGCGTGACCGTCAACATGACCAAGGGTCAGGCCATCAGTCTGCAGAAGAACGACGGCGGCAGCCTGACCGCGGTGCGCATGGGTCTCGGATGGCAGGCGGCCCCCCGGCGTGGCCTGTTCGGCACCCGTACCCGGGAGATCGACCTGGACGCCTCCGCCGTCCTCTTCGCCGACAAGCAGCCGGTCGACGTCGTCTTCTTCCGCCACCTGGTGAGCGACGACGGCTCCGTGCGCCACACCGGTGACAACCTCGTCGGCGGCGTGGGCCAGGGCGGCGACGACGAGGCCATCCTCGTCGACCTCTCGCGCGTCCCGGTCCACATCGACCAGATCGTCTTCACCGTGAACTCCTTCACGGGCCAGACGTTCCAGGAGGTGCAGAACGCCTTCTGCCGCCTGGTCGACGAGACCAACGGCCAGGAGCTCGCCCGCTACACGCTCGCCGGCGGCGGCCCCTACACCGCCCAGATCATGGCCAAGGTGCACCGCACCGGCGCGGGCTGGACGATGACCGCCCTCGGCAACCCGGCCAACGGCCGCACCTTCCAGGACCTGATGCCGGCCATCCTGCCCGTCCTCTGAGGCAGCCGCGGACGAACCGGCCCCCGCGCGGGGGCCG
>MUNG01000268.1 GCA_002154585.1 Streptomyces pseudogriseolus
ACCAGGGGGGTGCCTGCGCGCCGCTCTGCTGCGCGCCGGCACCCCCCTGGTGATCGCGGCGGCGGCGCTGGACCTGGCCCTCTCCCCCCTGGCCCGCCACACCCCGCTCGCCAACACGTACCGCGTCATCGCCCGCAGACCGAAACGCTGACCTCAGCCGCGCAGCGGCAGCGTCTGGCCCGCCACCACCAGCAGTACCTGCTCGCACTCCTGCGCGAACGCCGTGTTCAGGCGGCCCAGTTCGTCGCGGTAGCGGCGGCCCGAGGCGGTGGCGGGGACGATGCCTGAGCCGACCTCGTTGGAGACCGCGACCAGCGTGCGGCGGGTCTCGCGGACCGCGTCCGTCAGGGCGCGCACCCGGTCGCGGAGGGCGCGTTCGCCGCCGTCCGCCCACTCCGCGTCGTCCCAGGCGCCCACCGCGTCCATCGCGTCCGTCAGCCACAGTGACAGGCAGTCGACGAGGAGCGGCGGGCCGTCGTCCTTGAGCAGGGGCACCAGGTCGCAGGTCTCCACGGTCCGCCAGGAGCCCGGCCGCCGCTCCTGGTGCGCGGACACCCGCGCCGCCCACTCCGTGTCGCCGTTGCGCGAGCCGCCGGTCGCCACGTACAGCACCTCGGGGAAGGACTCCAGGCGCCGCTCCGCCTCCACCGACTTGCCCGAGCGCGCTCCGCCCAGCACCAGCGTGCGGCGCGGCACGTCCGGCACCTCCTCGTACGCGCCGGCCTCCAGCGTGGTCCCGTCCGGCACGGCGCGCGCGCCCGCCGCCGCCAGCCGGCGCCGTACCTCGGGGCCCGGCGGCACGTCGTGGTCCAGGTGCACGGCGACGACGTCCGTGGCCGGCCCCACCGCGCCCGTCTCCCGCAGCCGCGCCAGCGCGTCCGGGCGGCCCAGGACGTCCAGCACGACCGTCGCGTACGGTTCGGCCGGTGCCTCCAGCCCGGCCGGCGCGCCGCCCGGCGGCAGGTACAGCAGCCGCTGCCCGTCGGGGCCGGTCACCGCGTACCCGGTGCCCGGCGCGTCGAGCGCCACCGCCCGCACCCGGTGCCCCGTCAGCAGCGTCAGCTCCCGCCCGTCCGGCACCCGCCCCGGCTGCGGCAGCCCGGCCGGGACCTCCACCGCGGGGCCGTCGTGCGGGTGCGACAGCAGCACCTGGCGCACCCCCGCCAGCGAACGCCCCGCACGGGCCGCGGCGAAGGCCGCGCCGGGGGTGAGGTCGAGCAGCAGCGCGCCGTCCACCAGCACGGAGGCAGCCGCCCGCGCGTCCGGTCCGAGCGCGCACGCGCACGCCGCGCAGGGACAGTCGGGGCGGGGCAGTCCCGCCGGGGCGCCGGTGCCGAGCAGAGTCAGTTCCACGCCCCGATTCTCGCCTTTCCCCACAGCCGATGCCCGTCCGACTACGCTCTTGGTCAGGAGCCGGACCAAGATCCGGCTTCTGCTGTGCAGTGGGCTCACACGCTAGGGAGGCGTACATGGCCGCATGGACGTGGCGGTTCGAGAAGGCCGACGGGACGCAGGTCGCGCCCGCGGTGCCGCCGGAGGAGTTCACCACGCAGGGGGACGCCGAGTCCTGGATCGGGGAGAACTGGAAGGCTCTCCAGGAGGGCGGCGCCGACCAGGTGCGGCTGCTGGAGGACGGCACCGAGATCTACGGCCCGATGAGCCTGCACGCGGACGGGACCACGGCGGCGGAGAGCGAGACCGCCGACGAGGGGGCGTGAACCGGCCTCACCCGGGCCGAGGCCGCTGACGGCCGACTCCGGGGCTGAGTCCTCAGCCCCGGACCCCGCACAGGTGCAGCAGCGCGGCGACCCCCCGGTACGGGTCCGTGCGCCCGGCCCGGTCCTCCACCGCCAGCACCGCGTCCAGATCGTCCGGCAGCACCGCGTCGTCCGCCGCCGTGTCCGTGAAGACCCGCACGCCGTACCAGGTGTGCAGCGGCGCCCCGATGCCCGCGAGGGTCGACGTCAGCCGCGTCAGCCCGTACGAGGACGTCGGCGGGCAGAACGCCGCCAGCGCCCCCGCCCAGTCGCCGGACAGCCCCGCCCGCATCGCCGCCGCGTCGCCGTTGCGCACGAGCAGCGACAGCATCCCGCCGGGCGCCAGCATCCGCGCCACCCCCGCGAGCAGCGCGTCCGGCTCCTCCACGTCGTCCATGAGCACGCCATGACAGAGCACGACGTCGAAACTGCCCGGCAGGAAGTGCACCCCGGTGTCCCCGGCATGCCCCTCGATGATCCGCATCCGCTCCCGGATGCCCTCGGGCTCCCCGGCGAACGCCTCCCGGACCGCCGCGAGCGACGCGGCGTCCTGCTCGACGCCCGTCACGTCATGACCGGCCCGCGCCAGCCGCAGCGCCTGCGCGCCCCGGCCCATGCCCACGTCGAGCACCCGCAACCGCTTCCCCACCGGAAAACGCCCGACTATCTGCTCCTCCAGCTGGCGGGCCACCAGCTCCTCACGGACGACGTCACGCAGACGGCCGGGCCCGTGGACCGGACCCGGCGCCGTCGTACCGTGCGCGAACGGGGTGGTGCTCAGGGCCGCTCCCCGCGCTTCACCTGGGGCTTGGGCAGCCGCAGCCGGCGCATCTGGAGCGTGCGCATCAGCGCGTACGCCACCGCGCCGCGCCGGTTCTCGTCGGGGAAGCGCTCGGCGAGCGCCTTCTTCAGCCGGACGCCCGTCACGACCGAGTCCAGCACGATCATCACGATGACGACCAGCCACAGCAGCAGCGCGATGTTCTGGAGCTGCGCCACCCGCACCATGCTCAGCACGAGGATGACCACGGCCATCGGCAGGAACCACTCCGCGATGTGGAAACGCGAGTCCACGAAGTCGCGGGCGAACCGGCGCACCGGCCCCTTGTCGCGCGCGGGCAGGTACCGCTCGTCGCCGCTGGCCAGCGCCTGGCGCTGACGCTCCAGTGCGGCACGGCGCTCCTCGCGCTGACGCTTGGCGGCGTCCTTGCGCGACATCGACGTGTTGGCCACGCTGCGGCGCTGCGACTGGGCCACGCTGCGCTTGGGTGTGGGGCGGCCCTTGGGGGCCTCCGGATGACGGGGCTGACTGGAGTCGGTCATCGTCGCCTTGTCGGCGCCGGATGCCTTCTCTTCCTTGGCACGGCTACGGAACACAAAACCCAAGGGTACGGGGTGGCCGGGGTTGGACCACAGCCCCGCGGGGAACGATCCGGCAACACCGGACGTCTCTCCTAGGACAGATGGGGACGTAGCGGGGGGCTCGCGGCACGGCCGGCGGACCCCCACCCCGGGGACCACCTACTCCCTACGCCGGATCAGGAGGGTACGCAGTCGTCCTTGGGGATGAGCGCATCCGTCCCCGAACAGTGCGGTAATGGATGCAGGGCCCGTACTGTGGGTTCTGAGGCAGTCACTGGAGCTGGAGTCCGTCAGAAGGGGGCGCGCGAAGCCCATGAGCGGTGTCATGAAGCGTATGGGGATGATCTTCCGCGCGAAGGCGAACAAGGCCCTTGACCGGGCCGAGGACCCGCGCGAGACCCTCGATTACTCGTACCAGAAGCAGCTGGAGCTGCTCCAGAAGGTCCGCCGTGGCGTCGCCGACGTGGCGACCAGCCGCAAGCGCTTGGAGCTCCAGCTCAACCAGCTCCAGTCCCAGTCGTCGAAGCTGGAGGACCAGGGCCGCAAGGCGCTCGCGCTGGGCCGCGAGGACCTGGCCCGCGAGGCCCTCTCCCGCCGCGCCGCGCTCCAGCAGCAGGTGACCGACCTGGAGACGCAGCACGCCACGCTCCAGGGCGAGGAGGAGAAGCTGACGCTGGCCGCGCAGCGCCTCCAGGCCAAGGTGGACGCCTTCCGCACCAAGAAGGAGACCATCAAGGCCACCTACACCGCGGCCCAGGCGCAAACCCGGATCGGCGAGGCCTTCTCCGGCATCTCCGAGGAGATGGGCGACGTGGGCCTGGCCATCCAGCGGGCCGAGGACAAGACCGCCCAGCTCCAGGCGCGGGCCGGCGCGATCGACGAGCTGCTCGCCTCCGGCGCGCTCGACGACCAGTCCGGCATGCACAAGGACGACATCCAGGCCGAGCTGGACCGCCTCTCCGGCGGCACGGACGTCGAGCTCGAACTGCAGCGCATGAAGGCCGAGCTGGCCGGGGGCACCTCCGGCGACCGGCAGGCCCTCGAGGGCGGCCAGGGCCAGGCGCAGCCGGGGACCCAGCAGCAGCCGCAGGACACCCCGCGCTTCGACAAGCAGTAGCCCACGCCGAGGAGGGCGACATGATCGTACGGATCATGGGGGAGGGGCAGGTGACGCTGGCGGAGAGCCGGCTCGCCGAGCTGAACGAGCTGGACGAGGAACTGCTCGCCGAGATGGACAAGGGCGACGGACCCGGCTTCCGCGCCACGCTCCAGGCACTGCTGGCCAAGGTGCACGAGCTGGGCGAGCCGCTGCCGGACGACTCCCTGGAGCCGTCCGACCTCATCCTCCCGTCCCCGGACGCCACCCTCGAGGAGGTCCGCGGCCTCCTCACCGACGAGGGCCTCATCCCGGGGACCTGAGACGTCCCGGGACACCCGGCCCGACCGTCCGCGCGCCGTCCACAGGCCGTCCGCAGAGAGGGGGGAGCCGGGGCCGCGCCGCACGGGCGCCCGCCCCGGTCACCGCAACCAGCCGTGAGCACCCTGACACGCGCCCGCTGCCGGGCGCGGGCCCACCCGGCCGCCGTGGACACGGTGCTGGCCGTCGGCGTCCTGCTGTGCATGGTCGCCGGGTCCTTCGTCGAACCGCACGACCCCGAGGGGGTCCGCTGGGGACTGCGCACCCCCGACCCGCTCAGCCTCGTCCTGATGACGCTCGGCGCCGCCTCACTCGTCCTCAGGCGCCGCGCCCCCCGCACGGTGCTCGGCGTCACGGGCGGCCTCTCCGTCGTCGAGTCCGTCACCGGCGACCCCCGCGCCCCCGTCGCCATGTGCGCGGTGATCGCCCTCTTCACCGTCGCCGCCTCCACCGACCGCCCCACCACCTGGCGGCTCGGCCTGCTCACCATGACCGTCCTCACCGGCGCCGCGATGGCCGCCGGACCCCTGCCCTGGTACGCCCAGGAGAACCTGGCGATCCTCGCCTGGACCGGCATCGGCGCCACCGCCGGCGACGCCGTCCGCAGCCGCCGCGCCTTCGTCCAGGCCATCCGGGAGCGCGCCGAACGGGCCGAACGCACCCGCGAGGAGGAGGCCCGCCGCCGGGTCGCCGAGGAACGCCTGCGCATCGCCCGCGACCTGCACGACGTGGTCGCCCACCACATCGCCCTGGTCAACGTGCAGGCCGGCGTCGCCGCGCACGTCATGGACAAGCGCCCCGACCAGGCCAAGGAGGCCCTCGCCCACGTCCGCGAGGCCAGCCGCCACGCGCTCGGCGAACTGCGCGCCACCGTCGGCCTGCTGCGCCAGTCCGGCGACCCCGAGGCGCCCACCGAGCCCGCCCCCGGCCTGGACCGCCTCGACGAGCTCGCCGCCACCTTCCGCAACGCCGGACTCCGCGTCGAGGTCGCCCGCGCCGACCAGGGCACCGAGCTGCCCGCCGCCGTCGACCTCGCCGCGTACCGGATCGTGCAGGAGGCGCTGACCAACGTGCAGAAGCACGCCGGGACCGGCGCGCGCGCCGAGGTCAGCGTCGTACGCGTCGGACCGCACATCGAGGTCACCGTGCTCGACGACGGCAGCGACGAGGGCCAGGCCGCCGCCCCCGGCGGCGGGCACGGACTGCTCGGCATGCGCGAACGGGTCACCGCCCTGCGCGGCACCCTGACCACCGGCCCCCGCTACGGCGGCGGCTTCCGGGTGCATGCGATCCTTCCCGTCGAGCCCCGCACCACCTCCGCCCCCGGCGGACGCCCGTGACCGACGCCCCGCTGGAGCCCGCATGACGATCCGCGTCCTGCTCGCCGACGACCAGGCACTGCTGCGCAGCGCCTTCCGTGTCCTGGTCGACTCCGAACCGGACATGGAGGTGGTGGGCGAGGCGTCCGACGGCGCCGAGGCCGTCCGGCTGGCGCGCGAGCACCGGCCCGACGTGGTCCTCATGGACATCCGCATGCCCGGCACCGACGGGCTCGCCGCCACCCGCGAGATCAGCGCCGACCCCGCGCTCGACGGGGTGCGGGTGGTCATACTGACGACCTTCGAGGTCGACGACTACGTGGTGCAGTCGCTGCGGGCGGGCGCCTCCGGCTTCCTCGGCAAGGGCTCCGAGCCCGGCGAGATGCTGAGCGCCGTCCGGATCGCCGCCGGGGGAGAGGCGCTGCTGTCCCCGCAGGCCACCAAGGGCCTGATCGCCCGTTTCCTCGCCCAGGAAGGCCCGCCGGGACCCGACCGCGACCCGGAGCGCGCCGAGCGCCTGGACTCGCTCACCGTGCGCGAGCGGGAGGTGCTGGTCCAGGTCGCCGGCGGCCACTCCAACGACGAGATCGCCGAGCGGCTCGAGGTCAGCCCGCTCACCGTGAAGACCCACGTCAACCGCGCCATGGCCAAGCTGGGCGCCCGCGACCGGGCCCAGCTCGTGGTGATCGCCTACGAGTCGGGGCTGGTCCGTCCGAGGACGGACCAGGCGTAGCCGGGAGTACTGCGGCGGGAGTAGGCGCCGTGTGAAGAATCGGACCTCGGGACCACGGATCGGCCCTCGGTCATGGCCCAGGGTGTAGAGCGGGCCGCCCACTGTGCGCGCGCCCGTCTGCCGGACCTCCGCCGCTCCACGGAAAAGAGACCCTGACCCATGTCCTGGCTGTCCAGATTCAGCCTCGCGCAACGGGCGCTGATCGGACTGATGTCGATCATCGCGCTCGTGTTCGGGGCGATCGCGATACCCCAGCTCAAGCAGCAGCTCCTGCCCACCATCGAACTGCCCATGGTCTCCGTGATCGCGCCCTACCAGGGCGCGTCGCCGGACGTGGTGGAGAAGCAGGTCGTCGAACCCATCGAGGACAGCCTGGAGGCCGTCGACGGCATCTCCGGCGTCACCTCGACGGCGAGCGAGGGCAACGCCGTGATCATGGCGTCCTTCGACTACGGCAACAACACCCAGCAGCTCGTCGCCGACGTGCAGCAGGCCGTCAACCGGGCCGGCGCCCGGCTGCCGTCCGAGGTGGACCCGCAGGTCGTCGCCGGTTCCACGGACGACATCCCGACCGTGGTGCTCGCCGCCACCTCCGACAAGGACCAGCAGGCGCTCGCCGACCAGCTGGACCGCACGGTGGTGCCCGAGCTGAAGAGCATCGACGGCGTCGGCCAGGTCCAGGTGGACGGCGTGCGCGACCTCCAGGTCACCGTCGTCCCCGACGACGCGAAGCTCGCCGAGGCCGGCCTGACCACCGCGTCCGTCGCGCAGGCCCTCCAGGCCGGCGGCGCCACCGTCCCGGCCGGCTCCTTCGACGAGAACGGCGCCAACCGCACCGTCCAGGTCGGCGGCGGCTTCACCTCCGTGCGGCAGATCCAGGACCTGATGGTCACGGCCGCCCCCGGCGAGGGCGACCCGGTCCGCCTCGGCGACGTCGCCACCGTGCGCCAGGAGGAGGCGAGCTCGAACTCCCTCACCCGCACCAACGGCAGGCCCAGCCTCGCCGTGGTGGCCACCATGGACCACGACGGCAGCGCGGTCGCCATCTCCGAGGCCGTGCAGGACAAGCTGCCCGGGCTGCGCGAGGACCTCGGCGACGGCGCCACCCTCACCGTGGTCAGCGACCAGGGCCCCGCGGTCTCCAAGGCCATCGACGGCCTGACCACCGAGGGCGCGCTCGGCCTGCTCTTCGCCGTGCTGGTGATCCTGGTCTTCCTCGCGTCGGTCCGCTCCACCCTCGTCACCGCGGTGTCCATCCCGCTGTCGGTGGTGCTCGCGCTGATCGTGCTGTGGACCCGCGACCTGTCCCTCAACATGCTGACGCTCGGCGCCCTGACCATCGCCATCGGCCGGGTCGTCGACGACTCCATCGTCGTCCTGGAGAACATCAAGCGGCACCTCGGCTACGGCGAGGAACGCCACTCCGCGATCATGAACGCGGTGCGCGAGGTGGCCGGCGCGGTCACCTCCTCCACCCTCACCACCGTCGCGGTGTTCCTGCCGATCGGCATGGTCGGCGGCATGGTGGGCGAGCTGTTCGGCTCCTTCAGCCTCACCGTCACCGCCGCGCTGCTGGCGTCCCTGCTGGTGTCGCTGACGGTCGTCCCCGTCCTGTCGTACTGGTTCCTGCGGCCCCCGAAGGGCACCCCCGAGGACGCCGAGGAGGCCCGCAGGAAGGCCGAGGAGAAGGAGGCGAAGAGCCGCCTCCAGCGCGCCTACGTGCCCGTGCTGCGCTTCGCCACCCGGCGCCGGCTGACCAGCGTGGCCATCGCGGTCGTCGTGCTGATCGCCACCTTCGCCATGGCCCCGCTGCTGAAGACCAACTTCTTCGACGCGGGCGAGCAGCAGGTCCTGACCGTCCGTCAGGAGCTGAAGCCGGGCGCGAGCCTGGCCGCCACCGACGCCCAGGCGAAGAAGGTCGAGCGGCTGCTCGCGGACACCGAGGGCGTCAAGGACTACCAGGTGACCGTCGGCTCGTCCGGCTTCATGGCGGCCTTCGGCGGCGGCACCGACACCAACCAGGCGACCTACCAGATCATGCTGGAGGACTCCGCGTCCTCCGACGACGTCCGGGACGACATCGAGAAGGGCCTCGCCGGGCTCGACGGCATCGGCACCACCACGGTGGCCTCCGGTGACGGCTTCGGCAGCCAGGACCTCAGCGTGGTCGTCAAGGCGGCCGACGCGCAGGTGCTGAGCAAGGCGGCCGAGCAGGTCCGCGAGGCGGTGGCCTCCCTGGACGACGTCACCGACGTCACCAGCGACCTGGCGCAGAGCGTGCCCCGCATCTCGGTCGTGCCCAACGAGAAGGCCGCGGCGGCCGGCTTCGACGCCCAGACCCTCGGGATGGCCGTCGCCCAGTCGGTGAAGGGCACCCCGGCCGCCAAGGCCGTCCTCGACGACACCGAGCGGGACGTCGTGATCCGCTCGGCGCGGCCCGCCACCACCGTCGAGCAGCTGCGCGGCCTGCGGCTCGGCCCGGTGAAGCTGGGTGACATCGCCACCGTACGGGTGGTCGACGGCCCGGTCTCCATGACCCGGATCGACGGCCAGCGCTCCGCCACCGTCACCGCCCGCCCGGTCGGCGACAACACGGGCGCCGTGGGCACGGCGCTTCAGACGAAGATCAACGAGCTGACGCTGCCCGCAGGCGCGACGGCCGAGATCGGCGGCGTGACCGAGGACCAGGACGAGGCCTTCGTCAACCTGGGCCTGGCCATGCTGGCCGCCATCGCGATCGTGTTCATGCTGCTGGTCGGCACCTTCCGGTCGCTGGCCCAGCCGCTGATCCTGCTGGTGTCCGTCCCGTTCGCGGCGACCGGCGCGATCGGTCTGCTGCTGGTCACCGGCACCCCGATGGGCGTCCCGGCGATGATCGGCATGCTGATGCTGATCGGCATCGTGGTCACCAACGCGATCGTGCTGATCGACCTGATCAACCAGTACCGCAAGCAGGGCTACGGCGTCATCGAGGCCGTGCTCGAGGGCGGCCGGCACCGTCTGCGGCCCATCCTCATGACGGCCCTGGCGACGATCTTCGCCCTGCTCCCGATGGCGCTCGGCGTCACCGGCGAGGGCGGCTTCATCGCCCAGCCGCTCGCGGTGGTGGTGATCGGCGGCCTGATCACGTCGACACTGCTGACCCTGCTGCTGGTCCCGACGCTCTACGCGATGCTGGAACTCCGCAAGGAGCGCCGGGCGAAGAAGCGGGCGGCGAAGCGGGCCGGGAAGGCGGGCCTGCCCGAGCAGCCGGCGCCGGACGCCTCCTCCGGCGAGGCGCGGCCGGCGTCAGTGTGACCGCGTGACCGTGTGACCCGTGACGGCCGGGTCCTGAACCGGAACAATCGGTTCGGGAACCGGCCGTCGCCGTTTCGCCGTTACTTATGCCGGGGCCTCGAACTGGCTCACGGGGGAGGGGCTCGGGGTGCCGCTGCGCAAGGACGACCCGAAGTCGGTCGGGGGTTACCGGCTGCTGGACCGGCTCGGCGCCGGCGGCATGGGCGCCGTCTACCGGGGCAGATCGCGGTCGGGCCGCGAGGTCGCCGTCAAGGTGGTGCACGCCCAGTACGCCGAGAACCCGGTCTTCCGGACCCGTTTCCGCCAGGAGATCGCCGCGGTCCGCAAGGTGAGCGGCGTCTTCACCGCGCCGGTCGTGGACGCCGACCCGGACGCCGAACGCCCCTGGATGGCCACCCAGTACGTGCCCGGCCCCTCGCTCGCCGCGCGGATCCGCGACGAGGGCCCGCTGAACCGCACCGAGCTGCGGCGGCTGGCGCTCGGCCTGGTGGAGGCGCTGCGGGACATCCATCGCGCCGGGGTCGTGCACCGCGACCTCAAGCCCGCCAACGTGCTGATGGCCGACGACGGCCCCCGGGTCATCGACTTCGGCATCTCACGCGCGGCCGAGAACCACAACACCCTCACCGAGACCGGCCAGATGATCGGCACCCCGCCGTTCATGTCCCCGGAGCAGCTGACCGACGCCCGCTCGGTGGGCCCGGCCTCCGACGTGTTCTCCCTGGGCGCCCTGATCGTCTTCGCCGCCACGGGCCGCGGCCCCTTCGACGCGGACAGCCCCTATCTGACGGCGTACCAGGTGGTGCACGACGCCCCGGCCCTGGACGACGTGCCGGACGCCCTGCGCCCGGTCCTGGCGCGCTGCCTGGCCAAGGACCCCAAGGAGCGGCCCGAACCGGGCTCCCTCGCCGCCGAGTTCATGGCCGCGCTGCCGGAGAGCGGCGACGGGGAGCCGTCCACGGTGCGGCTGCGCGCCGGCGAGCTGGCGCTGGTACGGACCCGGCCCACCGGAACCCCCGACTCCGGCTTCGGCCCCGACGCCTCGTCCGCATCCGAACCGCCCGCCCGCCGCCGGGGCCGTGCCCGCAGGCTGTGGGCCGTGTCCGGGACCGCCGTCGCACTCGCCCTCGGCCTGACGGCCTACCTCCTTTCCGGCCCCGGGGACGACGGCCGGCCGAAGGGCACGAACGCCGCCGCGCCCTCCCGGTGGGCCGCTCCGCCGGACGGCTGGCGGCCCTGGCAGACGACGGTGGAGGCGCCCGCCGCGACCGGGGTGAAGCGGGCCTACGACGTGGCCGGGATGGGCGTCTTCCATGCCCCGCGGTGCGCGGTGGAGGGGAACGCCGTGTTCTGCGCGGGCGACGGGACGCTGCCCCTGCGGATCGACGCGCTCACCGGGCGGGCCGTCTGGCGCGCCGACGGGGTGCCGTCCGCCGCGGACAAGGGCGAGTTCGGCTTCTCGGTGCTCGGGGTCGTGGACGGCACGGTGGTGGTGCAGCAGCAGTACCGTGCCGACGAGGACGGGGAGTACCGGACCTCGGTCACCGCCCTCGACGCGCGCACCGGAAAGCTTCTGTGGCACCGCGGCCTGAACGACTCCCGGACCCGCGCCCACCTTCTCGGCGACCTCGTGGTCGTCCCGGACGACGCCGGCGGCCGGACGCTCGTCGCCCGCTCGCCCCGCACCGGCGCCGAGCGCTGGACGGCCGCGCTGCCGGAAGGGCAGTACTGCGACTGGGCGGGCTCCGGCACCGACGTCCCGCTCGTGTGCGGGCCGGGCGATGATCCCGCGGAGCACCGGGTGCTCCTGAGCCTGGACGCGACCGACGGCACGACGAACACGGCCGAAGTGCCCTACGACTCCGTGCCTGTCGGGTCGTTCGACGGGCGTGTCCTCCTGCTCGACCGGTCCGAGGACCAGGAGAGCGACGCGTACGTGCGCATCCGGCTGGTCGACACCCGCACGGGCCGCTCCACGACGACCCGGCTCGCGCACGCGCTGGAGGGGGACGTGACCCTCGCGGACGGCGTCTTGTGGTGCGCCTCGTCCTCCGGCCGCCTCACCGCGCTGTCGGCCCGGACCGGCGCACGGCTGTGGACCACCCGGACCAGCCTGGAGCAGCCCTCCGGCGTCACCCACGACCCGCGGGCCCGTGTGGTCTACCTCGCCACCGCCAGCGGCCGGGTCGCCGCCCTCGACGCCACGAAGGGCACGCCGCTCTGGGAGACCCTGCCGCGTGCCCGGCGGGCGGAGAACCTGGGCCGGGAGTCGTCACAGGTGCTGCTGCACGACGGGGCCCTGGTCGTCAGCACGTCCGAGGGTGGTCTGTTCTCGCTGAACCCCGCCCACCCCGACCGGGAGCCCGTGCCGGGGTGAGGGCGGAGCGGCCGGTTACGGCAGCGCCAGCATCCGCTCCAGGGCGAGCTTCGCGAAGGCTTCCGTCTCCTTGTCGACCTCGATGCGGTTGACCAGGGTGCCCTCGGCGAGGGACTCCAGGGCCCAGACCAGGTGGGGGAGGTCGATGCGGTTCATCGTCGAGCAGAAGCAGACCGTGCGGTCGAGGAACACGATCTCCTTGTCCTCGGACGCGAAACGGTTCGCCAGGCGCCGGACCAGGTTCAGCTCCGTGCCGATGGCCCACTTGGAGCCGGCCGGGGCCGCCTCCAGCGTCTTGATGATGTACTCGGTCGAGCCGACGTGGTCGGCCGCGGCGACGACCTCGTGGCGGCACTCGGGGTGCACCAGGACGTTGACGCCCGGGATGCGCTCACGGACCTCGTTCACCGAGTCCAGGCTGAAGCGGCCGTGCACCGAGCAGTGGCCGCGCCACAGGATCATCTTCGCGCCGCGCAGCTCCTCGGCGGTCAGGCCGCCGTTCGGCTTGTGCGGGTTGTAGACGACACAGTCCTCCAGGGACATCCCCATGTCCCGCACCGCCGTGTTGCGGCCCAGGTGCTGGTCGGGGAGGAAGAGGACCTTCTCGCCCTGCTGGAACGCCCAGTCCAGCGCGCGCTTCGCGTTCGACGAGGTGCAGATCGTGCCGCCGTGCTTGCCGGTGAAGGCCTTGATGTCGGCGGAAGAGTTCATGTACGAGACGGGGACGACCTGCTCGGCGATCCCGGCCTCGGTCAGCACGTCCCAGCACTCGGCGACCTGCTCGGCCGTGGCCATGTCCGCCATGGAGCAGCCGGCCGCGAGGTCCGGCAGGACCACCTTCTGGTCGTCGCCGGTGAGGATGTCGGCGGACTCGGCCATGAAGTGCACACCGCAGAACACGATGTACTCGGCCTGCGGGCGGGCGGCCGCGTCCCGCGCCAGCTTGAAGGAGTCGCCCGTGACGTCGGCGAACTGGATGACCTCGTCCCGCTGGTAGTGGTGGCCGAGCACGAAGACCTTGTCCCCGAGCTTCGCCTTGGCCGCGCGGGCGCGCTCCACCAGGTCCGGGTCGGACGGCGAGGGGAGGTCGCCGGGACACTCCACACCGCGCTCGCTCCTCGGGTCGGCCTCACGGCCGAGGAGCAGCAGGGCGAGGGGCGTCGGCTGGACGTCGAGCTCCTGGGTCTGGGCGGTGGTCACGACACGCACCCTTTCTGTTCTGGCGACTTCTCGTCGAATTGACGCTATCTATCATAACCGGTTCACGTCACTTTGACGATGGCCATAGCGTCCATGTGACGTGAATCCCGGCGGCCGCCGCTTCATTCCCCGCGGGCCCCCGCAAGCGACGGTTTCCGCTCCGCACGGCGTGTGCGAGCATGAGGAGGGAGCCGAGGAAAAGACGCGCCCGGCCCGGAATGAATCCGCGGCCCCGTCGGTTGCAACCGTCGGCAAGCAGTCTCCGTACAACCCGGGAGAGATGTAGATGTCCGTATCGGACGAGACCACCACCGTCACCGACGGCATCATCCTGACCGACGCCGCCGCGTCCAAGGTCAAGGCCCTGCTCGACCAGGAAGGCCGTGACGACCTCGCCCTGCGCGTCGCCGTCCAGCCCGGCGGCTGCTCCGGCCTGCGCTACCAGCTCTTCTTCGACGAGCGCTCGCTCGACGGCGACGTGGAGAAGGACTTCGGCGGTGTGAAGGTCGTCACCGACCGCATGAGCGCCCCGTACCTGGGCGGCGCCACCATCGACTTCGTCGACACCATCGAGAAGCAGGGCTTCACGATCGACAACCCGAACGCCACGGGTTCGTGCGCCTGCGGCGACTCCTTCAGCTGAGCGTCGCCGGCCCGGCCGGCCCATGACGAAGGCGGCGGCCCCGTGAACCGGGACCGCCGCCTTCGTCGTGCCTGCGCGCAGCGCTCTAGCGGGCGCCGCCCGGCGCGGGCAGGCGGGCGCCGCCCTTGTGCAGCGGCACCGGCTCGCCGTCCGCCGTCACCACCTGGCGGTCGCCCAGCGGGGCGTCCAGCCGCAGCGTCTGCTCGTACTGCTTGGCGATCATGATGCACACCTTGTCCGGCCAGGGCGTCTCGGTCACCCGCACGGTGACCTCGCCGCCGCTCTCGCTCGCCGTCGCCTGGTAGTCGGCGCAGACGCCGCCCTCGAACGTCACGGTCAGTTCGTCGCCCTCGGCCCGGTAGCCCTGCACCTCGACCTCGCGGGTGGCCGGCCCGGACGTCTGCTCGTCACCGGGACCCGACGGCGCCGCGAGGAACCGCGGCTCCACCGCCGGATGCGTCACCGTGATCGGGTTGTCCGAGCCCGCCGGGCGCACCTCGAACAGCCAGGACGGCACCAGCGCGGGCTCGCCGCCCACCGAGTGCGCGGCCAGTCCGAACACCGCCTCGTCCACCGACACCGTGTCGCCCGCCGGCTGCTCCTTCGCCGCCGGGGCGCACGGCTCCTCCCGCTGCTGCTCCCCGTCCAGCGGTACGGGGGTGGCGCAGCCGCCGATCTCTACGCGGTCCCCGGCGCCGGGCGCGCCGTTCATCGCGTCCAGCGCCTCGCGGGCGTCCATCACCGGGTACTCGTCGCCCTTCACCGGCTGAGCCAGCCGGCCGCTGCCGCCGACCACCTCGCCGCCGGCCCCGACGACCACCCCGGTCGTCCAGCCGTACGTCGGCAGCCCGCCGACCACCGGGTCGGCGTTCACCACGCGGCTGCCGTCCAGCACCTGGCTCGCGTCCAGCTTGGCGTCGTCCTGCCCCACCGCCTTCAGCACCGGCGCGGCGGCCTTCTTCGCGGCGGCCTCGCTCACCGCGGTCACCCCGACACCGCCCGTCGGGGCCTTGCAGGTGGCGCCCTTGCAGTTGTCGCCACCGGGGATGTTCCGGCTGAACGACCAGGTGCCGGGGGCCTGCTGCTCGACGCGCAGGGTGGGACCGGAGCCGTCCTGGCCGCCGATGCGCCAGGAACCGCCCTCGGCCACCGGCTCGCCCTCCACGCCCAACGCCTCGGCCAGCGCGACGACCTGCTGCTCGGTGACCTGGCCCCGCGCGTGGAACACCGGCGCCGCGTCCGGGCCCTCGGGGAGCGTGCCGTCGGCGCGGTAGGTCGCGCCGTACGGGTTGGGCTCGCCCGGCGCGATCCCGTTCGGGCCGCTCTCGGAGTAACCGTCCAGGGCGAGCGGCGGGGGAGTGGCGTCGCCGTTCGCCCCCGGCGTCGTACCGCCGCCTACCAGCAGCACGGCGGCGGCGACGGAGACGACAAGCGCCGGCGTCCGCCGCCGCCCCGGCCCACCGGCCCCGCGATCCCGGTCATGACCGGCACCGACGACGGGCTCGGAGGGGGCGTAGGAGTGGACGGCAGCGGGTTCGCCGCCGGTGGCGGGCGCTGCGGGCGGCTCGGGGGACGCGTCGCCCGCCGCTGCCGGGTCGGCGGCTCCGGAGCTCGCGGGCTCACCCGCCCCGGCCGCCGAAGCATCGGCCTGCGGCGGCTCAGGCCTTTCGGTAGCCGGGGTGCCCTCGGCGGGCTCGTCGGCCGTGGCTGCCGATGCCTCGGCCCGTGCGAGTGCGGACTCGTCGGCGGCGGAAGCTCCCTTGGTCGAATTGTCCACGCCGGCCGTCGACGCGTCGGCCCGTGTGGAGCCGGCCTCCCCGGTTGCGAGCACGCCGTCGGCGGGCTCCCCCATCTCGGCCGCCGAAGCGTCGGCCTGCGGCAGCGCGGACTCCTCGACTACGGCGCCCTTCACGGGCTCGCCCACGCCGGCCGCCGAAGCGTCGGCCCGTGTGGAGTCGGACTCCCCGGTTGCGGAGGTGCCCTCGGCCGGCTCGTCAGCGCCGGCTGCCCAAGCCTCGGCCCGCGCGGGCGCGGACTCCTCGGCTGAGGGGGCGCCCTCCGCGGGCTCGCCCGCCTCGGGTGCCGGACCCGCGGCGCGAGGCGTGTCGTCGTCGCCGTCCTGCGAGCCGGGCCCTTCCGGCTTCGCCGGCCGCGAAGGCGCGTCGGGCGACGCCGGCTGCGGTGCGGTCCGTCCGGGCTCCCCCGGCCCGGCCGCCGCACCGGTGCCGTTCGCGGACGCGGTGGGTTCGGCGGCCGCCGTGGCGGGCCGGTGCTCCGTGGTCCCGCCCGCCTCGGCCCCGGAGGCGTCGGCAGCCGACGTCGTCTCCCCGGCCTCGGCCGCCGCGCCGGCCGCGCGCTCGTCGGCCCCGGTGTCGGGCGCGTCGCCCGGGGTGGGGCGCGGCTCGTCGTCGTGGTCGGGTCGCTCGGTGTTCACCGCATCGCTCCTTCGCCTGCACAGCTGTCCCATGCGGACCCTGCCCGGTCGCACCGGGGCTGCTGAGGGTTCGTATCCCGCATCCCCTCTACGGGGGACAGCGATGGGACGCAGTGGGGGAGCGCGCGGTTCCCCGCCGTCGCTCAGTCGCCGTAGTCGGACATGGCGTCGAGCATCCGCGCGGAGGCGGGCGGCACGTCCACCCCGTGGATCAGGGAGGGCGACACCGGCCGGGCAGCCGCCCGCTCGGGCGCCGCCCAGTGCGGGACCATCCGGGCGCAGTCGCCCCGCAGCGAGGTCAGGTCGCCCTCGAGGTCGACCGGAGCGGGGCTGTGGACCTTGGTGTTCGTCATGTCCGCACCGTATGCGCGGCGACAGTCGTGAAGAAAGAGCTACTATCGGGTAGTTTCGGCTGCTTCTACGGGCCGTCCCCACCCGGTAGCGTGAAGTGTCAAACCGCCTCCCCCCAGGAGAGTCCACGCCGTGCGCATCGCAGTCACCGGCTCCATCGCCACCGACCACCTCATGACCTTCCCCGGCCGCTTCGCCGACCAGCTCGTCGCGGACCAGCTGCACACGGTCTCGCTGTCGTTCCTGGTCGACAACCTCGACGTACGCCGCGGCGGGGTGGCCGCGAACATCGCCTTCGGCATGGGTCAGCTCGGCACCCGCCCGATCCTGGTCGGCGCGGCCGGGTTCGACTTCGACGAGTACCGGGCCTGGCTGGAGCGGCACGGCGTCGACACCGACTCCGTCCGCATCTCGGACACGCTGCACACCGCCCGCTTCGTGTGCACCACGGACTCCGACCACAACCAGATCGGCTCCTTCTACACGGGCGCGATGAGCGAGGCCCGCCTGATCGAGCTGAAGACCGTCGCCGACCGCGTGGGCGGCCTGGACCTGGTGTCCATCGGCGCGGACGACCCGGAGGCGATGCTCCGGCACACCGAGGAGTGCCGCTCGCGGGGCATCCCGTTCGCCGCCGACTTCTCCCAGCAGATCGCCCGCATGGACGGCGAGGAGATCCGGATACTGCTGGAAGGGGCCACGTACCTCTTCTCCAACGAGTACGAGAAGGGCCTCATCGAGACGAAGACCGGCTGGACCGACGCCGAGATCCTCGCCAAGGTCGGCCACCGGGTCACCACCCTCGGCGCCCGCGGCGTGCGCATCGAGCGGGCCGGTGAGCCGGCCGTCGAGGTCGCCTGCCCCGACGAGGAGCGCAAGGCCGACCCCACCGGCGTCGGCGACGCCTTCCGCGCCGGCTTCCTGTCCGGCCTGGCGTGGGGCGTCTCGCTGGAGCGCGCCGCGCAGGTCGGCTGCATGCTGGCGACCCTGGTCATCGAGACGGTCGGCACCCAGGAGTACCAGCTGCGCCGCGGCCACTTCATGGAGCGCTTCACCAAGGCCTACGGCGACGACGCCGCCGCCGAGGTGCGTGAGCACCTGAGCTGAGCCGCGGCCGGGCCACCAGCCGCGTCACGACAGCCGGCGGACCGTATAGGCCGCGCCCCGGTCCGCCGGCTGCTCGCCGACGTACTCCTGGCCGCGCATCTCGCACCACGCGGGGATGTCCAGCCGGGCCGCCTCGTCGTCCGAGAGGACCCGCACCAGGCCGCCCACCGGCACGTCGCCGATCACCTTGGCCAGCTCGATCACCGGGATCGGGCAGCGCCGCCCCAGCGCGTCCACCACCAGCGCCTCGTCCGGCCCCTCGGCGACGGTCTCCGTGCGGGACACCGGCGCCCCGAGCTTCTCCCGCACCCCGGCCACCACCCCCGGCAGCACGTCGAGGAAGCGCTCCACGTCCTCCTCGCCCGTGCCCGGCGGCAGCGAGACGCGGACGTTGCCCTCGCTGAGCACCCCCATCGCCTTCAGCACATGGCTGGGCGTCAGCGTGCTGCTGGTGCAGGACGAGCCGGACGACACGGAGAACCCCGCCCGGTCCAGCTCGTGCAGCACGGTCTCCCCGTCGACGTAGAGACACGAGAAGGTGACGACGCCCGGCAGCCGCCGCTCCGGGTCCCCGACCACCTCCACGTCCGGCACCAGCGCCGGCACCCGCGCCCGGATCCGCTCCGTCAGTTCCCGCAGCCGCGCCGCCTCCTGGGCGGCCTCCGCCCGCACCGCCCGCAGCGACGCCGCCGCGGCCACGATCGCCGGGAGGTTCTCGAAGCCGGGCGCCCGCCCCGACTCCCGCTCGTCCCGCGGACCCCGGGGAGCGAACCGCACGCCCTTGCGCACCACCAGCAGCCCGACGCCCGAGGGGCCGCCCCACTTGTGGGCGCTCGCCGCCAGCAGCGACCAGCCGCCCTCCACCGGACCCCAGCCCAGCGACTGGGCCGCGTCCACCAGCAGCGGCACCCCCGCCGCCCGGCACGCCTCGGCCGCCTCGGCCACCGGCTGAAGGGTGCCCACCTCGTGGTTGGCGGACTGGAGACACGCGAGCGCGGTGTCCGGCCGCAGCGCCCCGCCGAACTCGGACGGGCGTACGGCGCCCGTGCGGTCCACCGGCACCTCGGTGACCGTGCCGCCGCCGGACCGGTGAACCTCCGCCGCATGGAGTACAGAAGAGTGTTCGACAGCTGACACGATCAGGTGATGCCCGGTGCGCCGCCGCCCGGCCAGCGCCCCCGCGATCCCGGAGTGCACCGCGGCCGTCCCGGACGGGGTGAACACCAGTTCGTCCGGCCGGCACCCCACCGCCTCGGCGGCGGCTTCCCGGGCGGCGTCGAGCAACAGCCGCGCCCGCCGCCCCTCCTTGTACAGCCGCGCCGGATCGGCCCACCCCTCGTCCAGAGAGGCCGTCAGCGCCTGACGGGCGACGGGATGAAGAGGAGCGGCGGAAGCGGCGTCGAAGTAGGGCACACGGCAACGCTAACGCCCTCAGGGGCGCGGGGAACCGCGCGATCGGCCACGACGACGCCGCACCCGCCACGACGCCCGTACCCCCGGACGATGCGGCGCTCGGTGCAACCCGCGACGCGTACGGCACCCCTCCCCGCGACCCCCCGGAGGGCGTCGGCTAGGGTTTGGTCCGCATAAACATCCAAACCCCTGCCCGACGCAGGGCGGCGACCGACCAGCGAGAAGGCCAGGCCGCAGCCGAACAGCGCGGGCGAGACTCTCGGGAAGGCGCTACGTGAGTCCCAACGGCTCCGACCTCCCCCACGGCCTGGAAGGCGTGGGCGGTACCCCCAAGCCGCGGCGCCCGATGCGGCGGAAGCTGCTGCAGGCACTGACCGCGGGCCTGGTCCTGGCGACCGCCACCGGTTGCACATGGGAGGACTTCCCCCGCCTTGGCATGCCCACCCCCACGACGGAAGAGGCTCCCCGGATCCTCTCCCTGTGGCAGGGGTCCTGGGCGGCCGCGCTCGCCGTCGGCGTGCTGGTGTGGGGCCTGATCCTGTGGAGTGCTTTCTTCCACCGGCGCAGCCGCACCAAGGTCGAGGTACCTCCGCAGACCCGGTACAACATGCCCATCGAGGCGTTGTACACGGTGGTCCCCCTCATCGTCGTCTCGGTGTTCTTCTACTTCACCGCCCGCGACGAGTCCGAGCTGCTGAAGCTCGAGAAGAAGCCGGACGTCACGGTGAACGTGGTCGGCTTCCAGTGGAGCTGGTGCTTCAACTACGTCGAGAACGTCGAGGGTTCCACGGGTGACGCCAAGACGTCGCCGGAACTCGACGCGATCCCGGACCGCTACAAGGAGGCCTTCCCGGCCGACGCCGGCGGTGTCTACGACTGCGGCATCCCCGGTACCCGGAACCCGCAGACCAACAACCCGGGCCCCACCCTGTGGCTGCCCGAGGGCAAGCGGGTCCGCTTCGTGCTGACCTCGCGTGACGTCATCCACTCCTTCTGGGTGGTGCCGTTCCTGATGAAGCAGGACGTCATCCCGGGCCACACCAACGCCTTCGAGGTGACCCCCAACCGTGAGGGCACCTTCCTGGGCAAGTGCGCCGAACTCTGCGGCGTCGACCACTCCCGGATGCTGTTCAACGTGAAGGTCGTCTCCCCCGAGCGGTACGAGCAGCACCTGAAGGACCTCGCGAAGAAGGGGCAGAAGGGCTACGTGCCCTCGGGCATCGAGCAGTCCGGCCCCGAGAAGAACCGGGAGTCGAACATCCTGTGAGCATCCTCAACGAACCCAAGGGTGCCGCGGCAGCTGGGTCCCACTACGAGGACGAACTGCCGGTCAGGCGCCAGAACCGTGGCAGCGTCGTGGTCAAGTGGCTGACGACCACGGACCACAAGACGATCGGCACGATGTACCTGGTGACGTCGTTCGTCTTCTTCGTCATCGGCGGCGTGATGGCCCTGGTGATGCGCGCCGAGCTGGCCCGTCCGGGCCTGCAGATCGTGTCGAACGAGCAGTTCAACCAGGCGTTCACGATGCACGGCACGATCATGCTGCTGATGTTCGCGACGCCGCTGTTCGCCGGCTTCGCGAACTGGATCATGCCGCTGCAGATCGGCGCGCCCGACGTGGCGTTCCCGCGGCTGAACATGTTCGCCTACTGGCTCTACTCGTTCGGCTCGCTCATCGCGGTCGGCGGCTTCCTGACGCCGGACGGCGCCGCCAGCTTCGGCTGGTTCGCCTACTCGCCGCTGTCGGACGCGGTCCGCTCGCCGGGCATCGGCTCCGACATGTGGATCATGGGCCTCGCCCTCTCCGGCTTCGGCACCATCCTCGGCGCGGTCAACTTCATCACCACCATCATCTGCATGCGCGCTCCCGGCATGACGATGTTCCGCATGCCGATCTTCACCTGGAACGTGCTGCTCACCGGTGTGCTGGTGCTGCTCGCCTTCCCGGTGCTCGCCGCCGCGCTGTTCGCCCTGGAGGCGGACCGCAAGTTCGGGGCGCACATCTTCGACTCGACGAACGGCGGAGCGCTGCTGTGGCAGCACCTCTTCTGGTTCTTCGGTCACCCCGAGGTGTACATCATCGCGCTGCCGTTCTTCGGCATCGTCTCCGAGATCATCCCGGTGTTCTCCCGCAAGCCGATGTTCGGCTACATGGGTCTCATCGGCGCGACCATCGCGATCGCGGGTCTGTCGGTGACGGTGTGGGCGCACCACATGTACGTCACGGGCGGTGTGCTGCTGCCGTTCTTCTCCTTCATGACCTTCCTGATCGCGGTCCCGACCGGTGTGAAGTTCTTCAACTGGATCGGCACCATGTGGAAGGGCAGCCTCTCCTTCGAGACGCCGATGCTGTGGACGCTGGGCTTCCTCATCACGTTCACCTTCGGCGGTCTGACCGGCGTCATCCTGGCCTCCCCGCCGCTGGACTTCCACGTCTCCGACTCGTACTTCGTGGTGGCGCACTTCCACTACGTGGTGTTCGGCACCGTGGTGTTCGCGATGTTCGCCGGCTTCCACTTCTGGTGGCCGAAGTTCACCGGCAAGATGCTCGACGAGCGGCTCGGCAAGATCACCTTCTGGACCCTGTTCATCGGCTTCCACGGCACCTTCCTGGTCCAGCACTGGCTGGGCGTCGAGGGCATGCCCCGCCGGTACGCGGACTACCTGGCCGCGGACGGCTTCACCGCCCTGAACACGGTCTCGACGATCGCCTCGTTCCTCCTCGGCATGTCGCTGCTGCCGTTCTTCTACAACGTGTGGAAGACCGCCAAGTACGGCAAGAAGGTCGAGGTCGACGACCCGTGGGGCTACGGCCGCTCCCTCGAGTGGGCGACCTCCTGCCCGCCGCCCCGGCACAACTTCCTCACCCTGCCGCGGATCCGCAGTGAATCCCCGGCGTTCGACCTGCACCACCCGGAGATCGCCGCGCTCGACGAGCTCGAGAACGCCGGTCACGGCGAGAAGGCCCTCTCCGGCGGCAAGGAGGCCGGCAAGTGAAGATCCAGGGCAAGATGTTCATGTGGCTGAGCTTCTTCTTCCTGGCCATGGCCGTGGTCTACGGCCTGTGGTCGAAGGAGCCGGTCGGCACCACTGCCCTCGTCCTGTCCTTCGGCCTGAGCATCATGATCGGCTTCTACCTGGGCTTCACGGCCCGGCGGGTCGACGTGGGCGCCCAGGACAACAAGGAGGCGGACGTCGCCGACGACGCCGGCGAGGTCGGGTTCTTCAGCCCGCACAGCTGGCAGCCCCTGGCCCTGGCCGTGGGCGGCGCCCTGGCCTTCATGGGCGTGGCGATCGGCTGGTGGCTGATGTACTTCTCCGCGCCGATCCTGCTGATCGGTCTGTGGGGCTGGGTCTTCGAGTACTACCGCGGTGAGAACCGCACCCAGTAGCACGCCGTACGGCACCCGGGAGCCCGGACACTCCGTCAGGAGGGTCCGGGCTCCCGCGTTCGCCGCAGCCGCCTCACCCGTTCGGGCCGCCCGGTGAGCCGGGGCGCGCCCCGCTCCCTAGCGTGAGGCCATGAGAGACACAGAGTCCCCCCGCGCCGGCCTGAGCGGCACCCGGGCCCGCCTCGCCGGCTGCGCGCTGCTGGTGGCGGCCCTCGGCGCGGGCGTCACCGGCTGCTCCTCCGACGGCAGCCCGCTGTCCGCCGAGCCGTACGACGCGGCGGACCAGATCTCCTTCAGCGGCTCCCTCGACGAGGGGAAGCCCGCCGACCCCGACAAGCCCCTCGAGATCGTCGCCGAGGACTCCGACGGGCGCATCACCGACGTCGTCGCCGTGGACGCCTCGGGACGGCACCTCGCGGGCGAACTGGCCGCCGACGGCAGCCGCTGGCACAGCACCACCCCGCTGGCCGCCTCCGCGCAGTACACGGTCCGCGTGAGCACCGAGAACGAGGACGGCAGACCCGGCCGCAAGGTCCTCACGTTCTCCACCGGCAAACCCGGCGCCGCCAAGCGCCTGGCCGTCACCTTCGGCCCCGAGGCGGGCACCTACGGCGTCGGCCAGCCGCTCGTCGCCGAGCTCAACGAGCCGGTGAAGGACCCCGCGCAGCGGGCCGTCGTGGAACGCGGCCTGAAGGTCGACTCCACGCCCGCCGTGACCGGCGCCTGGTACTGGGTCGACGACAAGAAGCTGCACTACCGGCCCCAGGACTACTGGCCGGCCCACGCCACCGTCCAGGTGCGCAGCAACCTGGAGGGCATCAAGGTCGGCGACCGGCTGCGCGGCGACGCGGCGAAACCGCTGACCATCCGCACCGGTGACCGCGTGATAGCCGTCACGGACGCCGCCGCGCACCGGCTGACGGTCCACAAGAACGGCGAGGAGATCAAGGAGATCCCCGTCACCACCGGCAAGCCCGGTTTCGAGACCCGCAACGGCGTCAAGGTGGTGCTCGCCAAGGAACGCTTCGTACGCATGCGCAGCACCACCGTCGGCATCGCCGAGGGCTCCGCCGAGTCGTACGACCTGGACGTGCACTTCGCCACCCGGGTGACGTGGAGCGGCGAGTACGTGCACGCCGCGCCCTGGTCGGTCGGCTCCCAGGGCTACGCCAACGTCAGCCACGGCTGCGTGGGGATGAGCACCGAGAACGCCGAGTGGTTCTTCGACACCTTCCGCCCGGGCGACCTGGTGGAGGTCGTGAACTCCGACGGCGACACCATGGAGCCGTTCGGCAACGGCTTCGGCGACTGGAACCTGAGCTGGGACAAGTGGCGTGAGGGCAGTGCCCTCACCGGCAGCGGGAAGACGCCCGGCACCGCCCAGGAGGCGGCGCGGCTGCGGCCCGCGGCCGTGTGACGCGCGCGGGGCCGCCGGAGACGCCCACGGGCGGCCGGCGGCCCCGATGCCGTACGGGAGGGGGCGGGACGTCTCAGGCGCCCGCCAGCGCCTTCCGGCGCAGCAGCGAGGCCAGGGCGTTCGCGAAGTCCACGGGCTCCACCGGGAGCGTCACCGCGGCCTCCGCGCGGCTCCAGGTCGCCAGCCACGCGTCCTGCGGGCGCCCGATCAGCAGCAGCACCGGAGGACAGTTGTAGATCTCGTCCTTGATCTGCCGGCACACGCCCATGCCGCCCATCGGCACGGCCTCGCCGTCCAGCACGCACACGTCGATGCCGCCGCGGTCCAGCTCGGTGAGCACGGCCGCCGGCGTCGCGCACTCCACGAACTCCACGAGGGGCACGTCCGGCGCCGGCCGCCGGCCGGTGGCGAGCCGCACCTGCTCCCGGGTGTTGGCGTCGTCGCTGTAGACCAGCACCGTGGCGGTCGCCTGCATTGTTCCTCCACGCGTAAGAGAGAGGGCACGGCTCTGTCGGGAACTTCGGGTACCGATGGCGCGGATGCTACCCCCTCGGACCGCCTGTCAACACCGGTTCGGACACGGCTTCGAAAGGGGCTTCCGTGGGCCATACGGGCAGTCCAGGAGGGGCGAACACACCGAACGGCACCCCCGGGAGTGAGGGCGGGATAAGCGACCGACATAATGTCGGCGTGGCGACAGCAACGACAGTAGACACCGGGCACGCGCACCCGTCGGTCAACCGACCGAACCTCACCAGCGTCGGAACCATCATCTGGCTGAGTTCCGAGCTGATGTTCTTCGCGGCCCTCTTCGCGATGTACTTCACCCTGCGATCGGTGACGGGACCGGACTTCTGGTCGGAGAAGGCCGACCTGCTGAACTTCCCGTTCTCGGCGACGAACACCACGATCCTGGTGCTCTCCTCGCTCACCTGCCAGCTCGGCGTCTTCGCCGCCGAGCGCGGTGACGTGAAGAAGCTCCGGATGTGGTTCATCGTCACCTTCATCATGGGCGCGGTGTTCATCGGCGGCCAGGTCTTCGAGTACACCGAGCTGGTCAAGCACGAGGGCCTGTCCCTCTCCTCCGACCCGTACGGCTCGGCCTTCTACCTGACCACCGGCTTCCACGGCCTGCACGTGACGGGCGGCCTGATCGCCTTCCTGCTGGTCCTGGGCCGGACCTACGCGGCCCGGAGGTTCACCCACGAGCAGGCGACCGCGGCCATCGTCGTGTCCTACTACTGGCACTTCGTCGATGTCGTCTGGATCGGCCTCTTCGCCACGATCTACATGATCAAGTAGGCGGGCCCTCATCCGCGCTGGACACAGCGCACCCAACAGAAGCATCGACGCAGAAGATCCTGACACCGGGGTAATCCGTGAAAAAGCTCTCCGCACGACGACGCCATCCGCTGGCGGCGCTCGTCGTCCTACTCCTCGCGCTGGCATGCACCGGGGGGCTGTACGCCGTGTTCGCACCCGCGGACAAGGCGCAGGCCGACGAAACCGCCCAGTCCCTCACCATCGAGGAGGGCAAGAAGCTTTACACCGTCGGCTGCGCGAGCTGCCACGGCACCGGCGGTCAGGGCACGTCCGACGGCCCGAGCCTGGTGGGCGTGGGCGCCGCGGCGGTGGACTTCCAGGTGAGCACCGGCCGTATGCCGGCCGCCACCTCGCAGGGCGCGCAGATCCCGCGCAAGAAGAACATCTACAGCCAGGCCGAGATCGACCAGCTGGCGGCGTACATCGCCTCCCTGGGCGCCGGCCCGGCCGTCCCGACCGAGGCGCAGTACGGCCCCGAGGGCGCCGACGCCGCCAAGGGCGGCGAGCTGTTCCGCAACAACTGCGCGCAGTGCCACAACTTCACCGGCAAGGGCGGTGCGCTCACGCACGGCAAGTACGCCCCGAGCCTGGAGGGCGTGACGCCCAAGCACATCTACGAGGCCATGCTCACCGGCCCGCAGAACATGCCCTCCTTCCCCGACAGCACCATGTCGGAGCAGAACAAGAAGGACATCATCGCGTACCTGAACGCGGTCAACGGCGATGAGACCGAGAGCCCCGGCGGCCTCGAGCTGGGCGGCCTCGGCCCCGTCTCCGAGGGTCTGTTCGCCTGGGTCTTCGGACTCGGGGCGCTGATCGCGGTCGCCGTCTGGGTCGCCGCTCGGACCGCAAAGGCCAAGAAGTCATGAGTAGCCAAGACATTCCCGAAGAGAACCTGCCCGCTGCGCAGGACACCAGCCACGGAGCGGTGAAGCTCGCGGACGAGCAGAACCCGTTCGCGGACCCGGGCCTCCCGCCCCACGAGCCGCGGGTGCAGGACATCGACGAGCGGGCCGCGAAGCGGTCCGAGCGCGCGGTCGCCCTGCTGTTCACGGTGTCGATGCTGGCCACCGTCGGCTTCATCGCCTCGTACGTGACCATCCCGGTCGACCGGTCCGTCTACATCTGGCCGATCGGCCACATCAGCGCGCTGAACTTCGCGCTGGGCATGACGCTCGGCCTCGCCCTGTTCTGCATCGGCGCCGGCGCGGTCCACTGGGCCCGCACGCTGATGTCGGACCACGAGCTGGCCGACGAGCGTCACCCGATCGAGGCCGCCCCCGAGGTCCGCGCCAAGGTCATGGACGACTTCCGCCAGGGCGCCAAGGAGTCGGCGCTCGGCCGCCGGAAGCTGATCCGCAACACCATGTTCGGCGCGCTGGCGCTGTTCCCGCTCTCCGGCGTGGTGCTGCTGCGCGACCTCGGCCCGCTGCCCGGCACGAAGCTCCGCCACACCCTGTGGTCCAAGGGCAAGCTGCTCGTCAACATGAACACCAACGAGCCGCTGCGTCCGTCGGACCTGATCGTGGGCTCGCTGACCTTCGCCAAGCCCGAGGGCCTGGAGGAGCACGACCACGACTTCCAGACGGAGATCGCCAAGGCCGCCCTGATGCTGGTCCGCATCAAGCCGGACGACATCAAGGACAAGCGGTCCCTCGAGTGGTCGCACGAGGGCATCCTGGCCTACTCGAAGATCTGCACCCACGTGGGCTGCCCGATCTCCCTGTACGAGCAGCAGACGCACCACGCCCTGTGCCCCTGCCACCAGTCCACCTTCGATCTCTCCGACGGCGCCAAGGTGATCTTCGGTCCCGCCGGTCACCCGCTGCCGCAGCTGCGCATCGGCGTGAACGACGAGGGCTACCTCGAAGCGCTCGGTGACTTCGACGAGCCCGTCGGCCCTGCTTTCTGGGAGCGCGGATGAGTACTACCACCAGCACCGAATCCCGCGCACGCGGGAAGGCGCCCGCCGGTGAGCGGGTCGCCGACTGGGCCGACGGCCGGCTGGGGATCTACTCCCTGGCCAAGGCCAACATGCGGAAGATCTTCCCCGACCACTGGTCGTTCATGCTGGGCGAGGTCTGCCTCTACAGCTTCCTCATCATCATCCTCACGGGTGTGTACCTGACCCTGTTCTTCCACCCGTCGATGAACGAGGTGGAGTACCACGGCAGCTACGTCCCGCTGCAGGGCCAGCTGATGAGTGAGGCCTACAAGTCGACGCTGGACATCAGCTTCGACGTCCGTGGCGGTCTGCTCATCCGGCAGATCCACCACTGGGCCGCCCTGGTCTTCCTGGCCGGCATGTTCGTGCACATGATGCGCGTGTTCTTCACCGGCGCGTTCCGCAAGCCGCGTGAGATCAACTGGCTGTTCGGCTTCCTGCTGTTCGTCCTCGGCATGTTCACCGGTTTCACCGGCTACTCGCTCCCTGACGACCTGCTCTCCGGCACCGGTATCCGCTTCATGGAGGGCGCGATCCTGTCCGTGCCGATCGTCGGCACGTACATCTCGTTCTTCCTCTTCGGCGGCGAGTTCCCCGGCGACGACTTCGTGGCCCGGTTCTTCTCGATCCACGTCCTGCTGCTGCCGGGCATCATGCTCGGCCTCGTGGTGGCGCACCTGATCCTGGTCTTCTACCACAAGCACACGCAGTTCGCGGGCCCCGGCAAGACCAACAAGAACGTGGTCGGCATGCCGCTGCTGCCGGTGTACATGGCCAAGGCCGGAGGCTTCTTCTTCCTGGTCTTCGGTGTGCTTGCGGCCGTCTCGGCGATCGCCACGATCAACCCGATCTGGGCCCTCGGCCCCTACCGGCCCGACATGGTCTCCACCGGCGCCCAGCCCGACTGGTACATGGGCTTCTCCGAGGGCCTGATCCGTGTCATGCCGGGCTGGGAGATCAACTTCTGGGGTCACACGCTCGTCCTGGGCGTGTTCATCCCGCTGCTGATCTTCCCGCTGGTCCTGGTCGCCATCGCCGTGTACCCGTTCATCGAGTCCTGGGTCACCGGCGACAAGCGCGAGCACCACATCCTGGACCGCCCGCGCAACGCCCCGACGCGCACCGCCTTCGGCGTCGCCTGGATCACGCTGTACTTCGTGCTCCTCGTCGGCGGCGGCAACGACATCTGGGCCACGCACTTCCACCTGTCGATCAACGCCATCACCTGGTTCGTCCGGATCGCGTTCTTCGTCGCCCCGGTCGTGGCGTTCGTCGTCACCAAGCGGATCTGCCTCGGCCTCCAGCGCCGGGACAAGGAGAAGGTGCTGCACGGCCGCGAGTCGGGCATCATCAAGCGCCTGCCGCACGGTGAGTTCATCGAGGTGCACGAGCCGCTCAGCCAGGAGCAGCTGTACACCCTCACCGCGCACGAGCAGCCCAAGCCGCTCGAGCTCGGCCCGGAGGTCGACGAGAACGGCGTCCGGCGCAAGGTGAAGACCGGCGAGAAGCTGCGCGCGAAGCTCAGCAAGGGCTTCTACGGCGAGGAGTCGCAGATCCCGAAGCCGACCGTCGAGGAGTACAAGGAGATCACGAGCGGCCACGGCCACCACTGATCCCCGGTCGCTCCACACGTCGCCACACGACGGCGAAGGGCCCCCGTCCGTTCTGCGGACGGGGGCCCTTCGGCGTGCCCGGGGCTGGATAGGGTGGGTGCGGGACCCGTCCGGTCCCCAGGCACCCCTACGACCGTCAGGAGCGACCATGAGCGCTGTGACCCCCGCTGGAGGCGACACCGCGGCGGGCCGCTCCTGGCCCGCCCTGCTGAACAAGCTCCTCGACGGCCGGGACCTGTCCGCCGACGAGGCCGCCTGGGCGATGGACCTCATCATGCGCGGCGAGGCCACCGACGCGCAGATCGCCGGCTTCGCGGTGTCCCTGCGGGCCAAGGGCGAGACCGTCGACGAGATCACCGGCTGCGTCCGGGCGCTGTACGACCACGCCAACGTGATCGAGGTGCCGGGCGCCACCGTCGACATCGTCGGCACCGGCGGCGACGGTGCCAAGACGGTGAACATCTCCACCATGTCCTCGATCGTCGTCGCCGGCACCGGCGCGAAGGTCGTCAAGCACGGCAACCGCGCCGCGTCCTCCGCGTCCGGCGCCTCCGACGTCCTGGAGAAGCTGGGCGTCAACCTCGACATCACCCCGCGCCGGGTCGCCGAGGTCGCCGAGGAGGCCGGCATCACCTTCTGCTTCGCGGTGAGGTTCCACCCGGCGCTGCGCCATGTGGCCGCCGCCCGCGGCCAGCTCGGCGTCCGCACGGTGTTCAACTTCCTCGGCCCGCTCGCCAACCCCGCGAAGGTCAAGGCCCAGGCGGTCGGCGTCGCCGACCCGCGCATGGCGCCCATCATGGCCGGGGTGTTCGCCGGGCGCGGCCACTCCTCCCTGGTGTTCCGCGGCGACGACGGCCTCGACGAGCTGACCACCACCAGCACCTCCCGGGTGTGGGTGGTCCGCGACGGCCAGGTCACCGAGGAGACCTTCGACCCGCGGGACGTGGGCCTCGGCCTGGTCCCGGTGGAGGCGCTGCGCGGCGCCGACGCCTCCTACAACGCCGAGGTCGCCCGCCGGCTGCTGGACGGCGAGCGGGGCCCGGTACGGGACGCGGTGGTGCTGAACTCGGCGGCGGCGCTGGTCGCCCTGGAGCCGGGCCCGGGCACCCTCACCGAACAGATCCGCGCCGGGATGGCGAAGGCCGCCGAGTCGATCGACTCCGGCGCCGCCAGGCGCGTCCTGGACCGCTGGGTCGCCGTCACCAACGCGTAGGCGTGCACGGCCGTTCCGCCATCCGGATACGGGTTGCGGGACGGCCGTCCGCTCACGTACGTTCCTTTCCAGGTCATGAGTGACAGCCATCAGGCCCCGGCCGGCTGTCCGGCAACCCTCCGTCCGTGGCGGGGTGCCCCGGGTGAAGACCAGGCCGTGAGCAGCAGGGCTCACGGCAAGCGCGGACCCCTCGCACACCAGGGGTCCTGGGTCGTCGAGGAGTCTTCCGTGAGCAAGCGAATGCGCTAGGGCGTCGAGCCCCGCCTCCGCACACCCTTGTCGTTCTTCTCCTTCGCGCCGGAGCGCCGCCGAAGTGCCGTGCGCTCGCGTGAGGATCCGCCATGCCGTACGGGAGTTCCGTCATGCCCGCTGTTGCCGCCGTCGCCGCCGACCCGTCCGTCTGCGCCCCGCTGCCCGTCCTCGGCCGGGACGTCGCCGTCCCCCTCGTCACCGGCGGGGAGGTCACCTACGCGGCCCTCGACCAGGCCGCCAGCGCCCCCGCCCTCCAGCGCGTCTGGGACGACGTGGCCGCCTACGCCCCCTACTACGGCAGCGTCCACCGCGGCGCCGGATACCTCTCCCAGCTCTCCACCGACCTGTTCGAGAACGCCCGCAGGACCGTCGCCGAGTTCCTCGACTGCCGCATCGAGGACAGCCCGGGCGAAGCCCGGTCCGGCAAGGGCGGTGGCGGGCGACGGGAGGGCGACCAGCTGGTGTTCACCCGGTCCACCACCGACTCCCTCAACCTGCTCGCCGCGGCCCTGCCCGACGGCTGCGAGGTCTTCGTCTTCGAGACCGAGCACCACGCGGCGCTGCTGCCGTGGCAGCGGGCGGGCAGGGTGACCTTCCTCGACGCGCCGGACAGCCCCGCGCAGGCCGTCGCGACCCTGGAGCGCGCCCTCGCCGCCCGCGACCCCCACGGCCCGGCCCTGGTCTGCGTCACCGGCGCCTCCAACGTCACCGGCGAGCTGTGGCCGGTCCGCGAACTCGCCGCTGCCGCGCACGCGCACGGCGCCCGGATCGTGCTGGACGCCGCCCAGCTCGCCCCGCACCGCGCGGTGAGCGTGCGCGAACTCGACGTCGACTGGGTCGCCTTCTCCGGGCACAAGCTGTACGCGCCCTTCGGCTCAGGGGTGCTGGCCGGCCGCGCCGACTGGCTCCGCGACGCCGAGCCCTACCTCGCCGGCGGCGGCGCCAGCCGCACCGTCACCCGGCGCGCGGACGGGGGAGTGGACGTGCGGTGGCACGAGACCGCCGCCCGCCACGAGGCCGGCTCGCCCAACGTCATCGGCGCCTACGCGATCGCCTCCGCCTGCAAGGCGCTCACCGAGGCCGGCTTCGACGCGCTCGCCGCGCGGGAGGAGGCGCTGGTGCGGGCGGTGCGGGACGGGCTGGCGGATGTGCCGGAGGTGCGGTTCCTGTCCCTGTTCGGGGACGACGCGCCGCGCGTCGGGGTGCTGTCCTTCGTGGTCGACGGCTGGAACAGCTCCCACTTCGCCGCCGCGCTGTCCGCCGAGTACGGCATCGGTGTGCGGGACGGTCTGTTCTGCGCGCACCCGCTGGTGCGGAGGCTGCTGGGCGGGGACGCGGG
>MUNG01000269.1 GCA_002154585.1 Streptomyces pseudogriseolus
GGCGAGTCCGGCTGCGGCAAGACCACCCTCGGGCGGTCGGTGCTGCGGCTGGTGGACATCACCGACGGCTCGGTCGTCCTCGACGGCACCGACCTGGCGAAGCTGCCGGGAGAGGAGATGCGCCGCTTCCGGCGCCGGCTCCAGATGGTCTTCCAGGACCCGCTGGGCTCCCTCAACCCGCGGCAGAACATCGAGTCGATCCTGTCCGAGGGCATGATCGCCCACGGCATCGGCAAGGACCAGGAGGAGCGCCGCGAGAAGATCAAGGCCATCCTGGACAAGGTCGGCCTGCCCTCCAACGCGCTCGCCCGCTACCCGCACGAGTTCTCCGGCGGCCAGCGGCAGCGCATCGGCATCGCCCGCGCCCTCGTCCTGGAACCGGACGTGATCATCTGCGACGAGCCGGTCTCCGCGCTCGACGTGTCGGTCCAGGCCCAGGTCATCAACCTGCTGGAGGAGCTCCAGGAGGAACTCGGCCTGACCTACGTGGTGATCGCCCACGACCTCGCGGTGGTCCGGCACATCTCCGACACGATCGGCGTGATGTACCTGGGCGCGCTGGTCGAGGAGGCGCCGAGCGACGCGCTCTACGCCGAGCCGAAGCACCCGTACACCAAGGCCCTGATGTCGGCCGTGCCGGTGCCGGACCCGGAGGTGGAGGACAAGCGCGAGCGGATCCTGCTCACCGGTGACCTGCCCTCGCCGGCGAACCCGCCGACCGGCTGCCGGTTCCACACCCGCTGCCCGTGGGCCCAGGCCGAGCGCTGCTCGACCGAGCGCCCCCAGCTGCGGGACATCGGCGGCGGCCACCGCGTGGCCTGCCACTACGCCGAGGACATCGCGTCCGGGAAGCTCCAGTTGACCAAGGGCGAGGTCGTGTCGGCGACGCGCGAGGGCGTCGACGACAACCCGACGGAGGACACGCCGGAGACGGGGGCGCCGGCGGAGGACACGCCGGCGGCCGAAACCCCGGCGAAGATCCCGGCCCAGAAGGAGAAGCCGGCGGAGGCGGAGAAGTCCGCGGAGGCCGGCGAGGACGCCGAGGCGGAGAAGCCCGCTGAGGCGGAGAAGGCCGCGGAGGCCGGCGAGGACGCCGAGGCGGAGAAGCCCGCTGAGGCGGAAAAGGCCGCGGAGGCGGAGAAGGCCGCAGAGCCCGCCGAGGCCGAGAAGCCCGCCGCGACCGAGGACAAGCCGGCGAAGGCCGAGGACGAGCCGGCCAAGGCCGACGAGCCCGAGGCTGCCTCCGACGAGGCCGAGCCCTCCGAGGAGCCTGAGAAGGCTGTCTGATCGGCGCCAGAAAGAAGCCCTCGCCTTGCTTTGCAAGGCGAGGGCTTCTTTCTACGCCACAATATGCAAGTGCTTCAGCAACTGTTCAGCCCGTCCGTCCTGCACACACTCGACCTGATCGGCATCTTCGTCTTCGCCATCTCCGGCGCCCTGCTGGCCGTCCGGAAGAACTTCGACGTGTTCGGGATGGCCGTGCTGTCCGAGATCACCGCCCTCGGCGGCGGTCTCTTCCGCGACCTGATCATCGGCGCCGTCCCGCCGGCCGCGTTCACGGACCTGGGGTACTTCGTCACCCCGCTGCTGGCCACCGTCCTCGTCTTCTTCCTGCACCCGCACGTCGAGCGCATCCAGAGCGCCGTCAACGTCTTCGACGCGGCCGGCCTCGGCCTCTTCTGCGTCGTCGGCACGACCAAGGCGTACGACTACGGGCTCGGCCTCACCGCGTCCGCCTGTCTGGGCCTGGCCACGGCGGTCGGCGGCGGCGTGCTGCGGGACGTGCTCGCCAACGAGGTGCCCTCGCTGCTGCGCTGGGACCGCGACCTGTACGCGGTGCCCGCGATCGTCGGCGCGGCCATGGTCGCCCTGTGCCTGCGCTTCGACGCGCTCAACCCGGTGACCAGCACCACCGCCGCCGTCACCGCCTTCGTGCTGCGGCTGCTCGCCATGCGGTACCACTGGCGGGCGCCCCGCGCCTGGCACCGCCGTTCGACGGTCGTGGAGGAGCAGCCTCCGTCCTGAGCCGAACCGGGCGGTGCAGGCGCCCGACGCTCACGGGACGAACAAAGCTACCGCTTAGTATTATCTTCTTGTACTGTTCAGCCATGCCAGAAGCAGCCTCCGCCCAGGCCATCCGGGCCGCCATCGGTGACAGCGAGTTCGACCGCGACACCGCGCTCACCGCGCGGGAACCCGGCGTCTACGACATCGACCTCTCCGCCGGCTGGACGATCATCAACGCCGTCAACGGCGGTTATCTGCTGGCCGTCCTGGGCCGCGCGCTCGCGGACGCGCTTCCGCACCCCGACCCGTTCACCGTCTCCGCGCACTACCTGACGGCCTCTCAGCCGGGCCCGGCGGTCGTCCGCACCGAGACCGTCCGCACCGGACGCACGCTGTCCACCGGGCAGGCGTCGCTCTTCCAGTTCGACGAGCAGGGCAACGAGGTGGAGCGCATCCGGGTCCTCGCCTCCTACGGCGACCTGGACTCCCTCCCCGACGACGTCCGTACGACGGCCGCGCCGCCCGCGCTGCCGCCGATGGACCAGTGCTTCGGCCCCGAGGACGGCCCCGCCCCGGTCGACGGAAGTTCCGAGATCGCCGGACGGCTGATGCTGAAGCTCGACCCGTCGACCCTCGGCTGGGCCCTCGGCAAGCCGTCCGGCAAGGGTGAGATGCGCGGGTGGTTCGGTCTCGCCGACGGCCGGGACCCCGATCCGATGGCGCTGCTGCTCGCGGTGGACGCGCTGCCGCCGACCGCCTTCGAGATGGGCCTGACCGGCTGGGTCCCGACGGTCGAGCTGACCGTCCACATCCGCTGCCGCCCGGCGCCGGGTCCCCTGCGCGTGTCCATCACCACCCGCAACCTCGCGGGCGGTTTCCTGGAGGAGGACGCCGAGGTCTGGGACAGCGCCGGCCGCCTCGTCGCGCAGTCCCGCCAGCTGGCCCGGGTGCGGCTGTGACGATCGGCCCCTCCGGCGCTTGAGGAGCGGGGGTCCGGGGGCGGCGCCCCCGGGACG
>MUNG01000027.1 GCA_002154585.1 Streptomyces pseudogriseolus
GAAGCAGGGGCGGGGTCCGCCGGGTCCTGAGGGGCGGTTTCCACCGCCGGCCGGGGCTCGGCAGCTCCGGCCGGTTGCGTGTCCGCACCGGCCCCCGGACCCATGTCCCCCACCTCGTCGGCCAGTTGGTGCACGACGATGCCGTTTCGGAAGGCCGTCTCGCCCACCTCGGCACAGCTGCTCCCGTAGACGCAGAGGCGGTTGCCGCCCTCCTGCACGACCTCCACGGACCGTTGCGTGGAACGGGCCTGCTGGGCGAGCAGTGCGGAGAGGCGGGCGGCGTGCGGGCTGCGGACGGCGACGCGGCGGCGCAGCCGGGTGCGGGCGAAGTCGGCGGCCCGCTGGTCGGCCACGAGCCGTCCCTCGTCCAGCGTGACCACGTGATCGGCGATCCGCGCGGCCTCCTTGGGATCGGCGGTGCTGCACAGCACCGTCCCGCCCTGTGCCGCGTGTTCCCGCAGCATGTCGTACAGCCACCGCCTCTCCCCCGCGACGAGCCCGCGCGCGGGGTCGTCGAGCACGAGGGTGTGCGGGTCCGGCAGGAGCGCGCAGGCCAGACCGAGGCGGCGGTCCATGCCGCGCGACAGGGTGCCGAGGCGTTCGTCGCGCAGGCTCACCAGGCCCACCGCTTCGAGCACTTCGTCGGCACGCCGGGCCGGAACCCCGGAGGCCGCGCAGAGCATGCGGAGGTGTCCGCGGACCGTGCGGGCGGGGTGCCCCGGCACGTCGCCCAGAACCACCCCCACCTCGTGGGCGGGGTGCGGGATGCGGTGCAACGGGCGGCCTCTGAAGTAGGTGATCCCACGCCCGCGTTGGAGTTCGAGCATGAGTCTCAGCGCCGTGGTCTTGCCGGCGCCCGGTGCTCCGAGCAACGCGGTGACGCGGCCCGCATGCGCCTCGAAGGAGACGTTGTCGAGGGCGGGCCGCTGCTCTTTGCGAGGGATGCTGGTCAGTCCGATGGCCTGGATCACCCGATGCAAGATAGCGCGGCAAATCGGGTTTTTCGGGCACCACGGGGCCTGTTGCAGGAGGGGAAACGGCCCCGGGACACGCGTACCGGAAGCCGGCCTCTCCCGTGTCAGACCTCGGGGCGCAGCATGGGCGGGTTGAGCAGGGTGGCGCCGCCGGCCCGGAAGAGCTGGGCGGGACGGCCGCCCTGCCGGGTCGTGGTGCCGCCGGTGGGCACCAGGAAGCCCGGCGTGCCCGTCACCTTGCGATGGAAGTTGCGCGGGTCGAGCGCCACGCCCCAGACCGCCTCGTAGACGCGGCGCAGCTCACCGACGGTGAACTCCGGCGGGCAGAACGCCGTCGCCAGCGAGGAGTACTCGATCTTGGAGCGGGCGCGTTCCACGCCGTCCGAGAGGATCTGGGCGTGGTCGAACGCGAGCGGCGCCACCGGCTCGCCGTCCCTGCCGTGGCCACCCTGCTGCAACAGCTCGTCCACGGGCGCCCAGCGCGCGTTGCTGGCGTCGCCGCCCGCCCGGGGCGCCGGCAGGTCCGGGGCCAGAGCGAGGTGGGCGACGCTCACCACCCGCATGCGCGGGTCACGCTTGGGGTCCCCGTACGTGGCCAGCTGCTCGAGATGGGCGCCGTGGTCCTGGGCGGGGACGGCCGGATCATGAACCCGCAGCCCCGTCTCCTCGGCCAGCTCCCGCGCCGCCGCCTGCGCCAGATCCTCGTCGTCCCGTACGAAGCCTCCGGGAAGTGCCCACCGCCCCTGGAACGGGGGCTCACCCCTGCGTACCGCCAATGCGCACAGAGCGTGACGTCGCACGGTGAGCACGACCAGGTCCACGGTGACGGCGAAAGGCGGGAAAGCTGACGGGTCGTAGGGCATGCGGCGATCATAGTCGTCTGCCTGACGATAAACACTCCCTGCACCGGCCTGATCGTCGGCCGGTCTCGTTCCGCACCGGCATCTCCTCTACTCCTCCGTCTCCTCCCCACGCGGCGCGATGTGCGCGCCTTCCTGGTGCTGCCCGCGCCGGGTCGCGGCGCCGGGGTGCGCGGGGCCTTGGGGCCGGGTCCCGCCCGGTGCCATCCGAGGGCGCGGCAGCCGCCCCGTGGGCGTGCCTCCGCGGCGCGGGAGCCGTCCCGCACGGCCGGCCGCCCGCAGCCGGCGCCTCCGGGACGTGGGCGACGCATCGAGGCCGGGCGCCTCGCCCTCATCCTTGCCGGGGTTCTCGCCACCACCCCTCCCGAGAGCCTCGCTGCCCTGCTCGCCGGAAACCCCGCTCACCTCGGCCGGGCTGGACTCCCCCTCTCCCCCGCCGCGCAGACAGCGGCGGATCGACTCCGGGTCGAGCCCTTCGTTGCACGCCTGGTGCAGCAGACGCGCGAACAGGTAGTCCGGGTCGGCCCCGAGAGCCATGGCGAGAGCCTCCCGGGCCTCCAGTTCGTCGCCGGAGGACCAGGCGACCCACCCGGCGAGGGTGAGCGGTGCGGCGGCATACTCCCCGTACGGGCCGACGCAGCGGCGTGCCAGGGTGCGCCACAGGCGGAGGGCCGGGGCCGCCTCGTCGCCCTCCATCCACGCGGCGGCGCGGTCGCGGGTGGTGCGGTCCTGGAGGCCGAGGAGCACCGTGGCCGCCTCGTCGTGCCCGATCAGTTCGTCGTCCCGCAGGTCCGACGGGAGCGTGCCGGAGACGGGCGGGGCGTCGGCGAGGCGGCGCACGAGGCGCTCGGCCAGTTCCAGCGTCTCGTCGGCGACGGCCTTGCGGGCCTGCTCGTCGACGATCCGGGGGAGCAGCCTCAGCCCGGCGTCGTCCAGGGCGCGGCGCTGGTCGTGGGCGGCGGAGGTCTCCCAGGGCTGGAGCCTGGCGTGCAGTTCGCGCAGGGAGCCGCGGACCTGGAGCCCCGCGTAGGCGGCCGCGGCGGCCAGCACGGACGTGCCGGGCAGGCCCATCGGCGTGCCTTCCTCCGGGCAGCAGGTCCGGTCGTCGCAGCAGTAGGACCAGAAGCGGCCGTCGGAGACGCAGAGGGCTTCGACCACCGGGACGTCCAGAGCTCCGCATTCCAGTCGCAGGGCGTGGGCCAAGGGTCCCAGCCGCTCCTTGACCTGCCGGCCGGTCTCGCCATGCCCCGGCTCCTGGCACAGGAAGACGACCATCTGCTCGGGTCGGGCTCCTCGGCGCTCGCATCCGGTCACCAGGCCGTGGGCGAGCTGCCGGGCGGCCGAGGGCCAGTCGCCGGGGTCGGCGGGGATGCCGAGCCGGGCCCGGCCGCCGATCCTGCCCGGCCCGCCGGTGTCGTGCAGGGAAACGAGGACGATGCTGTCCTCCGGACGGTATCCGAGCAGGTAGGGCACGGCGTCGGCCAGCTCGGCGGGGGTGCGCAGCGTCACCTGCTGCGGGTCGCCGTGGCTCTCGTACGCGGTGCAGGTCAGGTCGGCCGGGTGGGGTGGGCGGTCCTCGCCGGTCACCGGCACCGGTGTTCCGGTGCGGGACGCTGCCGCTTCCCGTCGCGGCTCCGCCCCGTCGCGTCCGGACTGGCTCGGGATGTCACTGTTCTCGGAGGGACCGGTCGTCCCGCTGTGGTTCGTCATGCCGGGACCTTCTCGCGGATTGCGACATTCCGGTTCACCTGTGGACAACTCGGGTCAGGTCCATGTCACCGCCGTGCCGCCGGCCGGGCGTTGTCCACAGCCCGGAGCCGATGTCGGCGCCGTCCTGTTGTATGGGACCCATGGAGCACACGAGCAACACGGATCTGCGGACGGCCGCCGACGCGGTGCTCGCCCGTCTCGTCGGCGACGACACGGGCGCCGCACGGCTGCGCGACGACCAGTGGCGGGCGATCGAGGCGCTGGTCGCCGAGAAGCGCCGGGCACTGGTCGTCCAGCGCACGG
>MUNG01000270.1 GCA_002154585.1 Streptomyces pseudogriseolus
GGGCGTGGACCTCACCGGCCGCCGCGCCGTGGTCACCGGCGGCGCCTCGGGTCTCGGCGCCGAGACCGTACGGGCGCTGGCCGAGGCCGGCGCCGAGGTCACCGTCGCCGTCCGCCGCCCCGAGGCCGCGGAGCCGCTCGTGCGGGAGTCGGCCGCCGTCGACGGCGCCGGTCCCGTGCGCACCGCGCCCCTCGACCTCTCCGACCTCACCTCGGTCGACGCCTTCGTGCGGAACTGGCGCGGCCCGCTCGACATCCTCGTCGCCAACGCCGGCATCATGGCCCTGCCCGAGCGCACCCTCACCCCCCAGGGCTGGGAGATGCAGCTCGCCACCAACTACCTGGGCCACTTCGCCCTGGCCACCGGTCTGCACCCGGCGCTGTGCGAGGCCGGCTCCGCCCGCATCGTGGTCGTCAGCTCGGGCGCCCACCTGGCCACGCCCTTCGACTTCGACGACCCCCACTTCGAGCGGCGCCCGTACGACCCGTGGACCGCCTACGGGCAGTCGAAGTCCGCCGACGTCCTCCTCGCGGCCGGCGCGCACCGCTGGGCCGCCGACGGCATCACCGCCAACGCCCTGAACCCCGGCTACATCCTCACCGGCCTGCAACGGCACCTCGACGACGCCACGATGCGCGCGTTCGGCGTGATGGACGACGAGGGCAACCTGACCCCGCTGCCGTACTACAAGACGCCCGCCCAGGGAGCCGCCACCTCGGTCCTGCTGGCCGCCTCACCCCTGCTGGAAGGGGTCACGGGCCGCTACTTCGAGGACAACCAGGAGGCACGGCTCGTCACGGACGAGGAGAACCCGACGGCCGGCGTCGCCGCCCACGCCGTCGACCCGCGAGCGGCGGACCGCCTCTGGGAGTACGCGACGCAAGCCCTCCGCACCCGCTGACCGCTCAGGCCCGCGTCCCGCCGTCGACCGAGCCGAGGAACGCGACCGCCCGCCGCGTCAGCAGCCCGGCGGCCTCCGCGTCGTGGGACGGCAGCGAGCGGTCCGCGAAGAGGTGCCGGTCCCCGGGGTACAGGAACAGTTCGGCGGCGGGGGCCTCCGCGACCAGCGCGCGGGCGGCGTCGGCGTCCTCGGTGAAGAAGGGGTCGTCCTCCATCGCGTGCACCTGCACCGGCACCTGCTCGGGCCAGGCCGCACCGAACTCGGACACCGGGATGCAGGCGTGCATCAGCAGCGCGCCCCGCGCCCCGGGCCGTGTCTGCGCCAGCTTCTGCGCGGGCAGCGCCCCGAGCGAGAAGCCGGCGTAGACGACGTCCCGGGGGAGAGGATCAGCCGCGCGCACACCACGCGCGGCGATCTCACCGAAACCGACCTGTCCGGCGAACTCCGCGCCCTCGTCCAGCGAGTCGAAGGTGCGTCCGTCGAACAGGTCGGGTGTGTGAACGGTGTGCCCCGCGGCCCGGAGCTCGTCGGCGAAGGCGACCACTCCCGGGGTCAGCCCCTGCACGTGATGGAACAGTACGACCTCTGCCATGCCGAACTCCTCGCTCCTGGCCGCGGATGACGGTGAGCGCTCACGATAATCGAAAACAGTCGAACATCTTCAGGTTTCCCGAAACCCGCCCCTCGACCCGGACGACCTCGACCGGGATGACCGAGGGGTGACGCGGCGCCGTGTCACGCGGACTCGACGGGCAGCCACAGCTCGCAGGTCGCGGTGCTGAAGTCGTCGGCCCTCTCGAGGATCGCGACGATCGAGGGCCCGGGCCGCAGCCGCCACGGGTTGGACGGGAACCACTCGGTCGCGGTCGCCGCCCAGGCGGTCTGCAGCGCCTCCGGGTGCGGCCCGCTGGTCCGGAACACCGCCCACATGCCCGCCGGCACCTCGATGACGTCCAGCCCGTCCGGAACGGCCGTTCCGCCGCCGACGGCGACCCCGTGCAGGTAGGTCAGCTCGGTGCCCTCCCGCCCGTCGGGGTCGGCGCCGTCGCTGACCTGGAGCAGGCCGGCCGGCTCGGTGGCGCTGAGGGCCTTCAGGCGCTGGTGCTCCTCCGGAGGGATGGCGGCGATGTGCTGCTGGATGTGCGGGTTGACGCCGCGATGGATGAGCGGGACCCGGGTGGAGTGTCCGACCAGCCGGAACGCGGGGCGGTCGACGAGACGGGTGTCCATGGGGGTACTCCCTTCGACGGTCAGGCGGAACCTGAGCTGCGGTTGTGTACGCAAGGGGCCCCCGTCACGGCGCACCTCCGCGGGAGCGGCGCCGTGAACCGCCCGGAACGCACGCCCGAACGCCTCCCGCGAGCCGTACCCGTGCCGGACGGCGATCTCCAGCAGGTCGTCGTCGCCCCGGACCACGTCACCGGCGGCGACGGTCATCCGCCGCCTCCGCACGTACTCCGACAGCGGCATGCCCGCCAGCGACGAGAACATCCGCCGCAGGTGGTACTCGGTGGTCCCGAGCCCCGCGGCCAGCCCGCCGAGGTCGAGCTCCTCGCCGAGGTGCTCCTCCACGAGATCGACGAGCCGGTTGAGTGCCGAGATCATGAGGCCTCCTTTCGCCTTCAACCCTGGCAGCGGCCCCCCTGACCAGGCCCGACCGCAGCGAACCGATCCGATCACGCACGACCGCACGGACCCGGCCTCAGGGCCTCTCACCCCGCGCGTACGGACGCAGGAACGCCCGAAGGGACGCGTCGTCCGGCGTCTCGGTCACCACGCTGTCGGGACCGTCCTCGACGAAGCCCGTACACATGACCGAGTCCTGCCCGGCCATGCCGTGCGTAGCGACGAGCCGCCCGGTACGGGCCTCGAAGACCCGCATCCGGTACCGACCCTCGTAGTGGGAGATCGTCCGGCGCAGCACCCCGGAGAACGTGTACCGGCACTTCTTCAGCAGCTTCCCCCGCTCCTGGTACTCGGCACAGGCGACGAGCTGCACCTGCTCGGGCGGCAGCGCGAAGGGGTCGACGTGTCGTAGCCGCCTGTGTCCGCGAACTGGTGCAGCAGCCCGTCGACATGCACGACCAGGGGGTGGGGCCCCGACGCCGACACACGCGCCGCCCGGGGCACCGGCCGCGGCCTTCCTCCCTGACAGACGCCGGTGGAGGAGAAGAGGCTGAGAGGCTCCTCGGCCGTGCTCCCCGGCGTCGGGCCGGCCGGCGTCGGTGTGACCGGCCGGCCCGAGGGCCCGGGATCGACGGAGAAGGCAGGAGCCGACGCGCCGGTTCCACCGCTCCCGTCATCCCGGTCCGACGGACGCCCCAGCAGCGCGATGAGCACCGCCAGCCCGATCAGCGCCACCACGCCGGCCAAGAAACCCGCTCGTGCCCGCCCCGTCACCCTGTCACCCCGTCACCCCCGTCACCCCGTCAACCCTTTCGCCTCGCCGGACCCTCAGTGCTCGCAGAGCGAGAACTCCCGTTCGTACAGCTGCTCGTTGTGCTCGTCGACGAAGAACTTCCGTTCCTTCATCAGCTCCTCCCGGAAGGCCTTGGCCTCCTCCAGCGTCATGGTCGACGTCTCCGCCCACGGCTGCTGCGGCGGCACGTCGGACGTGGAGACGATCGGGTGCGACGGGTCGACCAGGAAGAACGCGACGATCTTGCGGTGACCCGGCCGGGTGGGGTCCTGCAGACGGAACGGACTGACCCGGTGCTGCAGGACGTTGGGGAAGGCGAGGCAGCGTCCCTCCGGCGTGGCCGCCGAGCCGAGCATCTGGTTGAGGGCGCCCTCGTTCTCGAGGCCGTACACCTCCCGCATGCCGTTGTCGTCGTTCTGCGCGTATTCGGGATCGTCGAGCGCCGTCCGGAAGCCGAGCCGGCTCTCGGTGATGTTCTCGCTGTCCCAGTAGTAGAGGCCGGTGGAGACGATCCGCTCGTTGAGCATGCCCTCGACGTGCCAGGACCCGCCCGCGTATTCGGGGTTGTCCGGGGTCAGGTGGATGGTGGCGAGCTTGACGATCACCTGAAGCCGCCGGCCACGCAGGCTCACCCGGTCGGATCCCTCGGGCACCTGGGGCGGGGCGAACGCCGGGGCGTCTGGGACGACGGGCCGGCGGTTGTCCCACCACCCCTCCTCCGCCTCCTCCCACGCTTCGTAGGCCTTGATGTACGACTCCTCGTCCTCGAAGCCGTCCCTCTCCGGCTCAGGAACGTCGTACTCGTCGGACTCGTACCACCCGTACGGGTCGACGGTGATGCGCAGGGGCCGCGGATGACGCAGATCCGTCAGGACGTTCTCCCACAGCGGCAGCATCCGCGCGAACAGCTCCGGCAGCACGGCGGCGAGGTCACGGTGCTTCTCCGGGTGCACGTTGTTCACGTACGAGCGGAAGCGCGCCCGGCCGTCGTCGTCCACGTCGACGTCCGTGGGCAGCCACTGGAACTTCTCCGAGAACTCGTGCCGCGAATAGCGGTCCGTCGGATTCTCCCAGGCTCGCTCCGGCGCCCCGCTCACCTCCCGTACGAGGCAGAACAGCGAGGGATGCACGAGGTCGAGCACCTGCCCGCCGGAGCCGGGATGCCAGTCCCGCTCCTCCTCGGGCACCTCCTCCAGCACCCGCACCGCCTCCCGCAGCCGCGCCCGGAGCCCGTCGTCGACGAGCGTGTCGGACTGCCACACGCCGTCCACCGCCGACACCTCGGCACCGGTCCGCTCGTCCCGCAGCGCCGCATAGTGGGCGAGCTCGTCGAGCACGTACCGCACCTGCGCCTCGGTGAGCCCCTGCGCGACCGCCTCCTCGGTCCACCGGGCGACGACGTCGGCATAGCGCATCTTCTCGAACCACCGCGGTTTCGCCCGCAGTTGCGCGCTGCACTGCATCATCTCGATCTCCCGCAGCGTCCGAGGCACGGCGAACGTCGAGGAACGGCTTGCCAGAAACGGCAACGGAAAAGCGGACAGCCCAGTCAACTCTCTTGACCCTCCCGGTCGGTGACAGCGACCGGAACACTACGGCAGCCGACTGACAGTCCCTACGGGCGGCCGTCCGCCAGGCGCCACTCACGGCGCAGCAGGCCGTAGACCCAGGAGTCGGAGACCTCGCCGTTGACGACGCAGTCCTCGCGGAGGGTGCCTTCGCGTACGAACCCGAGCTTCTCCAGCACGCGCGCCGACGCGCCGTTCCGGGTGTCGACGTCGGCCTGGACACGGTTGAGGTCAAGGGTGTCGAACGCCCACCCCAGGACGCCCCGCACGGTCTCGGTGGCATACCCGTGACCCCAGGCAGCGGGGTCGAAGACATAACACAGCATCGCGCTACGGAAGTCCGGGTTCCAGTCGATGAGACCGCACCAGCCGATGAAGGCGCCGTCGGAGCCCCGCTCGACGGCCAGCCGCGCACCCGTGCCCTCCTCCGCCATCGTGCGGCAGACGGACAGAAAGCGCTGCGAGCGGGCCGGGTCGGTCCACGGAGGCGAGTCCCAGTAACGCAGCACATGCGCGTCGCTGTGCAGTGCGTACAGGGGCGCCGCGTCGGCATCGGTGAACGGCCGAAGTCGCAGGCGGCCGGTGTGCAGTTCGGGAGTCGGCAAGGTCATGCGGAGCATCCTGCCGTTTCCCGCTCCGCACCGACCAGCGGTTTACCGTGCGGCGGCCCGTCCCGGCGGAGGCGTCGGGACAGACCCCGCCGGGGTCAGCCCAACGTGTCGAGAGCCGTCTCGGCCACGGCCATGAGCGAGGCGCGGTCGGGGTTGATCGCCCCCATCACCTTCAGGCCCTGCATCGTCACGACGAGGTAGCGGGCGAGATCCCGCGCGTTGCGCGTGTCGGGCAGCTGTCCGGACGCCTGGGCCGAGCTGATCACGTCGCGCAGGGCGTCCTCGATCGCGGAGGTCGTGGCCCGCACGTGCGCGGCGACCTTGGGATCCTGGGTGACGCGCTCGGTCGTGGCGCCCACGATGAGGCACGCCTTGCGGGCGCCGTCCTGCACGATGTCGTCGACCGTCGACACCAGCACCTCGCGCAGCAGGTCACGGGCCGGCGCCCCCGCGCGCAGCATGTCGATCAACGGCACGGCGTACAGCTGGCGGTAGCGGTCCATGGCCGCCAGGTACAGGCCCTCCTTGTTCCCGAAGGCCGCGTACAGCGATCCCCGCCCCACTCCGGTGGCTTCCACCAGGTCCTGGATCGAGGTGCCCTCGTAGCCCCGGCAACGGAACGCGTCCATGGCGGCGTGCACGGCCGCCTCGGTGTCGAACTCTCTGACCCTCGCCATGACGCAAGGGTAACGTTATGGGAACGAACAGTCAAAAATTCTCCCGCGTCTCCGCAGGTACCGCGAGCGCCCGCAGCCCGCCTCCTCGCTCCCATATTCTTGACTGTAAGGTCGCGCACAGGTTCAGGTTCAGGTGCAGGTGGAGGACGCGACACACGACCTGAGGAGGGACACCGCATGCACGTCACCTTCGGTGGAGAGACAGGCGACCTCGCCTACGCCTACGTGCGCGAGATCCTGCATCCCGCGATCCTCAACCACAGCGTGCGCGTATGGCTGCTGGCGGATCACCTCGCCCGCCAACAGGACTTGCACGGGGCGGAACGGGAAGCACTGGCGGTGGCCTGCCTGTTCCACGACTCGGGAACAGCGGCGCCACACGACGGCGCCCAGCGCTTCGAGGTGGAAGGCGCGGACGCGGCGCGCGCGTTCCTCGCCGACCACGGCTGGTCCGAGGACCTCGGGCGACAGGTCTGGGAGGCCGTGGCCCTGCACACCTCCCCGGGCATCGCGGAACGCATGGGCACCCTGCCGAGGCTGGTCAGGCTCGCGGTGCTCGCGGACTTCGGCAGGACCGACCTCATCGGCGCCGAGGGCCGCAACGAGCTGACCGAGGCGCTCGATCGCCTGCCGCGCCTGGACATCGAGACCGCGCTCGCCGACGCGGTCGTCGCGCAGGCCCTGCGCAATCCGGAGAAGGCGCCGCCCTCCAGCTGGCCCGGCGGGCTGCTCGCGGCCCATCAAGCGAACCCGGACAGGACCGGCGGCGGGAACCCCGCGTTCTGAGCCGGCCGGCCGCGCGAGCGGCCCGGTCGTGGTCGCGGTGTGGGTCACAGCATCGCGTACTCGCCGCTGCCCGGGAAGTCGGTGCTCAGGGCGACGTCCTTCCCGGCCTCGTACTCTTCGCGCAGCTGGTCGAGCTTGACGCCGATCCTCCGCTGCGCGTCACTGCCCAGGATCACCCGGTGCCGAGGCGCGGGGGACAGGGCCTCCTCGAAGATCACGGCCGCCGCCCTCGCCGGATCACCCGGAAACATACCGGGAGTCACCTTGTGCATGATCGCCCGGAAGGCCCCTGCGGTGACCGCGTAGTCACCGATCGGCTCCCCGGAGGCGCGTGTGCGGGTCTCGATCCCGGTACGGAAGGAACCCGGCTCGATCAGCAGGGCGTGCAGCCCCAAAGGCTCGACCTCCTGCCACAGCGCCTCGGTGAAACCCTCCAGGGCGAACTTGCTCGCGGAGTGGAAGCCGTTGCCGGGCAGACTCGCCAGCCCGTCCATCGCGGAGACGTTGACGATGGTTCCGCGTCGACGCGCCCGCATCGCGGGCAGCACCGCTCGCGTGAGTGTCACGGCCCCGAAGAAGTTGACCTCGAAGACCGCGCGGTAGTCTGACTCCTGCTGCTCCTCCAGCGCCCCGACGAAGTCGATCCCCGCGTTGTTGACGAGGACGTCGATACCGCCGGACCACTCCTCGGCCTCACGCACGGCGTCGGCGCACCGGCGACCCTCCGTGACGTCGAGCTGAAGGACCAGACACTGCTCGGGGTGGCGGTCCGCCAAGCCGGCCAGGGGAGCGACCACCGGCGCCGTGGCGACGACCCGATGTCCCTGCTCCAGCACATGCTCGGCCAGCGCACGGCCGAGACCACTGGAAGCGCCGGTGACGAACCACGTCGTGGGGGACACGATGTACACCCTCCCGTCGGGAGAGACGGCGGCGACCGACACCCACTCCACCACACCTCATCCACCCGCGCATCACGACCTCCCCGTGGGACACAGACCGGGCCACGGCGGGGGAGCGACGGGCAGGGAACCGGGTGTCCGGCGGGCGCGTCGCATCCACCATGAAAGATCGTTCCACGGGGATCATGCCGGCCACCACCGACGACAACGTGTGGAGCACCGGCGTCCTCGTCGTCATGACGCCGGTCGCCGTGGCGCTCGTACTGCCGCCGCTGGTCCTGGCCCGCGGGCACCGTGCTGGCGTGCCTCCGGAAGCGGCCAGCGCACGGGTGAGGCGGCTGAGGGTGCGGCGGCTGACCAGGCCCGCCCGACACACCGGTGATCACCGGGATCGGCGGCGCTCCCCACGCCGATCTTCCGACGCAACCGCGTCAACGAGGTCGCGCTGATACCAGGTTCCCGCCTTGCCGCCCATGTGCGCCGGATCGGCGGGACCGACGGGCACGAACCCCGCCTTGACCAGCACCCGCCGGGACGCGACGTTCCGGTGCACGGTGGCCGCCCGCAGCGTACGCAACCCGTACGCGGACATCGCCAGTCGGCACAGCTCCCGGACGGTCGCCGTCGCCACACCCCGCCCCGCGACGTGCTGCGCGACCCGGTAACCGAGCTCCGCCGTGTGGTCCTCGATGTCGACGAGGTTGAACCTGCCGAGCACGGAGCCGTCCTCGGCGACCAGCACGTGGAAGGCGCAGACACCGGCGTCCTGCTCGGCCAGCAACGCGTCGAACCGGTCGGTGAACCGGTCGAAGAACGCGTCGCCGCGATCGGGGACGGAGGCAGCGAAATAGGCGCGGTTCGCCAGCTCGAAGGCCAGCACCGCCGGGGCATGACCGGCATCCAGCCGCTGCAACTCGGGCATGGGCCCGACCCTACTCACGTCTGCTCCAAAACCTCGGTTCTCCCAGCGCTGGATATCCGATTCGGGGGTACCTGGGGGCGCATGGCACCGAAGAAGAGTGAACGTACTCAGCTGACGCGGGTCGTACGGCAGCTCCGCCGCATCCGCTCCTTCTACGCCGCGGCGATGGTGCTGTGGGCCGGGTCGGCCGCGCTGACCGGCCGGCAGGACGCCGGGAGCCGCCAGCTGTGGGTGTGCCTGCTGCTCCTGGCCGTGTTCGCCGCGCTGTTCGTCACGGCGAGCGTCGCCCTGCGGCGCCTCGCGGTTCCGGCGACCGCCGGACGGCCTCACCGCCGCGCTGCCTCGTCCACGGTGCCGAACACCGGCCGCCACGCCCCTGCTTGAACGCTGAGTCACCCCAGCATTCGGCAGGAGCAGCGGCCGTGAGATCGTCTCGGCCATGGATGCCGCGCCGTTCAGCCCCACCGTCGTGAAAGCCGCGTTCCGAGACGTGACATGGATGCACGTGTCCCGTCCGGCGGTGCGAGCCGCCGCCTCCGTCACGCGGACCCTGCTGACGGAGATCATCGAAGGTGCGAGGGCGGCGGCGGCCGAAGAGGGCATCACCAAGCTCCGGCCCAGGCACCTCGTCACGGCCATCGACCGGAACGTGGAAGTGGACGTCGCGAACGAGTGGTACGCATACAGCCCGACGTTCCGAGCCCTGGACGGCGGCGTGCAGAGTGCCGCCATGCCGTCCCGTGGCGGCAGCGCGCGCAGGCCCAAGTCGAGCGCGGTGGTCGGTGCGCACAGATTCGAGCCGGGGGTGCGGGCACTGCGGAGCCGCCAGGCCAGGGCCGTACCGGCGATGGTCCGTGAACTCGACGGCATCGCCGGCGTGTTCGTGACGGGACTGGCCCGGGACGCCGCCATGGTCGTCCGCGAGGGCGGAGTCCGACGCTTCGGCTCCGTCACCTTGGTCATGCCGGGCGAACCGGCCCCGTCCCAGTCCCCTGAGACACCTCCGCGGGCTGCCTCGGCCCGTGAGGGGGACAGGAGGACCATCGGCACAGGTGACGTGCTGGACGCCACCACCATGCAGTTGTTCGGCAGCACCATCAGGCAACGAGCCCTGACCGAGGCACGCCAGGCAGTCCACACCTACGCATCGGCCTGAGCGAGAGGCCGGCGACCGGACACCGGCCGCCTGTGTCCCTCAGGCCGTTGTCTCCGGCCGCGCCGGGGCGATCTCGCTGATCAGCCCCTCGACGAGGACCCTGATCTCGTCGCGGATCGGGCGGACGGCCTCGACGCCCTGTCCGGCCGGGTCGTCGAGCTTCCAGTCGAGGTAGCGCTTGCCCGGGAAGACCGGGCAGGCGTCGCCGCAGCCCATGGTGATGCAGACGTCCGACACACGGACCGCGTCCACGGTGAGAAGCTTCGGCGTCTCGGCGGAGATGTCGATGCCCACCTCGGCCATGGCCTCGACGGCTGCCGGGTTGACGCGGTCGCCGGGGGCGGAACCGGCGGAGCGGACCTCGACGCGATCGCCGGCCAGGTGCGTCAGCCACGCGGCGGCCATCTGGGAGCGGCCTGCGTTGTGGACGCAGACGAACAGGACGGACGGCTTGTCGGTCATGCTGATCGGTCTCTCTCGTCGTCGGAAGGACGCCGGCCGTTCGTCGACCTCACCTGCCGCGGCCGGAACGCGCCGGCCCGGGGTCACGTCAGGGCCCCGGCCGACGACCCCACCAGCAGCCGCCCCATGGCGGCCAGCACGGCGGGCTCCACCCGGTAGTAGACCCACGTCCCGCGCCGCTCGGAGGTGAGCAGTCCGGCCTCCTTGAGCTTCTTCAGGTGGTGGGAGACGGTGGGCTGGGAGACGCCGACGTCGGAGATGTCGCACACGCACGCCTCGCCGCCCTCGTGCGAGGCCACGGCGGAGAACAGCCGCAGCCGCACGGGGTCGCCGAGCGCTTTGAACATGCGCGCGGCCGTCTCCGCCTCCTCGGCGCTCATCGGGCGCTCGGTCACCGGCGAGCAGCACACCTCGGCATTCGACATGTATCTATGTTGACACATGTCGAACCAGTACAGGAGGCCCCTCCTCCCGACTTCGACAACCGTCTATGTTGACGCTTGTCGATTCAGGTGCCATGCTGGGCGGCGCAAACCATCGACAGACATCGAAGTAAGCAGGGAGTCGCCATGGACGCGCCCGCCAACGCCGAGCTGCCCGTCGTCGTGATCGGAGCCGGTCCCGTCGGTCTGGCCGCCGCCGTCCACCTGCTCGGCCAGGGCCTCGAGCCCCTGGTCCTGGAGGCAGGGTCCACGGCCGGCGCCGCGGTGCGCGAGTGGTCGCACGTACGGCTGTTCTCCACCTGGGGCGAGGTCGTCGACCCCGCCGCCGAGAAGCTCCTCGCCTCCACCGGCTGGACGAAGCCGGACCCGGCCGCCTACCCCTCCGGCGGAGACTGGGCCGACCTGTACCTACGGCCCCTCGCCGACGCCCTCGGCGAGCGCGTCCGCCACGACGCCCGGGTCACCGGCGTCTCCCGGGCCGGCCGGGACCGCATCGTGGACGCGGACCGCGAGAACCGGCCGTTCGTCGTGCACGTCACCCACACCGGGGGCGGCGAGGAGCGCCTGTACGCGCGCGCCGTGATCGACGCCTCCGGCACCTGGGCGACACCGTCCCCGGCCGGCGCGGACGGTCTCCCCGCACTCGGCGAAAGGGCGGCCGCGGCCCGCGTCACCTACCGCGTTCCGGACCTCGGCAACCCCGCCGTCCGCGCCCGATACGCCGGCCGGCGCACGGCGGTCATCGGCTCCGGCGCCTCCGCCTTCACCGCCCTCGCCTACCTCGCCGACCTCGCCACATCCGACGACGGCGCGGACACCAAGAGCGTATGGATCCTGCGCCGGGGCATCTCCGGCTCCACCTTCGGCGGGGGAGAGGCCGACCAGCTCCCGGCCCGCGGCGCCCTGGGCCTGGCGGCGAAGGCCGCCGTCGACGACGGGCACGCGGACGCGGTCACCGGCTTCCGCACGGAGGCGATCGAGCAGGCAGCGGATGGCCGGCTGATCCTCGCCGGCGAGGACGGCCGCCGCCTGGACCCGGTCGACGAAGTCATCGTCCTGACGGGCTTCCGCCCCGACCTGACCTTCCTCGACGAACTGCGCCTGAACCTGGACGAACGCCTCCAGGCTCCCGTCGCCCTGGCCCCGCTGATCGACCCCAACCAGCACTCCTGCGGCACCGTCTACCCGCACGGCCACCGCGAGCTCTCCCACCCCGAGAAGGGCGTGTACCTGGTCGGCATGAAGTCCTACGGCCGTGCCCCGACCTTCCTCGCGATGACGGGCTACGAACAGGTCCGCTCCGTCGCCGCCGCGATCGCCGGCGACCTCGAGTCCGCCGACCGCGTGGAACTCACCCTGCCCGAGACCGGAGTCTGCGGTGGCGCCGGCCTGTTCGACGCGCCCGACGCCACCGACGGCGGCAGCGGCTGCTGCACCCCCACCCCCCAGCTGATCCAGCTCGGCGTTCCCGTCGCAGTCATCGAGGCCGACGCTGCCAAGGAGACATCCACCGGCGGCTGCTGCGGCTCGTGACCATGTCACGCCCGACCGTGCGCCACCAGGGCCGCGTGCGGCAGCAGGAGCACACCGCCGGGAGCGGGAGAACTCCGCGAAAGTGCCTCGCGACCACGACCCGGACACTGTGTCACTACTGAGGGTCGTCGGCTGGTAGCTCGCCCCGGCCGACGGTCATGGACCAGTGGACCCCGGACGGGGCGGTCACCCTCACCGAGCCCGGCTCTTCCGCTCCGGAGAGGCCGACCTGGTTGTAGAAGGTCCTCGTCTCACCTGCCCGGCACCTCACCGGGAACGACACGCTCACGGCGCTCACCGCGACGTTCATCTTCCCGGCTCCGCGACAGCGCACCGCCACGATCAGTGCATCACCGGCGGCGCCCTCCGCGTAGGAGAAGCTGGTACTGCCCGTGGTCTCGCGCTGCTGACCCGCCATGCGCTCGCTCTGATCAAGCTCCGGCGGCACGGCCACCGGCACCTGTCCCTCGTCCGGCTGTCCGGACGAGGCCGGAGCAGAAGACGACGGGGCCGGCTTTCCGCTCGGCGTATCGTCGGTCACCGAGGCGCCCGTACACCCGGCCAACGCCACCAACGTCATCGCGACGCCGGCGACCGACAACATGCGGCGCATCTCAGTTTTCCCACCCATGGCTCTCCAGCCCCCTCTGTCAGGTCCCCATCGGTGGAGACCGACGCTGGAATCAACCATGGTTGCCGCACGCCGGCGCAGGAAACGACCAGAATCTGATGAGGATCTGAGCTCGCAAGGCACACTCGGTTCGCGGATTACGAACGGCGCGGAGTCACCAGCCCCGGTTCGCCGGCCCGTCACCGCGAGGGCAGTGGGCGGCTGGGTGACGTACCGGTCGGTGAGTCTGCGGGTGATGTCGGGGGCGAGGCTGAGAGGCCGTCACGGTCCGACGGCGTCACGCCGGGCCGCGACGAGGTGAGCGCCGATGAGCAGCGTCGCGATGATCCCGGTGGCCGGCACGGCGAACGTCGTGAACGTGGTGGCGAGCACAGCGCACGCCGCGACGGGGGAGAGGACGCCGGCCTTGAGCGGCAGCCGCGCTCCCCGCCGGTGCAGCAACCAGACACAGACGATGAAGAGGGCGACGGGCACCGTGTACGTGGCTGCCGCTTGGACGTCGGAGAGGCCGGCGTGGTGTGTGGCGTGGGCGACGTTGACAGCCAGAGCCGCTCCCACGGCCGCGGCGGCCGCGAACACCACGTAGTGGCCGTACCCCCACAACATGGCTGTGGCCTGCGTCCGCAGGCGGCGTGGAGCGTCCTGGGCGAAGTACAGCCACCAGAGGGCGAAGACGGTCAGGATCCCGCCCAGTGCGACGGTCAGGACGGACCCGAGCGCTTCGCCGGTGTCCAGGGCGCTACGGACGGCCAGGCCGGCAGCCGTGACGGACTCGCCGAGCACGATCAGGGTGAAGAGCCCGTAACGCTCGGCTATGTGATGCGGATGCCACGTGGTGCCCTCAGCCCGCTCGGCCCAGACCGGCACCGCCAGTTCACAGGCGGCGAGGACGGCGAAGGAGACGAGACCGCCGTCGTGCGGCAGGGTGAGGCGGACCAGCCATCCCACTTGCAGCACGAGGATCCCCGAGGCGTACCGCCACGCGGACCGTCGGCGCTCCCGGTCGGTCCACGCGGCACGCAGCCACTGCGTCACCATGGCCAACCGCATGACGACGTAACTCCAGGTGATCAGCGTGAAGTCACCGTGCCCCACGGCGTCCGCCGCTCCCGCCGCCATGCCCAGAGCCCCCGTGATCTGCACGAACGTGGTGAGGCGGTAGGGCACGTCGTCCGTGTCGTAGGCGGAGGCGAACCAGGTGAAGTTCATCCAGGCCCACCAGATCGCGAAGAAGAGCAGTGCGTACCCGAGCAGGCCGTCGAGCGAACGGCCCGCGGCGATCTCGTGCTCCAGGGCCGAGGAAGCCTGCGACACGGCGGCGACGAAGCACAGGTCGAAGAGCAACTCCAGGGCACTCGCGGTGCGGTGCTCCTCGTCGGCCCGCCGGGCGAGCATCGGCCGGTACCAGGCGCCGGATGCGTACGCTGACGGCGCCGGGTGACGACGGTGGTTCGTCTGCACGACCGCTCCTCCCCTTCCTCATGCCTGCTCACCTCAAGACAAGGGACATGGGTTCGCTGTGACAGCGGCGGCCTCGGAGCGGCTTCACGGCCTCGATGACACCGTGACCACGGACAGTGTCACACGCTGGTATGGTGATCACAGTGTTCCGGGAAGCCGCAGACTCGTGGGCAGCTCCCCGGAATGCCGCCGCCCCGCCCTGTGAGGCGCAGGGCGCGCGAGCCTCGGACACCCTTCCGATCCCCCGCAAGCGGGTGTCCGAGGCTGGCCAGGGCACGCCCCGGTCAGCCGGCAGATGCCCGGCGGCCGTCGGCCTGCTTGGCGCGGTACAGGCCTCGGCCGGCTCGATCGATACGGGAGGCGCCGACGAGGCGGTCGAGCGTGCTGCGCACGGCGTTGATGCTTCCGCTGTCGGTGTCACGGCCGAGCGCCGCGGCCACGTCGCGAGCGCGTACCGCCGTGTCGGGGAGACCGGCGAAGTACTCCAGAATCTGTTCGGTCAGTTTCCCGTACTTCTGCGCGGAAGCCTTCGGACGGCGGGAGTTCCGCACACGGTCGGAGGCGGCGGTCCCTGACGGTGTCGCGTCGTCGGTGGCCGGTTCCGGCGCCGGAGAGACGGCGCGCGTCCGGGCCACATCCTCCTCGACGAGGTGGCCGGTTTCCGCGGCCGGGTCCGTCAGAACAGCCGACAGGGCCGTCAGAGCGCGCTGGACCGAGTCCAGGTGAGCGGCGACGGCGGCGAGTTCCCTCTCCAACGCCCGCTTCTGCAGCTCCAGGCGGGCGAGATCGGCCTGAAGGCTCGCGGCGGTGGTCTGGATGCTCTGTGCCGCGCGGGTCGCCGGGACCATGACTCGTCTCCTGACTTCGCCCGTACCGGCCCCGCCCCGCATGGTGTGTCACCGCTCGGTCGGGACGCCGGGACAGGTGCCTCGTGTCAACAGCGAGAAGCATACTCTCGGCCACGGACACACCGAAGGACGCGCGTTTCCACGGTGCGGGTCGGTGGTCCCACTGTCGTGCGGCCCGCCGACGCGTGCCGTGCAGGGCGCCGATGCCGCAGATCAGCGGTCCTCGCCGTCCGCCCTGACCGGGGAGGCGGGCAGTTCGTTCAACCGTCGCGCCGTCTCCTCGATGCGCACCGAGACCTCGGCCAGCTGCCCGCGCAGAAGGCGGACGCGTTCCGTGAGCACGGCTGCTTCGGCGGCGAGGAGCACGGTGGCGGCCGCGAGATCAGGAGGAGGAGCGGAGTCGTTGCTCATGCGGAAAGGTCCTCCCTCTCGTGACCCCGGCCGGCCGAGGCGTGCCTTGGGGCCCGTTCGCACACCCCTGCCCGCATCGACCGGACGGCAGGGGCCTTCGTGACACGTCGCCCGTGAGAGGCGGTCGGTCGCGCTGCCGTTTGACGGCGGTGTGCACGGACCGGGGCCGTCGGAAACGCCGCCGCCTCGACGCGGCAAGCGCGCAAGGAGGGGTCCCGGAGCACGTGACTCCGGGACCCCTCCATCCTCACCCGGCCACCCGCACCGGCTCCTGCACGCGCCGGCCGTCACAGCCGGATGGTTCGGCCAGGGATGTGTTGCCGAGGGGATCCCTCAGTACCCGCCGCACCTCGATCGGTGTGCCAGGTGAGAGCTGCCGGTCGTCACCGTCCCCGTGCCCGTTCCCGTCCCGATCACGGTCCGCCCGCTCCAGGGCGACCCGCACCGCCTGCTCGTCGTCCTCGGCGTCCGCTACGACGTAGTAGAGCCGGACCGCCCGGGCGGCGGCGAATCGGAACGGCAGACCGACCAGCCACGCCACCGGAGAGCCCGACGTCTTCGCCATGCTGACTGTGCCGATCGTCATTCGTCTCGTCTCCTCCCTGGCCGCGGACGGCGCGGCCCGGACTTTGACGGTGCCGCCCGCCCGGACCCGGACGTGTGAAGCATGCGCTTCTGCCCATCTGACTGACCGGCCAACGTCGTTGTGACGAAACCCCTCCGCGCCGTCACCCCCGGGACGGCATGTCACACATCCGCCTTCGCTCCGGTCAGTAGGAGAGACCGGTTTCCTGACCGGCCTTGTGAACGTCGTGCCGAGACCGGGCATCACCGCGGCACGGACGAACCCAAGGGAACACACGGGACCTCACGGAAGGTGCGACTCGGTGTCGGACAACGCACACGCACACGCGCATGGACACGGCGCGCACGGGCATTCGACCGGCGACGACAACGGCAACGGCAACGGTGACGGACCGAGCTGGACCCGTGCCGCCACGATGCTCCAGGACGCCGCGCCGATCACCGTCCCCGACGGCGCATCGGCGATGACCATCCACGTCGTCTGGGAGCCCGGCGACCCCGGGACGCCACCTCACCGTCACTCCGGTCCGGCCTTCGGCTACGTGATCGAGGGCGCGGTCCGCTTCGAACTCGAAGGCGAGCCCGAGCGGATCATCGAGGCCGGCGGCACCTTC
>MUNG01000271.1 GCA_002154585.1 Streptomyces pseudogriseolus
GCGGCCGACCTCATGGCCGTCCTCTTCGCCCGCCATCTGCGCTACGACTTCGAGCGCCCCGACCACCCCGCCAACGACCGCTTCGTCCTCTCCAAGGGCCACGCCTCCCCGCTGATGTACGCCACCTACAAGGCGGCCGGCGTCATCGGCGACGAGGAGCTGCTCACCTTCCGCGAGAACGGCAGCCGCCTGGAGGGCCACCCCACGCCCCGCAAGCTCCCCTGGGTGGAGACGGCGNNGGCGTCGGCATCGCGCTCGCCGGGAAGCGGCTGGACCACACCGACTTCCGCGTGTGGGTGCTGTGCGGCGACAGCGAGCTGGCCGAGGGCTCCGTGTGGGAGGCGGCCGAGCAGGCCGCGTACGAGAACCTGGACAACCTGACCGCGATCGTCGACGTCAACCGGCTGGGCCAGCGCGGCCCCACCCGGCACGGCCACGACCTCGACGCCTACGCCCGCCGCTTCCAGGCGTTCGGCTGGCACACCGTGGAGGTGGACGGGCACGACGTGGACGCGGTGGACCGCGCCTACGGCGAGGCGCTGTCCACCCGGGGCCAGCCGACCGCGATCCTCGCTCGCACCCTCAAGGGCAAGGGCGTGGAGTCCGTGCAGGACCGGGAGGGGCTGCACGGCAAGCCGCTGCCGGAGGCGGAGGACGCCATCGCCGAACTGGGCGGCCCCCGCGACCTGCGCATCACCGTCCACGCGCCGCCCGCCGGCGCCGCGACCCGCGCCCCCCGGATCACCACGCCCGAGCTGCCCCGCTGGGAGCGCGGTGAGGACGTGGCCACCCGCGACGCCTTCGGCCAGGCGCTGGCCGCGCTCGGCGACGCGCGCGACGACGTGGTGGCCCTGGACGGCGAGGTCGGCGACTCCACCCGCCTGGAGTACTTCGCCAAGGAGCACCCCGAGCGCTACATCGAGTGCTACATCGCCGAGCAGCAGATGATCGCGGCCGCCGTCGGGGTCGCCGCGCGCGGCCGGCTCCCGTACGCCTCCACCTTCGCGGCCTTCCTCACCCGCGCCCACGACTTCGTCCGCATGGCGTCGGTCAGCGGCTCGGGGCTCAACCTCGTCGGATCGCACGCGGGCGTCGCCATCGGCCAGGACGGACCCAGCCAGATGGGGCTGGAGGACCTGGCGATGATGCGGGCCGTGCACGGCTCCACCGTGCTGTACCCGTGCGACGCCAACCAGACGGCCCGCCTGGTCGCCGCGATGGCCGGCCTGGAGGGCATCCGCTATCTGCGCACCTCACGCGGCAAGAGCCCGGTGATCTACGGCCCGGACGAGGAGTTCCCGGTCGGCGGCAGCAAGGTGCTGCGCTCCTCCGGCCAGGACCGGCTCACCCTGGTCGCCGCCGGCGTCACCGTGCCCGAGGCGCTGGCCGCCGCCGACGCCCTCGCCGACGAGGGCATCGCCGTACGGGTCGTCGACCTGTACTCGGTGAAGCCGGCCGACCGGGAGACCCTGCGCACCGCCGCCGAGGAGACCGGCTGTCTGATGACGGTCGAGGACCACCACCCCGAGGGCGGGCTGGGCGACGCGGTCGCCGAGACGTTCTCCGACGGGCGTCCCGTGCCGCGGCTGGTGCGGCTCGCCGTACGGAACATGCCGGGCTCCGCCTCCCCCGGGGAGCAGCTGCACGCCGCCGGGATCGACGCCGCGTCGATCGCCGCCGCCGGGCGGCTGCTGGTGGGGGAGGCGATCGTGTCGTGAGCGACGGCGGGTCGCGCACCGTACGGGCCGGCCGCCGCCGGCTGGAGATCCACCGCCCGGACAAGGTGCTCTTCCCGGGCGGCGACGGCGCCCGGGAGTACACCAAGGGCGACCTCGTCGATTACCACCGGGCCGTCGCCCGTCACATGCTGCCGCAGCTGCGCGGCCGGCCGCTGATGCTGGACCGGCGGCCCGACGGCATCGACGGCCCGGCCTTCATGCAGAAGAACACCCCCGACAGCTACCCGGACTGGATCACCCGGGCCGAGGTCGCCAAGGAGGGCGGCACGGTCACGCACACCGTGTGCGACGACACCGCCACCCTTCTGTACCTGGTGGACCAGGCGAGCGTGACCCTGCACCGCTGGCTCTCCCGCGCCGACGACCCCGACCGCCCCGACCGGCTGGTGTTCGACCTGGACCCGTCCGGCGACGACTTCGAGGCGGTGCGGGAGGCCGCCCGGCTGACGGGGGAGCTGCTGGACCAACTCGCCCTCCCCTCCGCCCTGATGACCACCGGATCCCGTGGGCTGCACGTGGTCGTGCCGCTCGACGGCGGCCAGGACTTCGACTCGGTACGGGAGTTCGCCCGCGAGGTGGCCGACACGCTGGCCCGCGCCCACCCGGACCGGCTCACCACCGCGGCCCGCAAGAAGGACCGCGGCGACCGGCTCTACCTCGACGTCCAGCGCAACGCCTACGCGCAGACCGCGGTCGCCCCCTGGACGGTCCGCGCCCTGCCCGGCGCGCCCGTCGCCGCCCCCATCACCTGGGAGCAGCTCGACGACCCGGAGCTGCACGCCCGCCGCTGGACGGTGGAGAACGCCCTCGGACAGGCCGAGACCGACCCGTGGGCGGGACTGTCCCGCAAGGGCCGCTCGCTCGCCCCGGCCCGCCGCAGGCTCGCCGCCCTGCGCGGCTGACCGCCGGAGCCGTCGCCCGCATACCTCCTTCCGGCCAGGGACGGCACCCGGACGCGGCGAACGGGTGAGTTCCCGGAGGTTTGGCGAACGCGCTTGCGGCCACACGGAGGGGGAGGTGGCCATGTCGAACACGAGAAACACCGAAGAGTCACAGGATCTACAGGAATCTCAGGATTCCCGTGAGAGCCAGGAGACCCGGAGCTCACGCACCCCCCGTAAACGAACCGCACCCCGCAGGCGGACCGAGACCGACAGCGACACCGAGCACGACAGCGACACGGCCGGGAGCACCCCGGCACGGAAGAAGCCGAAGCCCATGGAGGTGCTGCGCCAGGCGCGGGCACAGCTCGCGGAGCTCACCGGCATGGAGGCCGAGTCCGTGTCGTCCTTCGAGCAGACCTCGGAGGGCTGGGTGCTGGAGGTCGAGGTCCTGGAGCTGGAGCGGGTGCCCGACACGATGAGTCTGATGGCGAGCTACCAGGTGGAGCTGGACCCCGACGGGGACCTCACCGGGTACCGCAGGGTCCGCCGCTACGAGCGCGGACGCGCCGACGCGCGCAGGTCCGGCGGCCACTAGGCCGCACGACGCGACCACACCCCGAGATCGCCAGATCCACGACATCACCGATATCCGCGACAACCGCGACAACCGCGCGGAAACCCCGACAACCACATCCCCGACTTCAAGGAGGAACGGCGGGCATGACAGTCGTACCGGCACAGCAGTCCGGCGGCGGAGGCGGCAGCAGCGGCCTCTACGACGTGCTTGAGCTTGTTCTGGACAGGGGGCTCGTCATCGACGCATTCGTGCGCGTGTCCCTGGTCGGCATCGAGATCCTCAAGATCGACGTCCGTGTCGTCGTCGCGAGCGTCGACACCTACCTCCGCTTCGCGGAGGCGTGCAACCGGCTCGACCTCGAGGCCGGGCCCCGCAAGAGCCCGGGCCTGCCCGAGATCGTCGGAGAGGTCACCGAGTCCGGCGCCCGCGGCAAGTCCAAGGGCGCCCTGTCCGGCGCCGCCGAGACCATCTCGGACGCCTTCAAGCAGGGCCGCGAGGGCGAGACCGAGTCCCGGCCCCGCGCCCGTAAGACCACGTCGCGGCGCAAGGAGGAGCAGGAGTGAGCACGTACGTCTATGGCATCACCGCGGCCTCGCACCCCTCCCTGCCCGAGGGCATGGGCGGGGTCGGCGACCCGGCCCGCCCGGTCCGCGTCCTTACCGAGGGCGAACTGGCGGCCGTCGTCAGCGACGCCCCCGAGGGCCTGCGCCCCAAGCGGCGGGAGCTGCTCGCGCACCAGAACGTGCTCGCCGAGATCGGCGCGGGCGGCTGCGTCCTGCCCATGCGGTTCGGCAGCGTCGCGCCCGACGACGACTCCGTCACGTCGGTCCTCGCCGAGCGCGCCGAGCACTACCTGGAGCGGCTGCGCGCCCTTGACGGCCGCGTCGAGTACAACGTCAAGGCCAACCACGTGGAAGAGGCAGTCCTCCACCACGTCATGGCCACCAACCCGGAGATCCGCGCCCTCGCGGAAGCCAACCGGCAGGCCGGCGGCGGTAGTTACGACGACAAGATCCGCCTCGGCGAGATGGTCGCCGAAGCGGTCAAGGCCCGCGAGGCCGAGGACGGCGCCGCGCTGGAGAACGCGCTGCACGGCGTCGCCGACGCCGAGAGCGTGGGCCCCGGGTCCACCGGCTGGCTCGCCAACGTCTCGTACCTGGTGAAGCGCGAGTCGGCGGAGGAGTTCCTGACCGCGGTGGAGCGGGCCCGCGAGGACCTGCCCCACCTGGAGATACGTCTGAACGGCCCGCTGCCGCCGTACAGCTTCGTCGAGCCCGGCCCCGCCGAGCCCGCGGGCGCCGCGGCCGGCGGGACGGACACCGCAGCGGGGTGACGACATGGGCCTGATCTCGGAGGTGCTGCTGCTGCCGCTCGCCCCGGCGCGGGCCGGCTCCTGGGCCGTCCGGCAGGTCCTTCAGGAAGCGGAACGCATCTACTACGACCCCGCGACCATCCGTGCCGAACTGGCCCGGCTGGAGGAACTGCTGGAGGCAGGGGAGATCACCGAGGAGGAGTTCGACGAACAGGAGGACGCACTCCTGGACCGGTTGGAGATCGCGACGCGCACGGGCGCGGGTCAAGGGGACGGGACGGCACAACGATGAATCGAACGGGACTGGGCCTCGCCATCGGGGCCGGATATCTCCTCGGACGGACCAAGAAGCTGAAGATGGCGCTGGCCGTCGGCGGTCTGGTCGCGGGCAAGAAGCTCAATCTGAGCCCGCGCGCCGTCGCGGACCTGGTGGCGCAGCAGCTACGGGACAACCCGCAGTTCAAGGAGCTGGGCGACCAGCTCAAGGGTGATCTGCGGGGCGCCGGCAAGGCTGCCTCGGGCGCGCTCGTCGAGCGGCAGATCAGCTCGCTCGCGGACCGCCTGCACGGCCGCACCGCCGCGGTACGCGGCCAGCTGGACGGCGCCGGCGCCGGCGCCGAGGACCGCGACGGGACCGACGAGCACGCCGACGGGCAGCCGGACGACGCCGGCGAGGACCGGGACGACGGCGGACGCGAACGGGAGCCGGGCGCCGCACCGGCGGCGAAGAAGGCCGCCAGGAAGGCCCCGGCCAAGAAGGGTCCCGCGGCGAAGAAGACCGCACCCGCCAAGCGGGCCGCCGGCGCTCCGGCGCCCGCCGCGAAGAAGACCGCCGCGAAGAAGACGGCCGCGAAGAAGACCGCGTCCGCCTCCCGCGGCACCCGTCCCCGTCCCTCGAAGGGAGGCGGTGAACGATGACCGAGACCGTCGGGCGGGCCACGTCCGCCGCACGCGACACCGCGGACGGCGCGAGCAGGAACCCGCTGTCCGACCTCGCCCACAGCGAGGCCGCCGACCGGCTCAAGGCCGAGCTGCAGGACTACCTCGCCGCGCAGGCCACCCGCCTGCTGACCGGCGTCGGCCACAAGCTCGGCGAGACGACCGGCAAGCTGAACGACATCGCCGAGGGCAACAGCCCCGGCTTCGCCAAGCTCGCCGCCGACGGCGGCAAGAAGCTCGCCGAGGGCAAGGGCCCCCTGCGCACCGCGCTGGAACTCGGCGCGACGCGCGCCAAGGACAACGTCACGGGCGCCCTGAAGAACCTCGGCGGAGGCGGCAAGGGCAAGCGCAAGAAGTCGTCCGGCAACAAGCCGACCGTCATCATGGAGTACATCGACGTCGGCGTGCCGCTGCGCACCGCGTACGACCAGTGGACCCAGTACCAGGACTTCAGCACCTTCGCCAAGGGCGTGAAGAGCGCCAACAAGGCCGACGACACCACGTCGGACTGGCAGGCGAAGATCTGGTGGTCCAACCGCAGCTGGAAGGCGACGACCACCGAGCAGGTGCCCGACGACCGGATCGCCTGGTCCTCGGAGGGCGCCAAGGGCACCACCAAGGGCGTCGTCTCGTTCCACAAGCTCGCCGACAACCTCACCCGGGTGCTGCTGGTCATCGAGTACTACCCCTCGGGCTTCTTCGAGAAGACCGGCAACATCTGGCGCGCCCAGGGCCGCCGCGCCCGGCTCGACCTGAAGAACTTCGCCCGCTTCATCACGATCAAGGGCGAGGCCGAGGACAGCTGGCGCGGCGAGATCCGCGACGGCGAGGTGGTCCGCAGCCACGAGGACGCCGTGGCCGAGGAAGAGAAGGAGCAGGACGGCCCCGAGGACTCCGAGGCCGGCGACTCCGAGGCCGAGGGCGAGGAGTACGACGAGGAGGCCCCCGAGGGCGAGACCGACGGCGGTCCTGAGGACGCCTACGACGAAAACGAGGCGGACGAGGCCGAAGCCGGGTACGAGGACGAGGACGAGGAAGGCGCCGAGCCCGAGGACGCGTACGAGGACGAGGCCGGCGGCGCCGAGCCCGACGACCCGTACGAGGACGAGGACGAGGAGGCCGCCGGCGACGAGGACGACGAGGAGGACGAGGAGGGAGTGCCGCCGGAGGAGGACGCGCCCCTGGAGGAGGAGTACGAGGACGAGGAGTACGACGACGACGAGCCGGCCGAGGAGGCCGGCGCCGACGAGCCCGAGGGCCGGAGCCGCCGATGACCACTCCCAGCCGACTCCCCGACCCGTACGGCCAGGGCAGCAGCGCCAACCTCGCCGACATCCTGGAAAGGGTGCTGGACAAGGGCGTGGTGATCGCGGGCGACATCAAGATCAACCTGCTGGACATCGAACTGCTCACCATCAAGCTGCGCCTCGTCGTCGCCTCCGTGGACAAGGCCAAGGAGATGGGGATCGACTGGTGGGAGTCCGACCCGGCGCTGTCCTCACGCGCCCGGCGTGACGAGCTGGCCCGCGAGAACGCCGAGCTGCGCGAGCGACTGGCCCGGCTCGAGGAGCTGGAGCCGCGCCGCGCGGAGGAGGAGGCTCCGTGACGGGACTGCGCTACGTCTACGCGGTGTGCCGCCCCTTCGGCACACCGCTCCAGGCCCAGCTCACGGGGGTGGGCGGCGACCCGCCCCGGCTGGTGCCGCACCACGACCTGGTGGCCGTGGTCAGCCACGTGCCCGAGGCGGACTTCGCGGAGGAGCCGCTGCGGGCACATCTGGAGGACCTCGACTGGCTGACCGCGGTCGCTCGGGCCCACCAGGGCGTGATCGACGCGCTCACCACCGTCACCACCCCGCTGCCGCTGCGGCTCGGCACCGTGTTCCGCGACGACAGCGGCGTACGGTCGATGATCGAGGCGCGCGAGGAGAACTTCCTGCGCCGCCTCGACCGGCTGGAGGGCCGCGTCGAGTGGGGCGTCAAGGTGTTCCTGGAGTCCGAGCCGGAGCAGGCCCCCGAGCAGTCCGGGGCGCGGCCCGCGGCGATGTCCGGGCGGGACTACCTGCGCCGGCGCCGGGAGCAGACGCGGTCGCGGGAGGACCAGTGGCAGCGCGCCGAGACCTTCGCGACCGGGCTGCACCGGACCCTGGCCGGCTTCGCCGAGGACTCCCGGCTGCACGCGCCGCAGAACCCCACCCTGTCCGGGGCGCGCGGCCGCAACGTGATGAACGCCGCCTATCTGGTGCCGCGCGGCGAGTCGGAGGCGTTCGTGGAGCAGGTGGAGCGGACGAAGGACGACTCCCCGGGGCTGCGGGTGGAGCTCACCGGGCCGTGGGCGGCGTACTCGTTCGCCGGCGAGGAGACGGCCGGTGCGGAGACCGCCGGCGAGCGGACCGCGGGGGAGGGGACCACGTGACCGTCGTCGAACGGCGTGAGATCGCCCTGGTCGACCTGCTGGACCGGCTGCTGGCCGGCGGTGTGGTCATCACGGGCGACATCACGCTCCGGATCGCGGACGTCGACCTGGTCCGCATCGACCTCAACGCCCTGATCAGCTCCGTCAACCAGAACGTCCCCTCGCCCTTCGAGGAGTCACCGTGACCGACGACCCGCGGCACCGCGCGCCGGGCGCGCCGGACCCCGTCACGGTGACCGACGCCGACCTCTTCGAGGGGCGGTCGCCCCTGGACCCGGAGGCGTCCTTCGACGCGCGCCCGGAACCGGCGGCCCGCCCCGCAGAGCCGCACCCCAAGCCGCGCCGGCGGCTCGACCTGGAGCCGGACACGGTCGAGCGCGACCTGGTGAAGCTGGTGCTGACCGTGGTGGAACTGCTCCGCCAGCTCATGGAGCGCCAGGCGGTGCGCCGCTTCGACGAGGGCGACCTCACCGAGGAGCAGGAGGAGCGGGTCGGGCTGACCCTCATGCTGCTGGAGGACCGGATGGCCGAGCTGCGCAACCGCTACGGACTGCGCCCCGAGGACCTTAACCTCGACCTCGGCCCGCTGGGCCCGCTGCTGCCCCGGGACTGAGTCCTGGGCGGCGGGGGGCCCGGCGTCCGGGTTCACGCGTCCTTGCGGCAGAGGATCTCCCCGTGCAGCACGGCGAACCAGCCGTCCTCCCGGGCGCCCCACTCCCGCCACGCGGCGGCCACCGCCTCCAGCCGCTCCCGGGTGGCGTGTCCGCCCGCGACGGCCCGTTCCGCGTAGTCGGAGGTCACCGTGCGGTCCGCCCACAGCCCGCTCCACCAGGCGCGTTCCTCCGCCGTCGCGTAGGTCCAGGTGCCCGACGTCGCCGTGATGTCGGTGAACCCCGCCTGAAGGGCCCACGCCTTCAGCCGCCGCCCCGCGTCCGGCTCGCCCCCGTGGGCCCGCGCCACGCGCCGGTAGAGACCGAGCCAGTCGTCCAGGCCCGCCGACTCCGGATACCAGGTCATCGCGGCGTAGTCCGCGTCCCGGACGGCGACGTACCCGCCGGGCTTGGTCACCCGCCGCATCTCGCGCAGCGCGGCCACCGGGTCGCCGACGTGCTGGAGCACCTGGTGGGCGTGCACCACGCAGAAGGTGTCGTCGGGGAAGTCCAGCGCGTGCACGTCCCCCGTCACGAAGTCGGTGTTCGTCAGCCCCCGCTCGCCGGCCACCGCGCGGGCCCGCCCCAGGACGCCCGGCTCCCGGTCGAGCCCCGTGACGTGGCCGTCGGGAACCAGGGCGGCCAGGTCGGCGGTGATGGTGCCGGGCCCGCAGCCGATGTCCAGGATCCGCATGTGGGGCTTGAGCGCCCCGAGGAGATACGCGGCCGAGTTCTCCGCGGTGCGCCAGGTGTGCGACCGCAGCACCGACTCGTGGTGCCCGTGCGTGTAGACGGCGGTCTCCCGTGCGTGCGGCATGGCGGGGCCACCCCTTTCAACTTGTCGTGAGAGCAACCACGTTACGCACGACGGCCGCATGATGAGATATGTGTTTCATATACTGGGACACTCGCCGAAGAGGCCGGGCCCTGGAAAACCCGGTTGCCAGCGTCTTCGCGCGCCCCGCACAATCGCGGCCATGGGACATCTGGAAGCCGCGCACCTCGAGTACCACCTCCCCGACGGGAGGACCCTCCTGGGCGATGTGTCGTTCCGGGTGGGGGAGGGCGCCGTCGTGGCCCTCGTGGGACCCAACGGCGCGGGCAAGACGACGCTCCTGCGCATCCTCTCCGGCGAGCTCGCCCCGCACGGCGGCGGCGTCGCCGTCAGCGGCGGCCTCGGGGTGATGCGCCAGTTCGTCGGCTCCGTACGGGACGACACCACCGTGCGCGACCTGCTGGTGTCCGTGGCGCCGCCCCGCATCCGCGAGGCGGCCCGCGCGGTGGACGCCGCCGAGCACGCCATCATGACGGTCGACGACGAGGCCGCCCAGATGCGCTACGCGCAGGCCCTCGCCGACTGGGCCGAGGCGCAGGGGTACGAGGCCGAGACGCTGTGGGACATCTGCACCACCGCCGCGATGGGCGTCCCCTACGAGAAGGCCCAGTGGCGTCAGGTGAGCACGCTGTCCGGCGGCGAGCAGAAGCGGCTGGTGCTGGAGGCGCTGCTGCGGGGCCCCGACGAGGTGCTGCTGCTCGACGAGCCCGACAACTACCTGGACGTGCCCGGCAAGCGCTGGCTGGAGGAGCGCCTCGCGGAGACCCGTAAGACGGTCCTCTTCGTCTCCCACGACCGCGAACTCCTCGCCCGCGCCGCCGAGAAGATCGTCTCCCTGGAGCCGGGCCCCGCGGGAGCCGACGCCTGGGTGCACGGCGGCGGCTTCGCCACCTTCCACGAGGCGCGGCGCGAGCGCTTCGCCCGCTTCGAGGAGCTGCGCCGCCGCTGGGACGAGAAGCACGCCCAGCTGAAGAAGCTGGTGCTCACGCTGCGCCAGGCCGCGGAGAACAGCCCCGACATGGCGTCCCGCTACCGCGCCGCCCAGACCAGGCTGCGCAAGTTCGAGGAGGCGGGGCCCCCGCCGGAGCCGCCGCGCGAGCAGGACATCCGGATGCGCCTCAAGGGCGGCCGTACCGGCGTCCGCGCAGTCACCTGCGAGCGGCTCGAGCTGACCGGCCTGATGAAACCCTTCGACCTGGAGGTGTTCTACGGCGAGCGGGTCGCGGTGCTCGGCTCCAACGGCTCCGGCAAGTCGCACTTCCTGCGTCTGCTCGCCGGCGACGACGTCGCGCACACCGGCGGCTGGCGGCTCGGCGCGCGCGTCGTGCCCGGGCACTTCGCGCAGACCCACGCCCACCCGGAGCTGATCGGCCGCACCCTGCTCGACATCCTGTGGACCGAGCACTCCCAGGACCGGGGCGCCGCCATGTCCCGGCTGCGCCGCTACGAGCTGACCCAGCAGGCGGAGCGGACCTTCGACCGGCTGTCCGGCGGACAGCAGGCCCGGTTCCAGATCCTGCTGCTGGAGCTCCAGGGCGTCACCGCCCTTCTGCTCGACGAGCCCACCGACAACCTCGACCTGGAATCGGCGGAAGCCCTCCAGGAAGGCCTGGAGGGCTTCGAGGGAACGGTCCTCGCCGTCACGCACGACCGCTGGTTCGCCCGCTCCTTCGACCGGTTCCTGGTCTTCGGCAGCGACGGCCGGGTCCGCGAGACGCCGGAACCGGTCTGGGACGAGCGGCGGGTGGAACGCGCGCGCTGATTGCCGTTCCGGGTGGTGGCCCGGGCGGCGCGCGGGTACCCGGGGCGCATGAACGCACACGACGAGCGGGGCACCACGATGACCGGAGTCGACCCGAGCCGCCTGGACGACCAGCAGCTGATGAAGGAGCTGGAGACCATCCACCGCACGCGGCACGACACGCTGCTGTACGGGTCCAACGACGCGCTGCGGGCCCACAACGAGCGCATGGCGCAGCTGGAGGGCGAGTACCTGCGGCGCAACCCGCGCCGCCCCGTCGCCCCGGGCCGCACCCGTGAGGGCGCCCGGGAGCGGACCGGCTCGGACTCGGCGACGCCGACCGCCTCGGGTACCTGAACGGCGACGGGAGCCCCGCCACGCGCGGGACTCCCGTCGGCCGTCGGTGGCTGCGGGTACCGCCTTTCTACGAGGCGCGCTCGGCCGCGAACACCTCCAGGAAGGTCTCGCAGAACGCCTTGAGGTCGTCGGGCTTACGGCTGGTGACCAGCTTGTTCGACCCGTGGTCGCAGACCTTGACCTGCTCGTCCACCCAGGTGGCGCCCGCGTTGCGGAGATCCGTCTGCAGGCTGGGCCAGCTCGTCAGCTCCCGGCCGCGCACCACGTCGGCCTCGATGAGGGTCCACGGGGCGTGACAGATCGCGGCGACCGGCCGTCCCTGCTCGAAGAAGTCGCGGACGAACGCGACTGCCTTGTCGTCCATCCGCAGGAAGTCCGGGTTGGCGACCCCGCCGGGCAGCACCAGCCCGTCGAAGGAGTCCGCCGATGTGTCGCCGACGACCTCCTGCACGGGGAAGGCGTCCGCCTTGTCGAGGTGGTGGAACGCCTGGATCTCCCCGGACTGCGTCGACACCAGGACGGGCTCGTGACCCGCCTGCTCGGCCGCCTTCCAGGGCTCGGTCAGCTCGACCTGCTCGACGCCCTCGGGTGCGGTCAGAAATGCGATGCGCATGATGGCGCTACGTCCCTTCGTCGGTTCGTCGTTCTCTGCGTTGTCTGCTTGCTCGTGGGCCGTGCGGCCCGTGCGTCAGCCGGTGGCGTCCGGTTCCGCGCGGCTGATGTCGGCGAGGGCCGACCCGGGGTCCCGGGCCTCGGCGAGATCGCCGAGCGTCACCAGGCCCACGGGCAGACCGCCCTCCACCACGGGGATGCGGCGCACCGCGTGCTCCCGCATCAGGGCGACGGCCGACGCCACCGGGTCGTCCGGGGCCAGCGTCAGCGGGTCCGGCGTGCACACCGACCCGACGCTCACCGCGTACGGGTCCCGGCCCTCGGCCACCGCCCGGACGGTGATGTCCCGGTCGGTGACCACCCCCACGACGCGCTGTCCGTCCGCGACCACCACGTCGCCGATGTTCTGGCCGCGCATCAGCCGCGCTGCCTCGACGACCGAGGCGTCCGGGCGGACCGCGACCACGCCGGGGGTCATCACGTCCTTCACGAACTCGGCCATGGCGGCCGGGCCTCCCTTCCGGTCACGCCCTCTCCGTCTCCGGGACCCGGGTCAGCGCCTGGGCCAGCTCCTGAATGCTGTGGTAGCGGTCCTTGCGCGGCAGCCGCTCCAGCGCCTCGACGAGCGCGTCGGGGGCGTGCCGCCGGTCCAGGGCACGCATGAGTTCACGGGGGCCCGCGGGGAAGTCCCCCCGGGCCAGGGTCCGGGCCAGTCCCCGTCGCACCGCCTCCAGCGACGACGGGTCGCGTCCCGGCGTCACGGGGCCGTACGCGACCTCGGGGTCGTCGTCGGCGAACGGCTCCGGGTCGTGCCACTCCTCGGTACGGGTGGGATGTCCGGACCGCAGCAGTCCCTGCAGTTCGTGCTTCATCTCGTCGTCACGGTGGACGCTGAGCCGGTCACTGCCTCGCTGCATGTCTCCCTCCAGATCCTTCGGGGGTGCGGACCGCGTACCCGAGGAGCGCGGGCCGACACCGGCATACGGGCGGCGATCCGGGCCGGATGCGGAGGGCGTCCCCGCGCCCGCGGGTTTGGCTCCGGGGCCGGGGGAGACCCGGTCCGCACGCCCCCCACGCGGCTTCCGGAAGGACCGGCCATGGCGGTGCTCGCCCTGCTCGTCCCGTTCCTCATGCTCGGCGTGATCCTGATGCTGGGCCGCTACGAGGAGTACGTCCTGCCGCCCCGCGAGGCGGAAGCGGAACCAGGTGACCGGCCCGTGGGAGGTTTGCGCGGCTGACACCGGGGCACGCGGACCGGAAGTGCTTCGGACAGGAGGCACCTCCGTGGCGGCGGCATGACGCCCCGGACGTCCCTGCCCCGGTGGGTGCGTCCGCCACGGTGACCGTCCGTCCCCGAGCACCCCCTAGGGAGTTGCGACGCCCCATGCCGAGCCGAACAGGCGCCAAGACGCACCCCCACCACGACGCCCCCGACACCGCGGCGGCGTTCCGCAGGCTTTCGTCCCTGCCCGACGGACCCGAGCGCGACGCGCTGCGCGACGAGATCGTGCGCGCCTGGCTTCCGATGGCCCACCGGCTCGCCGGACGCTTCCTCAGCCGCGGCGAGAGCTACGACGACCTGCGCCAGGTCGCCGCCCTGGGGCTGGTCAAGGCCGTCGACCGGTACGACCCCGGCCTCGGCAACGCCTTCGAGAGCTACGCCGTGCCGACCGTCACCGGCGAGATCAAACGGCACTTCCGCGACCACATGTGGACCCTGCACGTCCCACGCCGCGTCCAGGAACTGCGCAACCGCGTCCGGCGGGCGACCCAGGAACTGTCCCAGACCGTCCAGGGCCGCAGCCCCACCGTCGCCGAGATCGCCGCGTGCGCCGGGCTGAGCGAGGACGAGGTGCGCACCGGCCAGGCGGCGGCCGAGAGCTTCAGCGCGCTGTCCCTGGACGCCGAGATGCCCGGCGGCGACGGCAGCTGGTCCCTCGGTGACGCCCTGGGCGCCCCCGACCCGGCCCTGGACACCGTGGTCGACCGCGAGGCGGTCAAGGACCGGCTGGCCGAGCTGCCGGAGCGCGAGCGGGCCATCCTCTACATGCGCTTCTTCGACGACATGACGCAGAACAGCATCGCCCAGGAGCTGGGCCTGTCCCAGATGCACGTCTCCCGGCT
>MUNG01000272.1:0-162 GCA_002154585.1 Streptomyces pseudogriseolus
GCGGCCGGCCCGTCGGTGGGCCCCCATGATCACCCCGAGTCCGGTGGCGTCCCAGGAGTCCAGTTCGGACAGGTTCAGCACCAGGTCGCCGACTCCGTCGTCGACGGCCGAGTGCAGGACCGTACGGGCGTCCGCCGCGCTGCGGACGTCGAGGCGGCCCCC
>MUNG01000272.1:241-7618 GCA_002154585.1 Streptomyces pseudogriseolus
CGTGTGATGCACGCCGGGGTGTGCGCGGTCTCAGTGCTCGTAGAAGCCCTGCCCGCTCTTGCGCCCGATGTCACCGGCGTCAACCATCCGGCGCATCAGTTCGGGAGCCGCGAACTTCTCGTCCTGGGACTCGGTGTAGATGTTGTCGGTGGCGTGCAGCAGGATGTCCACGCCCGTGAGGTCGGCGGTGGCGAGCGGGCCCATGGCGTGGCCGAAGCCCAGCTTGCAGGCGAGGTCGATGTCCTCGGCGCTGGCCACGCCCGACTCGTACAGCTTGGCGGCCTCGACGACGAGGGCGCTGATGAGGCGGGTGGTGACGAAGCCGGCGACGTCGCGGTTGACGACGATGCAGGTCTTGCCGACGGACTCGGCGAACTCCCGCGCCCTGGCGAGGGTTTCGTCGCTGGTCTTGTAGCCGCGGACCAGCTCGCACAGCTGCATCATCGGCACCGGCGAGAAGAAGTGCGTGCCGACGACCCGCTCGGGGCGCTCCGTCACGGCCGCGATCTTGGTGATCGGGATGGCGGAGGTGTTGGAGGCGAGGACGGTGTCCTCGCGCACCAGCTTGTCGAGCGTGCGGAAGATCTCGTGCTTGACCTGGAGCTTCTCGAACACGGCCTCGACCACGACGTCCGCGTCCGCGCAGGCGTCGAGGTCGGTGGTCGTGGTGATGCGGCCGAGGGCGGCCTCGGCGTCCTTCGCCTCGAGCTTCCCCTTGGCGACGAACTTGTCGTACGACGCCTTGATCCCGTCCGTGCCCCGCGTCAGCGCCTCGTCGGTGACGTCGCGCAGGACGACGTCCCAGCCCGCCTGAGCGGAGACCTGGGCGATGCCGGACCCCATGAGTCCGGCCCCGATGACGGCGAGCTTGCGTGCCACTGTGCGACTCCCCTGATACGCGCTGTCCATGTTCTCCAGGAGCGGACATTAGCGGTCGTGAGCAGCCCTGTGACCGGTAAGTAACGCGCGTCACGTCTCACATGACGGACATCACACCGGCGGCAGACGCGGTGGGAGGCGACGGGGCGTCAGGTCGCGGGCGTGCGCCGTCCCGAGGGCCGGGACGGGGTGGGCGGTCCGGCGCCTCGTCGAAAGCCGTCGCGCCGGGGCGCCGCCGGTGCGAGGGTGGGGGCGGTGTCCGTCCGTCGAAGGAGAGCCCCCGGCATGTCCGTCATCCACCGCACCACCCTGGAGCCGACCAAGCTGGAGCTGCTGGCCGGCTGGCTGCCCACCCGGCCCTGGTACCACGGCGGCCCGGAGGGGCCGCGGCTGAGCAGGGTGGGCGGCTTCCGGCTGGACGACCCGAAGGGCGAGGTCGGCATCGAGTTCATGGTGGTCCGGGACGACTCGGGCGACGCCCCGGTCTTCTACCTGGTGCCGCTCACCTACCGCGGCGCACCGCTCGACGGGGCGGACGCGGCCCTCCTCGGCACCGCCGAGCACGGGGTGCTGGGCCGCCGCTGGATCTACGACGCGTGCCACGACCCGGTGGCCGTCGCCGAGTTGGCGGCGCTCGTGGAGGGCCGGGCGGAGCCGCAGGCGCAGAGCGTCAGCGACACCCCCGACCGCGAGGTGACCCGCGCCCTGGCGGGCGAGGGCCCGGTGCCGGCCGAGTTCCCGGCGGTCGCGGACGCCGAGGAGCACACCGAGCTGACCGCGCCGGACGGCACGGTGCTGCGTGTGCTGCGCACCCTGCACCCCGCCCCGGACGGCGCCCCGCAGGCCGAGCCGGGCGCGGCGGGTCATGTCGCGGGCGCCTGGGACGCACCGGACGGCACCCGCGCCCAGGGCCTGATGGCGCTGCTCCTCACCCCGCCGCCGACACCGTGACACGGCGCACACGAGCGCCCCGCGGTCGCCGGTGCGTCACTAGGCTGACCCCATGGTCAACCTGACACGCATCTACACGCGGACCGGCGACAAGGGCACCACCCATCTCGGGGACATGAGCCGGGTCGCCAAGACCGATCTGCGGATCTCCGCCTACGCCGACGCCAACGAGGCGAACGCGGTGATCGGCACGGCGCTCGCGCTGGGCGGCCTCCCGGACGAGGTGGCCGCGGTCCTCACCCGCGTGCAGAACGACCTGTTCGACGTGGGCGCCGACCTGTCCACGCCGGTGGTGGAGAACCCGCAGCACCCGCCGCTGCGGGTGGAGCAGTTCTACGTCGACCGGCTGGAGGAGGACTGCGACCGCTTCAACGAGCAGCTGGAGAAGCTCCGCTCGTTCATCCTGCCGGGCGGCACGCCGGGCGCGGCCCTGCTGCACCAGGCGTGCACGGTGGTGCGCCGCGCCGAGCGCTCGACGTGGGCGGCCCTGGAGGCGCACGGCGAGACGATGAACCCGCTCACCGCGACCTACCTGAACCGCCTGTCGGACCTGCTGTTCATCCTGGCCCGCATCGCCAACAAGGAGACGGGCGACGTGCTGTGGGTGCCGGGCGGCGAGCGCTGAGCCCGCGGCCCGGGGCGTCAGCGGGGCCGCCGCCGCTCCGGGCCGCCCACCGCGCGGACGGCCCCGAACAGCGCCTCGGCGGCCCCGAGGACCATCAGCACCACGCCCGCCCTCGAGGGCGTGATCACCGGCAGGTCCACTCCCCCGGCGAACCGCCACAGCAGCAGGCCGGCCAGCGCCGTGAGGGCGCCCGTGAGGACGGTTCCGTACCGCGTGTTCACCGACCCACCCGCTCCCGCTCCGCGCCGCTGCCGGCGTCCTTCGCGCTTCCCTCGCCGTCCTTGGGCGTCTTCCTGGGCCACAGCCAGTAGGTGAGGGCGATCAGGCCGTGGATGCCGGCCGCCCGCCAGGCGGTGTACTGCCAGGACTCCAGGGAGGTGACGCGGCTCGGGTCGTCGACGTACCAGATGGCGGCCTGGAGCAGCGCGGTCGCCACCGCGGCGGCGGTCAGCGTGCCCAGCCACACCTTGGTCTCGTGCCGGGCCCGGGCCGGGCCGTAACGGGGTGCCCGCACGAGCGGGCGGCCGTCGAGGCGGTGCGCCGCGTGCCCGTCGAGCCACTTCACGGTGCGGTGGCCGTGGCCCACGGTGTAGCCGATGTAGAGCGCGGCGAGCCCGTGGGTCCAGTCGGGCTCCGCGCCGTTCTTCAGGTCCCACGCGGTGACGACGAGCAGCACGACCTCCAGCACCGGCTCGCACAGCAGCAGCGCCAGACCGGTGCGCGGCATCCGCAGCAGGTAGCGGAAGCCGAGCCCGGCTGCCAGCAGCACCCAGAACCCGACCTCGCAGGCGATGATCAAGGCGACGATCACGGTTCGCTCCTCTCGGTCACCCTTCCAGGCTCCCGGGCGGGCCCGCCCCGCGCGTCGTCGCGGCCGACGAATCCGCGGTACATCGAAAGATGCAGTCCAGGACCGCCCCGAGGGATCAGGCGGACGCCGCGCGCACCGTGTTGGATGGATCCATGGCCGTACGACCCCTGAGCCCGCCCCGCTTCGACGTCGCCGTCGCGCTCGCCGGACTGCTGGGCGGGCTGCTGCTGTGGGCGTTCGGGCTGGGCGTCCGGCCGGCCGACGACCCGGTCGTGCTGTTCGACGGCCGCTGGGCGCTGCTGGTGCCGCTGGCCGTCACGGCCGGCTGCGAGCTGCTGCGCCGCACCGCCCCGCGCACCGCGCTGGTCACGGGCACGCTGGCGCTGGCCGCGGACCTGATGACCCAGGGCAGCATCGCGACGATCGTGATGTACACCGACCTGATGTACGCCGCCGTGGTCTACGGCACCCCCGCGACCGCCCGCCGGCTGCCGTGGGTCACCGGGGTGCTCACGCTGGCCGGGATGCTGGTGCCGTACGCCGCCTGGCGGGTGCCGGAGGCGCTGCTGGTCGGTCTGGTGGTCGGCGCGGTGACCTTCGCGCCCGCGTCGACCGGGCTGATCGTGCGCAACCACCGCGACGCCGCCGACGCCGCCCGTCTCCAGGCCGAACAGACCGCGCTGCTCGCGGAGATGGACCGGGTCCAGGCGGTCACCGCGGAACGCTCGCGCATGGCACGGGAGTTGCACGACATGGTCGCCAACCACCTCTCCGCGATCGCCATCCACTCCACCGCCGCCCTCTCCCTGGACGATCCCGGCACCTCCCGTGAGGCGCTGACGGTGATCCGGGAGAACAGCGTGCAGGGACTGGCCGAAATGCGGCGGCTCATCGGCATCCTGCGCGACGGCGCCGACGACCGTGAGCCGTCCGCGACCCCCACGCTCGACGGCCTGGGCACGCTGGTGGAGGGCGCCCGCGCCAACGGTCTCGACGTCACCCTGGACGCCGAGCACGGCACGGTGCCCGCGCCGGTGGAGCTGGCCGCGTACAGGATCGTGCAGGAGTCGCTGACCAACGCGCTCAAGCACGCCTCGCCGGGACCGGTGACCGTGTGTCTGCGCCGCTCGCCCGAGGCCCTGGAGATCCGGGTGACCAGCCCCTACGGCGACCGCGACGGCCCGCGCGCGCCGGGGTCGGGCGCCGGTCTCGTGGGGATGCGGGAGCGGGCCGCCCTGCTGGAGGGTTCCTTCGAGGCCGGCCCGGAGAGCGGCCTGGAGGGCAAGCGGTGGGTGGTGCGTGCCACCCTTCCCGTCACCGATGTCGAACTGGGAGAAGCCTGATGATCCGCGTCCTGGTGGCCGAGGACCAGTCCGCCGTCCGTGCGGGACTGGTGCTGATCCTGCGCAGCGCGCCGGACATCGAGGTGGTGGGCGAGGCGGAGGACGGCGAGCGGGCGGTCGAGCTCGCCCGTGAGCTGCGGCCCGATCTGGTGCTGATGGACGTGCAGATGCCGCGCCTGGACGGGGTGTCGGCGACCCGGACGGTGGCCGGGGAGAACCTCGCGGACGTGCTGGTGCTGACCACGTTCGACCTCGACGAGTACGTGTACGAGGCCCTGTACGCGGGCGCCAGCGGCTTCCTGCTGAAGGACGTGCGCCGCGACGACCTGGTGCACGCGGTGCGGGTGGTCGCGGCCGGCGAGTCGCTGCTCGCGCCGACGGTGACCCGGCGGCTGGTCGCGGACCTGGTGAAGCGCCGCCGGGAGCGGCCGGCCGGCGTCGACGGCCCTCCCCCGCCGAGCCTGGACGCGCTCACCGCCCGCGAGGTGGAGACGCTGCGGCTGGTGGCGCGCGGCCTGTCCAACGCGGAGATCGCCCGCACCCTGTTCGTCAGCGAGCACACCGTCAAGACGCATGTGAGCAACGTGCTGTCCAAGCTCGGTCTCCGGGACCGGGTGCAGGCGGTGATCCGCGCGTACGAGTCCGGTCTGGTCACCCCGGGATCCCTCTGAGGAGTGAGCCGGCGGGTCGTCTCCCCCGTACGGGCGAGGGACGGAACCGGCGTGAACCGCTCCTCCCGGCGATCCGCCGGGGCGCCCGGAGGCACGACTCTGAGGGCGTCGACGAACCGTCAACGCCGGGAGGGGACCGTGCTCACCGCACTCGCCCGGACGGCCACCCGCCGTCCACTGACCGTGATGCTCCTGTGGGGGCTTTTCCTGCTGCTGGGCTTCGGCCTCGGGACGGGGGTCTTCGCGCGCCTGTCCGACAACGTGCCCGAAGTGCCCGGCACCGAGTCGGAGTCGGCCGCGCAGTACCTCGACGAGCTGGACCCTGCGGGGTCCTCGATCACCGGGGTGGTGGCCGGCACGCCCGTCTCGGAGCCCGGTCTGCGCGCGGAGGTCGAGCGGGCCGTGGCCGACGTGCGCGAGGTCGCCGGGGTCGCCGCCGTGCCCGACCCGTACGTCACACCCGGGATGATCGCCGAGGACGGACGGGCGCTGATCGTGCCCGTCACTCTGGAGGCAGGCCTCGAGGACGACGCGGAGGAGCGCACGCTCGAAGCGGCGGCCGAGCGGATCCGGGAGATCGATGCGCCGGACGTCCATGTGAGCGGGGGCCCGCTGCTGGGACTCCAGATGGGCGAGCGGGCCCAGGAGGACGTGAAGAACGCCGAGTTGATCTCCCTGCCGGTGGTGCTGGCGCTGCTGCTGGTGGTGTTCGGCGGGCTGCGGTCGGCGCTGCTGCCGCTGGTCGTCGCGGTCGGCGGCATCGCGGGGGCGTTCCTGGCGCTGTTCCTGTTCAGCGAGGTCACCGACATCTCGGTGTACGCGATCCAGGTGACGACGATGCTCGGCCTCGGACTGGCCGTGGACTACGCCCTGTTGATGCTGGTGCGGTTCCGTGAGGAGCGCCGGCACACCGGGGACGTCGTGGAGGCGGTGCACCGCACGGTGGCGGCGGCCGGGCGGACGGTGGCGTTCTCGGGGCTGACCGTCGCCGTCAGCCTGACCGGGCTGCTGGTGTTCCCCAGCGTGTTCCTGCGCAGCATCGGGCTCGCGGTGGCGGCGGTGGTCGTCATCGACATGCTGGCCGCCCTGACGCTGCTGCCGGCGCTGCTCGCGCGGTTCGGCGGGCGCATCCCGCCGGCGAAGACGCCCGAGGACGGCGAGGAGGAGGGCCGGTTCTTCGCCCGCGTCGCCCGCTTCGCGGCCCGGCGCAAGGTGGCCGTCCTCGCCGTGGTGGCGCCGCTGTTGCTGGTGCTGGCCCTGCCCGTGTCCGGGATGAGCATCGCCGTCGGGGACGCGCGGCAGCTGCCCGCGGACAGCGAGGCGCGGCAGCTCCAGGACACCGTCGCCGCCCACTTCCCGCCGGGCACCGGTGTCTCCCCGGTCGTGGTGGCCGTCCGGCCGGGCACGGACGCCGCGACGACGGACCGGCTCCGGGCGCTGGCGCCGGACGCCGAGACCCGTCGGCTGCCGGACGGCGGCGCGGTGATCGAGCTCCGGCCGCCCGGCGAGGCGGACGGCGCGGAGGCGACCGCGCTGGTGGAGCGGGTGCGGGAGGCACGCGGTGACGCGCCGGTCGAGGTGACCGGCACGGCGGCCCGGCTGGTCGACTTCCGTCAGGTGCTGGCGGAGCGGGCGCCGTGGGCGGCCCTGACCGTGCTGGCCGGCATCGTGGTGCTGCTGTTCGCGTTCACCGGCTCGGTGCTGCTGCCGCTGCGCACCGTCGTCACCACGCTGCTCAGCCTGGCCGCCGCGCTGGGTGTGGTGGTGTGGGTCTTCCAGGACGGCCATCTCGCCGGGCTGCTGGGCGCGGAGGGCCTGGGCGCGCTGAGCCTCACCGCGCCGCCGCTGATCATCGCGATCGCGTTCGGACTGGCCATGGACTACGAGCTGTTCATCCTGGCCCGGATGCGGGAGGCGCGGCTGCGCTCCGGTGACGACGGGGAGGCCGTGGTGACGGGGCTGAGCCGCTCGGGCCGGGTGGTCACCTGCGCGGCGCTGCTGCTGGCGGTGGTGTTCGCGGCGTTCATGACGGGCGGGTTCTCGCCCATCCTCCAGATCGGTCTGGGGCTGACGCTGGCGGTGCTGATCGACGCGACG
>MUNG01000273.1 GCA_002154585.1 Streptomyces pseudogriseolus
GGGTTGTACGGGTGGGGAGTTTTTCTTCCGGCTGTCGAAGCGGGCGGACCGCGCTGCCCTCGGAAAGCCGCTGCCGTGTCCGGATCGTGTCACACGGTGATGTTCTGCGTTGCGCGCGCAACGCGGTGTGCGACAACATGTTCGATCAGGTCTGAGATGTATGTGACGCACGGGGGTGACACACGTGAAGTTCGACATGGGGTCCACGACCCTGTCGGATCTCGGCAAGAACACGATGGGGTCGAGCACCGACCTGGGTGTGCTCATTCGCCGGCTCATCCAGGCGGCCCAGCCCCTGGAGGGCAAGTTCAACGGCTCGGGCAAGGTCGCCTTCGACTCCTTCAAGCTGCGCGCCGACGAGATCACGGCCGCGCTCAACGAGTCCCTGAGCGCGATCCTCGAAGGACAGGGCGGCATGGACACCGCGTTCACCACCGGTGAGAGCGAACAGCAGGACAACGCCCACAAGAACATGGGCGCCGCCAACTTCGACGCGGCCCGCTTCGGCGCACGCTGACCCGCCGCCAGAACACCGCTCGCGCAACGACAGGGGAAGATCATGGCCCAGAACCAGGACCGCCGCTCCTACGACACCGGCGCCTCGAGCGAGGTGCAGGGCGGTCTGCAAGGCATCATCGGGCAGCTGGAGCTTGTGCTCGCCGACCGCGACAAGGCCGTGAAGGCCGCCATGGCCGACTTCCAGGCCGATGGCGTCTCCGAGGAGTACCACGGCAAGGAACAGCGCTGGAACCGTGCGGCCAACGAGGTGCGCAGCATCATCCAGCTTCTGCGCACGACCCTCGAGGACAACGACGGGACGGCGCAGGCGACGATGGCGAAGGCTCGGGCAGCGGTCGACAACATCGGCTGACGCGCGTGGCGTCCGTGGCGCGACGACGGGACAACGGCACAGGGGAGCACGGGGAATCATGACGGGGTGGGACATCTCGCCGTCCGGAGTGCAGCACGTCCTCACGGAAACGGCGAAGGCAGCCGAGAGCCTGGGCACGATCGGCGAGGCGCTTCAGGAGAACCTGCCGAGCGCGGCCGCTTCCGCGGGAACGATTCAGCAGGGCGGTGTGGAGAAGAGCGGAGTACAGGGACCGGTCGGTTCGGCGCTCGCCGAGTTCTTCAACGCCCATGCGAAGAGGCTGAAGTACATCGCGGTGCGCACCTCGAACTCGCTCGACGGCGCGGCCACCGCGACCAACGCGTACGTCCGAGGTGACCTCGAGATGGCGGCGCAGGCGCAGGCGAACGCTCTCAAGGAGCCGAAGATCGACCTGCCGGGCGTGGACGGACAGCAGGGGGGCCGGTGAGCACCAGCCCCATCGACCCGCAGAACATCCCGCAGTTCACGGGGGACCTCGAGCAACTCGGCATCGACACGATGCTGCTGACGGCTGATGCCCTCACCTTCCGCCAGTCCGGCTCGGACGTGCACACGCGCTTCCAGGGGTTGTCGGCGTGCTACTCGGCTCCGGAGGCGGAGCAGCTGTTCGCGACGACGGCGCCCGTCGCCACCAAGTCGGACGAGTTCGCCGACGACCTGGAGCAGGTCGCGGCGGCCCTCGGCACCTACGAGGCGGAGGTCCAGCCGCTCGTCGCCAAGCTGAGAAGCCTCAAACAGCGGGCGGAGACCTTCCGGCAGCAGATCGCCGGGGACGACGACTGGCGCGAGGACGAGGACAACGTCCAGCTCAACAACGACCTGATACACGACGTCAACGCCACCACGGCCGCCTTCTGGCAGGCGGAGATCACCTGCCACAACAAGATCACCGCGCTGGTGGGCGGTTCGACGTTGATCCTCGAGGACGGCGCGGAAAAGCGGCTGCTGAAGAAGGGGACCACCACCTACGGTTTCACCGCCGACATGCTGAACCAGTCGCAGGAACTGCCCTGGGGCAGCACGGTGGAGAAGGAGCGGCACGGGCTGGACTGGCTGGGTCACCAACTGCTGGAGTTCGGCAAGGGGTTCGTGGTCGACGGGGTGTGGGGGACGATCCGTGGTCTCGGCACTCTCGTCGGGGTGGACGGCTGGGACGCCGCGGGCGAGGCCTGGAAGGGGCTCGGCAAGCTGGCCACCGGCCTGGTCATCACCGCGGTACCGGTCGTCGGCATCGCGTACTGGACGATGCCCGAGGACAAGCTGCCGTCCTATCTGCGCGATTCCCGTAACACGGTGAAGGAGGCGGGCAAGGCGCTGGTCGCCTGGGACCAGTGGGGCGACAACCCCGCCCGGGCCGGCGGCGCCGTCACCTTCAACGTGCTGACGACGGTGTTCACCGGAGGGGCCGGGGCGGCGGCCAAGGGCGGAGCGGTGGCCCGCACGGTCGGCGCCCTCGGCAGGACGGCGCGTCTGGTCGACCCGATGACGTATCTCGGCAAGGCCGCGAAGTTCGGCACCGTCAAGGTGTCCGACCTCTTCGCCAACCTGCGCACCGTGAACGCCGGAGCGTACGCCGACCTGGCCTCCGGCGCGGGGCGGGTCCAGCCGGACGGCACCGTGGTCCGGGTCACCGACGACACGCCGGTCATCCATGACAACGTCGTGGAGTGGCCGGACGGCACCCGGCTCAACCTGGACGACGGCACGGTCGTCCGCGCGGACGGGACGGCGGCGCCGGCGAAGGTGGAACTGTCGGCGGCGGACCGGGAGCTGCTGGAGCGGAGCCTGCCGCACGAGGAGGGTGCGCTGGTCGGCGCGAGTGAGCGGGCGGGCGTCCACGCAGTCGGCGACGCTACTGCTCGGGGCGGCGGACACACGCCGCCGACCGCTCACGTCGGTGAGCACGCGGGGGCCCGCGGCTCGGACACCGTGCCGGCACATGACACCGGGGGCCACTCCTCTGGCCGCGACGGACACGCGGGCGGTGACGCGGCCGACGGCGGGCGGGTCCAGGCCCAGCACGGCGGGGCGGGTGGCGGCCACGGGGGCGGAGACGGCTCGAACGGCTCCCCTTCCGCCAGTCGCGACCCCCTGGACGTCGAGCGCGAGATCATGCGCCAGCAGATCGAGCGGGCCAACACCGACCCCCAGTGGTTCAAGGACCACTACCGCGAGAACGGGTACCGGCGCTCCACGTCCGCCGAGGGCGGTTACGGCCAAGCCGTGCCCCAGCTGACCCGCAATCCCTTCGCGCCGCCCGAGTGGATCGCCAAGACCGACATGCCGCCGGCCATCAAGGAGCACTACGTCCACGAGGACCCCGTCGTGGGCACGCGGTCGGGCGTTCCCGACGACACCCTGCGTCACCTCGACGAACAGGCCGCCCGGCGAGATGCGGCCGTCAAGGCGGACAAGGCAGCCGAGAAGGCCCTCGCCGCCGCGGAGAAGGCCTACGCCGCCAACCCCACGGACGAACTGGCGGCAGCGAGGGATCTGGCCGACGAGACGCACTCACCCCTCCACGGCGACGCGAACCGGCAGAGCGAGCTTCTGGGCGAGTACGCCGCCGAGCGGCATGCGGTCCCCGAGCATTACCCCGGTGCGGTACGCCTGGACGACGGCGCCTTCGGGAACAACCGGTTCGACCAGGTCTACAGGACACCCGACGGACGGTACGTCGTGGTGGAGGCCAAGGGGTCGACCAAGGCCGTGCTTGGTGTACGTAAGGGACATAGCGGGCGACTGGTGACGCAGGGGACGCGGGAGTACTTCGAAACCATCCTGAAAGAGATGGAGAAGCGAGCCGCGAAGCAGAAGAAGGCTGGTCTTCTGGAGCAGGCCAGGGCCGAGCGGGCCCTGGCGCGTGATCTGGAAGCCGCCCTCGACGCAGGGAAGGTCGATTACATCCTCGTCAAAGCTGACTTCGACGGCCCCCAATACGCTGGATACCAGATGAAGTCGTTCAACCTCACGAAATGAGAAAGCCGTCCATGCCGATCCGCGTCTCCCGACCCGCCGAGGCAATCGGCCACCCGAACCCGGACGATCTCAGGCAGGAGTACAACGAGGACACACTCAAGGACATCGAGCGCCTCGAGGAGCGACCTCAAGGTCTCGGAAGGACCTTCGACACTGCCGTGCACACGGCCAAGCTTCAATGTTCCCTCGATCCCACCGCTGAGAAGCTGGAAACCTGGGAGGCCTGGGTCATGGCGATGCAGGTCGGATCGGCCCTGTTCGCCTCTGCCACCGCTCCCGCAGGGTCCACCGTCGAGTGCGTCATCGCGCACAAGACGCGGACGATCCCTGCCGTCGGCGTCACTGATTTCACGGACGCCGGCACATGGCTCGATGCCTTTTGGCTCGCGGTGATCTGCCGGGATCAGACCCGTATGACCCAGCTGTGCCAGGTGTCCGTCGACACCCTGCGTGCCTCCGGCGCCGTTTTCGAGGAGTACATCTACGACTGGGTCGATACGCTGCAGACCTACTGGCTGGAACGCCCCGGTCTCGGTGAGAAGCTCACTGCCGCATTCGAGGGAACCGCCCCCGAGCGGATGCGGTTCATGGACCGCGAGACGGCACTCAAGGTGCTCTACCCGCCGGTCAATCTCTTCTTCCGCTTCCTCAGCCGAGATGCGGACAAGTTCAACGAAACGCTGGTGCAGTCCCTCGAACTGCACCGTGAGTACTGGACGGCGAACGAGGAACGCCAGGAGACCGCAGACGGAGATGTCCCGCTTGCCCTCCTCGCCCTCACCTGCCTCGCATACGACGCCGGGCGGCCCATCGAAGTCGAGTCCGAATACCTCCCCGAGCACCTGCTCAAGCGCAGCTGGCTCGGCGAGTTCCCCACGTGACACGAGGTGACGCGGCACCATGACCGCTCAGGATTACGACAGCCAGCTTCTCGAGTCCGTCGCCGTGCGCCGGCGGCGGCTTCGGGACGCCCTGGTGTTCGGGACGCAGCGGCAGCGGCGGACCCTGGACGAGCGGGTGGGCAGGGTGATCGCCGGGATGGTGATCGCGGCTGTGCTGTGCGCGGGCTGCGTCGGGTGGTCGTTCGTGTCACACCGGCTGATGGGGCAGGACCCCTACTCCGGCGGCGGCCCCACTCCCTCCAGTAGTCATACAAGCCGGTGATAGGTTCGCGAACGTGATGTCTGTGGGGGCTCTGAGCAGGGAGACAGCCGGTGGTCCGGCGATATTGAGCCGGGTCACGCTCGTCGGTGAGCGACGCCGAGTCGATCTGGTGCTGCCCGCGCGGGAGCCGGTCGGCATCCTGCTGCCGGAGATCATGCGGCTGCTGGACGACCGCGTGAACGGGCGGCCCGCGTCCCGTCATCTCGTCACGGTGGACGGCTCCGCGCTCGACCACGACAGCACCCTCGAGTCGGCGGGCGTGCGCGACGGCGCCGTCCTGCGTCTCGTCCGTGCCGAGGACGCCCCGCCCGCCCCCGTCGTCCATGACGTCAGCGACGAGGTGGCCCGGGACCTGGGCCACCGGACATGGGTGTGGGGACCGTCCGCCCGGCGGACGACGGCGGGTCTCGCGAGCGTTGCCCTGCTGGTCGTCGCCGCCCTGTTCGCACGTGCGCACTACGACCGTTCGGCCGTCGCGGGAGCCCTGCTCGCCGTGGCCGGCGTGGCCGCGGCCGCGGGAGCGGTTCTGGGCCGGGCACGCCGGCACGGTCTCGCGACCGCCCTTCTGAGCGCCGGCGGGGCGCTCGGCGTGCTCGGTGCGTGGAGCCTGGCCGACACCCTCACGGGGTCCTCGACCGGCGCGGTGCGGCTCACCGCGGTGGCCGCCGTGACGGTGGCGACGCTGCTCCTGCTGGGCCTGTTCACCCCGCTGGGGCGAGGCGGGACGGTCGGAGCCGGCGCGGTGGCCGTCACGACGGCCGTCTGGGAGGCCGCCGTCGCCGTGCAGTCCGGTGCCGGCACGGCGGAGCAACAGGCGCGGGTCGGTGCTGTGCTGGCCGTCGTCTGTGTCGTGGCGTTGGGGGTCCTGCCACGACTCGCGCTGGCGGCGTCCGGGCTCACCGGTCTCGACGACCGGCGTGCCGGCGGTATGTCCGTCAGCCGCCACCATGTGTCCACCGCCCTTGCCGCCGCCCACCGCGGGCTGGTGCTGGCCACGGTCACCGTGGCCACGTCCGCCGTGGTGGCCGCCGTGCTCGCGCTGCGTTCCCCCTCCGTGTGGACGGTGCCGCTGGCCGCGGTCGTCGCGGTGGTCCTGCCCCTGCGCGCCCGTGCCTTCCCTCTGATCGCCGAGGTGGTCGTCCTGCTGATCGCCGGCATCGGCGTCGGCGTACGGCTGCTGGCGGTGTGGGCGGACCATGCCCCTGCCGCGGCGCCACTGTCGGTTCTCGTCCTGCTGGCGCTGCTGGCTCTCGTGGTCCTCGCCGTCCAGCCGGCCGAGCATGTGCGGGTGCGGCTGCGGAGGGCCGGGGACCTGCTCGAGTCGGTGGGCGTCCTGGCACTTCTCCCCCTGCTCGTCGGCGTGTTCGGTGTGTACGGGCGACTGCTCGACACCTTCGCTTAGGAGGGCGGCGCATGACGCAGCGGGAGCAGCCGCAGTCGCACGACGCCGGCGGTGACTGGCAGCAGGACGTCCTGCGTGAGCTCGGCAGCGCCGGAGAAGGCGGCCGGGACACGGCCGGGACCGGCCCCGTCCGGCCACGCGACACCGCTCCGCCCGGTGAGCCCTCGCTGCGGCTGGTCCACCCCGCGCCCTCCACGCCCACCGGCACCGAGGGCGCGACCGAGCCCGAGGCACCGGCCGTACCGGACAGTCCCGCGCACCCGGTACCCGGCTCACGCCATGCCCCGGAGCCTGTTCCGAGGCGGCCCGCACCGTCTCCGGGTCCCGTGTCCGGCCCGCACCTCCCCACGGCTCCCGCTCCCGAGTCGGCCCCCACCCTCGACCCCCGCCTGTTGCTGGCCCTGGGGCGTCCCCTGCACGGCGACTCGGTGAGCCGGCGGACGGGGCGGGCGCTGCGCAAGCTCACCTCGTCGGTGGCGCAGGACGTCGCCGAGCGGACCAGGATCGCCCGTGAGGTGCAGCAGCCGGTCACCACGGGCCGGGTCGTGGCCGTCACCTCGATCCGTGGCGGGGTCGGCAAGTCCACCGTCACCGCACTGCTCGGGCGCACGCTGAATCACTACCGGCACGACCCGGTGCTCACCCTGGAGGCGGACGCCGCGCTCGGCACCCTGCCGGTTCGGATGGGTGCCGAGTCCGTGCGGTGGACGTGCGCCGACCTCGCGCCCGTCCTGCACCCTTCCATGCAGCTGACCGACGTGACCGGGTATCTGGTGCCGGTGTCGGACGGCGGCTGGCTGCTGCCGGCCGGCCGGGGCCAGGTCGGCGCGCCCCTGGACGTGATGTCGTACCGCAAGGTGACGCTGGCGCTGCGCCGCTATTTCGCCGTCACCGTGGTCGACTGCGAGACGCTGCCCGGCGAGGTGGCCCGCACGGCCATGGACACCGCGCATGCCCGGGTGGTGGTCGCGCCGACCACCGCGGAGGGTGTGGGCGCCACGCGGCAGGTCCTGGACTGGCTGGCCAGGCTGCCGCACTCCGCCCTGGCGACGACCGTCGTGGCGCTGGTCGCCGGCAGTCCCGACATGGTGCTGGACGACAAGGCCGCCGTGGGGCATCTCAAGGAAGCCGGTGTCACCGTCGTCACCGTGCCGTACGACCGGCATCTGGCCGGAGGTGGTCCCATCCGCACCGACCTTCTGGCGCTTACGACGCAGGAGGCCGTCCTGCGTCTCACCGCCGAGGTGATGGGGCGTGCGGTGAGGGTGCGTTGAGCACCGGTCCGACCATGCGCACCGAAACGCCCGGGACCCTTCCGCTTCCCGGCAGGGCGTTCTTTCCTTCCGCCGCCGAACCCCGTTCCTCTTCCGTCACGACCCGCTCCGGAGGAGTCCGCCCGTGACCCTGAGCATCGTCCACCGGCCCGCTCGCAGTACCCGTCCCGCCGAGCCGGTCGAGCCACGCCAGGTCGAGGCCCCGCCCAACCTCCCGGACGGAAAGATCGGCAACGCGGCCACGGCCCTGCTGCCGATGGCCGGAGTCATGGGCTCGGTGATCATGATGACCGTGATCCGCAACAGCCGGTTCGCGGTGGTGGGTGCCGTCGTGCTCGTCTTCGCCCTGATCGGGGCCGTCGCGCTGTTCCTCTCGCAGCGCGGCAAGGCCCAGCGGACCCGGCGCACGCAGCGTGAGCGATACCTCGAGTATCTGGAGGAGATGCGCGAGGAACTCGGCAGCGCTGAACAGAGGCTGAGGGACGCGGAGCGCGAGCTGAACCCGTCGCCGGACGCGCTGTACGACGTCGTGCGCGACCCGGCCCGGCTGTGGGAGCGACGCCGTCAGGACTCTGATTTCCTGCGGGTGCGCGTCGGCCTGGGTGACGTACCGGTACAGGGACCGGTGATCCAGCAGAGCGGCAGCGGAGGGGTGCTGACACCCCCGGACCCGTTCATGCTGAACGAGGCCCGCGCACTGCAGCGCCGCTTCTCCACGGTCACCGACATGCCGGTGACCGTTCCGTTGGACCGGGCCGCCGACGTCAGCGTCATCGGGTCCAGGGAGGACGTGCTGAAGGTGGCGCGGGCGCTGCTGGTGCAGACGGCGGTGACGCATGCGCCCGACGACGTCGCGCTCGCCCTGGCCGTCCCCGGCGAGCGGCAGGCCGACTGGGAGTGGGCGAAGTGGCTGCCGCATGTGCTGGATCCGGGGGCCCACGACGGCCCGGTGCCCGCACGGCGCATCGCACCCGATCCACGGCAGCTCGCGGGAGGTCTGCGGCACGAGCTGGGGCGAAGGGCCGTCTATGCGGCAGAGGTGCGGCGCGGTCTGGCGGACCGGAACGCGCTGCGGCTCGCGTCCCGGATGCTGGTGATCGTCGACGGCCACGGCGAACCGGCCGTCGAACTGCCCCGCCCGGACTCGGCGGTGGGGCCGGCGGACATGGGGGTCACCGTGGTGCATCTGCTGGAGGAGCAGGTGCACGAGCCGGACGAGGTCTCGGTGCGGATCACCGTGCACGGTGATCGTGTGACCGTGGAGAACCTGCGCGCGACCGTCGCCACCGAACCGTCCGCCGACGGGCTGGGAAGCGCCGTCGCGGAGGGCACCGTCGACCCGGTCGCCCCCTCCTTCGCCGAGGGCGTGGCGCGGATGCTCGCCCCGTTGCGGCTGTCCCCCGAGTCCGTCGCCGAAGGCAGTCCTGTCACCGGGCCGGTCGACTTCCCTCTGCTTCTCGGCATCACGGACCCCTCCGACCTCGACCTGTCCGTCCTGTGGAAGCCACGCACCGAACGGGACTTCCTGCGCGTGCCGATCGGTCTCACGGACCGCCACGAACCGGTGCTGCTGGACCTGAAGGAGTCCTCCCAGCTCGGCATGGGCCCGCACGGCCTGTGTGTGGGCGCGACCGGTTCGGGCAAGAGCGAGTTGCTGCGCACCCTGGTCCTCGCCCTGGCGGCCACGCACCCGCCCGAGGACCTGGCGCTGGTCCTGGTCGACTACAAGGGCGGCGCCACCTTCGCCCCGTTCGCCGGACTCCCGCACACAGCGGGGATGATCACGAACCTTGAGAACCAGGCCGGGCTCGTCGAACGCGTCCACACCAGCCTCGCCGGGGAGGTCAAGCGCCGCCAGCAGGTCCTGAAGGACGCCGGCAACGTGCCGGACATCGGTCACTACGCCGAGCTGCGCGCCACGACCAGGCCCGATCTCGAACCGCTCCCCCACCTGTTCGTCGTCATCGACGAGTTCGGCGAACTGCTGACAGCGAAGCCGGACTTCATCGACCTGTTCCTGTCCGTCGGACGCATCGGCCGGTCCATCGGGGTGCATCTGCTGCTGTCCAGCCAGCGCATCGAGAGCGGCAAGCTCAAGGGCCTGGACACCTACCTGTCGTACCGGCTCGGCCTGCGCACCTTCTCCGCCGACGAGTCCCGCACCGTCCTCGACACGACGGACGCCTTCCATCTCCCGCCCCTGCCCGGTTTCGGCTACCTGAAGGTGGACACCTCGACCTACGAGCGGTTCAAGGCCGGGTACGTCTCCGGCGCCCACCACGGCCCGGCCGCGCTGGAACAGCGGCCCGACGAGCCGCTCGTCCTTCCCTACCCGGTCTTCAACACGCAGGAGCGGGCGGAGGAGCGCGAGGAGGAGCCCGCCACCGCCCGCAAGGAAACCGGCCCGACCGTGCTGTCCCTCATGGTCGACCGGCTCACCGACGCCGCACCCGCCGTGCGCCGCATCTGGCTGCCGCCCCTGCCGGACGCCGTCACCCTGGACGCGGCCGCCGGCCCGACGCAAGTCTCCGAACGCGGGCTGCATGTGGCGCGTGCCACGGCCGGGATGCGGGTGCCGCTCGGCGTGCTGGACGATCCCGCCCGGCAGTGGCAGGGGCAGTGGGTGCTGGATCTGACCACGGCCGGCGGTCATGTGGCGGTGATCGGTGGCCCTCAGTCCGGCAAGACCACGCTCCTCCGCACCCTGGTGCTGAGCCTGGCGGTCACCCACACCCCGCGTGACGTGGCGGTGTACGGACTGGATCTGGTCGGCGGGGGGCTGTCGGCGCTGGCGGGCCTGCCCCACGTCGGCGGTGTCGCGGGCCGGGCCGACCGCGAACGCGCCGCCCGCACGGTCGCCGAGGTACGCGCCATGCTCGACGAGCGCGAAACCGTCTTCCGCGAGCACGGCATCGACTCCGTCGACCAGCTCCGCGGCCTCCGCGCCCAGGGAAAGCTGCCTCAGCTCGGCTCCACGGACGTCGTCCTCGTCGTCGACGGGTTCGGGGCCCTGCGCGACGACTTCGCCGACCTCGACGAGCCGGTCGCGGACCTGCTGAAGCGGGGTGGCGGGTACGGCATCCACGTGGTGGCCGGCATGCTCCGCTGGAACGACGTGCGTATCGCCGCCCAGTCGCTCTTCGGGACCCGCGTGGAGCTCCGGCTGAACGATTCCGCCGACTCCTCCGTCGACCGCAAGCTCTCCCAGACGCTCTCGCCGGACGTGCCCGGACGGGTACTGACCGACGGCAAGCTGTTCGCCCAGGCCGCCCTGCCCCGGCTGGACGGCTCGCCCGCCACCGGTGATCTGGGCCCGGCCCTCGATGAGGCGTGCCGGGCCGTCCGTGCCAACTGGCACGGGGAACCCGCCGCCCCGGTGCGTGTGCTGCCCGCACGGCTGCCGGCGACCCGGCTCCCGTCGCCCGTGGCGGAACCGGCGCGCATACCTCTCGGACTCGATCAGGACGCGCTCGCGCCCGTTCTCCTGGACCTCTTCGGGAGCGACCAGCACCTGATGGTGCTCGGGGACAACGAATGCGGCAAGACGAACCTGCTGAAGCTGATCGTCTCCGGACTGGTCGACCGCTACTCGGACGAGGAACTTGTGTTCGGGGTGTTCGACCCTCGTCGCGGACTGCGCGGAGTCGTCCCCGAGCCCTACCGGGGCGGCTACGCCCACAACGCCACGCTGGCCGCGGCGCTTTCCACCGGCATCGCCGGTGAACTGCAGAAGCGGATGCCGGAGACCGCCGACCCGGACGCCCCCGAGACGGGCGAGCCCGCCTTTCAGGGACCCCGGATCGTGATCCTCGTCGACGACTACGACATCCTCACCACCGCGGGACAGCAGCCGCTCTCCCCCTTCCTGCCCTACGTCTCCTCCGCCCAGGACATAGGGCTGCACTTCGTCCTGACCCGGCGCGCCGCGGGTGCCTCCCGCGCGCTGTACGAGCCGCTGCTCACCACCTTGCGGGAGACAGGCGGCACCGCTCTGGTGATGACCGGGGACCGGTCCGAAGGCCAGCTCTTCCCCGGCCTGTACGCCACGCAGCAACCGCCCGGCCGCGGCACCCTGGTCCGCCGCGGCCGCCGCCATCAGCTCATCCAGACGGCTCTGACCGGAGCCGGGGAGGAGACGCCGTGACCAAGGACGTGATCGCCCTCACCCCGAAGATGCCGAACGCCTGGTCTCTTCTCGCGGGTCTCTACGCGGGCGGACCGCAGACGACCGTGACGGCGGACGCGGAGGGCGGCGTGCTCCGTCTGTGCTCCCCCGACGGCAGGCCCCTCGTGTCGGTCGAGGCGCCTTTGCTGGTCCAGGTCGCGGGGGAGGCGGAACGCCTGCTGGGGCGGGACGTGCCGGTGCCGTTCTGGTGGACCGAGGTCCGGGCGTCCGGTGCCGTCCCCCAGGCAGGGCCTCTCGCGGAGTCCGTGTGCGGACGCCTCGCGCTGCTCCTGGGCGGCAGCACATGGCCCGAGCAGGCCGCTCGCACCGAGGTCGTGGAGGTGCCCGCCACCGCGGCGCCGGACGACGGACAGCCGGTTGTGGACGTCCTCACCGGAAGCACGTCCGTCGTCCTCGCCGACCGCCCCGTTCTGGCCCTGTCCACCTGGCTCTCCGACGTACTGCGGGGCACCGCCCGGTCGGAACGCGCCCTCCAGATCGTCACCCCTCCGCACGTACGGGTCAGCGCAGCGGCCCGTGCGACCCTCCTCCACGTCCCGAACCGCTGGGTCGTGCAGGACGCGGACCAGGGCTACTACGACGGCCTGTCAGGGGCGGTGCTGCGCTGGCAGAACGGCACGTTCGCACCCGCTCTCTCCGCGGACGGCACCTCCACGGTCGCGGATGCCTTCACACGGACCTCCCCGACGGACGAGCGGCAACTCGTGGTGGCCTTCCGCACGGCCGTCCCCGCGAACGAGGACGTCGTCCTGGGTGAAGGCGTCGAAGCCGCCTGGCGCACGCTCACCGGATCCCCGCCTGCCGGGTGGGGAACCGCGGAGCCCGTCAACCTGCCCTGGTCACCGGGTCGTCTCACCGACCTGGCCCGCGGCCGGGCTCCCGAGCCGACCCACCTTCTCGTGACGGGCCGTCCCGACCGTCCCGCGCTGGGCTGGATCCGGGTCACCCGCACGACCGCCGGAGTCGAACAGGACGTGACCCTGCACATCGGCTACGGCAAGGACGAGGAACCGCCCCTGGACGCGATCGCGCCGCTCGCCGAGGCCCTCGTCACGCGACACGGTCTGACGACGCTGCTCGTTTCGGTACGGCGGGCGTCCCGCGACCTCACCACGCCACCTGTCCTCCAGGCCCCGCCCGTCCCCGTCGCCTTCACTCTCGGCGCACGGGACGTGCGGGACATCGGACTCACCCACGCCCGCCGCCCGCCCGTCGGCATTCGTCCCGTTCCTCTGGGCCCCGCCTCCGCACCCGCCCTGCACTACCCGCTGGGTGACGGCTCGGACCCCGGCGCACTGGTGACTCTGCGCCACCTGTCCGCCCACCTCCGGGCCGGAGTGCCCGGGGCGACCACGGACGGATGACCACGACGGCGCGCCCCGCACGCACCCCTCACGACGCGGCGCGCCCCCTCACACCTCCACGTTCTCCGCCCACCGCCGTGCCGTCTCCGCGAGGAGTTCGCGGCCGTCGCGGGCCCACAGGTCCTCGTTGAACAGCTCCACCTCGATGGAGCCCGTGTAGCCGGCCGCCTCCACGTACCCCTGCCATTGACGCATGTCGATCGCGCCGTCGCCGATCTGGCCGCGGCCGTTGAGGACGCCCTCGGGAAGCGGGGTGATCCAGTCGGCGAGCTGGAAGGTGTGGATGCGGTTCTGGACGCCGGCGCGGGCGATCGCCTCGGGGGCCGTGTCGTCCCACCAGATGTGGTACGTGTCCACGGTGACGCCGACCTGGTGCGCCGGGAAGCGTTCGGCGAGGTCCAGGGCCTGGGTGAGCGTGGACACCACGCAGCGGTCGGAGGCGAACATCGGGTGCAGCGGCTCGATCGCGAGCTTCACCCCGTGGTCCTCGGCGTAGGGGGCGAGTTCCGTCAGCGCGTCCGCGATGCGTTCGCGGGCCGCCCTCAGGTCCTTCGCGCCGGGCGGGAGGCCGCCGGAGACCAGGACGAGGGTGTCCGTGCCGAGGGTGGCCGCCTCGTCGACGGCGCGGCGGTTGTCCGCGAGGGCCGCCGCGCGCTCGTCCGCGTCGACCGCCGTGAGGAAGCCGCCCCGGCACAGCGTCGTCACCGTCAGGCCCGCGTCCCGTACGAGCCGGGCGGCCGCCTCCACTCCGTACTCCTGGACCGGCGCGCGCCACAGGCCGACCGCGGGGACGCCCAGCTCACGGCAGGCGGTGGCCAGTTCGGGGAGCGTGAGCTGCTTGACGGTCATCTGGTTGATGCTGAAGCGGGTCAGGTCGAGGTCGCTCACGGGGTCACTCCGTACAGGTGCAGCAGGGTCCTCATCCGGTCCTCGGCCAGCTTCGGATCGGGGAACAGGCCGAGGCGGTCGGCGAGTTCGTAGGCGCGGGCCAGGTGGGGCAGGGAGCGGGCGGACTGGAGGCCGCCGACCATCGCGAAGTGGCTCTGGTGGCCCGCGAGCCAGGCCAGGAACACCACGCCGGTCTTGTAGAAGCGGGTGGGCGCCTGGAAGAGGTGGCGGGACAGCTCCACGGTCGGGTCGAGAAGGGCGCGGAAGCCGTCCGTGTCGCCGGTGTCGAGGACGCGGACCGCCTCCGCGGCCAGCGGGCCGAGCGGGTCGAAGATGCCGAGCAGGGCATGGCTGAAGCCCTGGTCGTCGCCCGCGATGAGTTCGGGGTAGTTGAAGTCGTCGCCGGTGTAGCAGCGGACGCCCTTCGGGAGGCGGCGGCGCAGGTCGATCTCGCGCCGGGCGTCGAGCAGGGAGACCTTGATGCCGTCGACCTTGTCGGGGTGAGCGGCGATGACGTCGAGGAAGGTGTCCGTGGCGGCGTCCAGGTCGGACGAGCCCCAGTAGCCCTCGAGCGCCGGGTCGAACATGGGACCGAGCCAGTGCAGGATCACCGGTTCGGCGGCCTGGCGGAGGAGGTGGCCGTAGGTCTCCAGGTAGTCCTCGGGACCGCGGGCGGTGGCGGCGAGGGCGCGGGACGCCATGAGGATGGCCTGCGCGCCCGACTCCTCGACGACCGCGAGCTGTTCCTCGTAGGCCGCGCGGACCTCGGCGAGGGTCGCGGGGGCGCCGGGGAGCTGATCGGTGCCGACACCGCAGGCGATGCGGCCGCCGGCCGCCCTCGCCTCGGCGGCGGAGCGGCGGATCAGCTCGGCCGCGCCCGCCCAGTCCAGGCCCATGCCGCGCTGCGCGGTGTCCATCGCCTCGGCGACCCCGAGCCCGTGCGCCCACAGGTGGCGGCGGAAGGCGAGGGTGGCGTCCCAGTCGACGGCGGCCGGTGAGTCGGGGGACACTTCCGCGTACGGGTCGGCGACGACGTGCGCGGCCGAGAAGACCGTACGGGAGGTGAAGGGGGCGCCGGGGGTGAGCGCGAGGGGCTCGGTGCGGGGTTCGTAGGCGCGCAGGGCGCCGTGCGCGTCGGGGAGGTGGAGGGTCACAGGGCGATCTCCGGGACGTCGAGGCGGCGGCCCTCGGCGGAGGAGCGCAGGCCCAGTTCGGCGAGCTGGACGCCGCGGGCGCCGGCCAGCAGGTCCCAGTGGTAGGGGGCGTCGGCGTAGACGTGGCGCAGGAACAGCTCCCACTGCGCCTTGAAGCCGTTGTCGAAGTCGCCGTTGTCCGGGACCTCCTGCCACTGGTCGCGGAACACCTCGGTGGCCGGGACGTCCGGGTTCCAGACGGGCTTGGGGGTGGCGGAGCGGTGCTGGACGCGGCAGCTGCGCAGGCCGGCGACCGCGGAGCCCTCGGTGCCGTCGACCTGGAACTCCACCAGTTCGTCGCGGTGGACGCGCACCGCCCAGGAGGAGTTGATCTGGGCGATCGCGCCGCCCTCCAGCTCGAAGATGCCGTAGGCGGCGTCGTCGGCGGTGGCGTCGTAGGGCTTGCCGTTCTCGTCCCAGCGCTGCGGGACGTGGGTGGCCGTGAGGGCCTGCACGGACGTCACCCTGCCGAACAGCTCGTGGAGCACGTACTCCCAGTGCGGGAACATGTCGACGACGATGCCGCCGCCGTCCTCCGCGCGGTAGTTCCACGACGGGCGCTGCGCCTCCTGCCAGTCGCCCTCGAAGACCCAGTACCCGAACTCGCCCCGCACGGACAGGATCCGGCCGAAGAAGCCGCCGTCGACGAGGCGCTTCAGCTTGAGCAGGCCGGGGAGGAACAGCTTGTCCTGGACGACGCCGTGCCGGACGCCGGCCGCGTTCGCCAGGCGGGCCAGTTCCAGGGCGCCGTCGAGACCGGTGGCGGTGGGCTTCTCGGTGTAGACGTGCTTGCCGGCGGCGATCGCCTTCCTGATCGCCTCCTCGCGCGCGGAGGTCACCTGGGCGTCGAAGTAGACGTCGACGGTGTCGTCGGCGAGGACCGCGTCCAGGTCGGTGGAGAGGTGCTCCAGGCCGTGGCGCTCGGCGAGCGCCCTCAGGGCGTGCTCGCGGCGGCCGATCAGCACCGGCTCGGGCCACAGCACGGTGCCGTCGCCGAGGTCGAGGCCGCCCTGCTCGCGCAGGGCCAGGATGGAGCGGACGAGGTGCTGGCGGTAGCCCATGCGTCCGGTCACACCATTCATGGCGATGCGCACCGTCTTGCGTGTCACGTCGTTCCCTTCGTACGCGGTTCCGCGCGCCGCGTACGCCGCACCCGCCCCACGCGCCCCTGGAGGGGCGGCGGGACTGGTGAACGTGACAGCAAGCGCTTTCTACGTGTCCGAAGCTAGCCCCTGGACGACGTGCGGACAAGACCGCCGCCGGCCCCGGCTTGTTCGAGGGGGCGAACAACGGCACGGATTGGCCGTAAGGTCTGGTCGGAACCACCGGTGTGGGCGTGGGTGTGTACGACGGCGTACGACACGGGGCGGACGGCACGGCGGCGAGGCGGAGGACGAGACATGACGGTGACCCTGGCGGACGTGGCGGCGCGCGCGCAGGTCTCCCCCGCGACGGTGTCGCGCGTGCTGAACGGGAACTATCCGGTGGCCGCGTCCACCCGCGAGCGGGTGCTCAAGGCCGTCGACGAGCTCGACTACGTCCTCAACGGCCCCGCCAGCGCCCTCGCCGCCGCCACCTCCGACCTGGTCGGCATCCTGGTCAACGACATCGCCGACCCGTTCTTCGGGATCATGGCGAGCGCCATCCAGTCGGAGATCGGCGGGCCGGGCGGGCGCGCGGGCGGGGAGAGACTCGCCGTCGTCTGCAACACCGGGGGCTCCCCCGAGCGCGAACTGACCTACCTCACCCTGCTCCAGCGGCAGCGCGCCGCGGCCGTGGTGCTCACCGGCGGGGCCGTCGAGGACGCGCAGCACAAGGCCGCGATGGACGCCAAGGTGCGGAAGCTGACGGACGCCGGGACGCGGGTGGTGCTGTGCGGGCGGCCGCAGGCGCCGGAGACCGGGGCGATCGCCCTGACCTTCGACAACCGGGGCGGCGGGCAGGAACTCACCGAGCACCTGATCCGGCTCGGGCACCGCCGGCTGGGGTACATCGCGGGCCCCGAGGAGCGCACCACGACCCGGCACCGCCTGGAGGGCCACCGGGCCGCGCTGGCCGCGCACGGCATCGAGGAGGACCCGCGGTGGACCGTCCACGGCCGCTACGACCGGCGGTCCGGCTACGAGGCCACGCTGGAACTCCTGCGCCGCGACCCGACGTTGACCGCCGTGGTCGCGGCGAACGACTCCGTCGCCCTGGGCGCGTGCGCGGCGCTGCGCGAGTCGGGACTGCGCATCCCGGAGGACGTCTCGGTGGCCGGCTTCGACGACCTGCCGTTCAGCGTCGACGCGGTGCCGGCACTGACCACGGTCCGCCTGCCGCTCACGGAGGCGGGGGCACGGGCGGGCCGCATCGCGATGGGCCGCGAGGAGCCGCCACCGGGCGGGATCACGTCGGTGCGGGGGGAGTTGATGGTACGGGGATCCACGGCGGGGCCGCGGGCCTGATTCCCAGGTGGGGCTGGGGATGATCCCCTCAAGGGGCGCGGGGAACTGCGCGACCAGCCCCCCGCGTACCCGCACCCGGCGAACCGCCGAAGGGCGCCTGTGCGGCACCGGAGTGACGGGGAGGAGTCGGTCCCGGGCCTCGGGGGTAGTCCCGTATCCATGAAACTGGCGTTCTCCACCCTCGGTGTCCCCGGCCTCCCCCTCTCCGAGGTGACGGCCCTGGCGACCGCGCACGGCTACCACGGCGTCGAGCTGCGCGCCCACCCCGAGGAGCCCGTGCACACGGGGCTCACCGCAGAGCAGCGGGCCGACGTGGCCGCCGCGTTCAAGGCGGCCGGGCTCGACGTCCTCGGGGTCGCCGGGTACGCGCGGGTCGCCGCGCCCGGCGACGACGGACCCGTCCTCGCGGAGGTCCGCGCGCTGGTCGATCTCGCGCGGGACATCGGCGCGCCGTACGTCCGGGTGTTCCCCGGCGGCGGTGACGAGCAGAGCGCGGAGGAGGCCGACGCGACGGCCGCGCGGCGGCTGGGGACGGCGGCGGAGTACGCGGCCGACCGGGGCGTACGGATCCTGCTGGAGACGCACGACTCCCACCGCACCGGTGCGGACGCCAT
>MUNG01000274.1:0-240 GCA_002154585.1 Streptomyces pseudogriseolus
ACTTCAGGGAGGTCCTGGCGGGGGAGGGAAGCGAGGGGCCCGGTCGACGGACCGGGCCCCTCGAAGTTCGTGCGGGCGCCTCCCGCAGAGCAAGCGGGGGCGCGCCCCCGAGAAGCCGGGCGCGCCCCGAGAAGCCCGCGCCTCTCAGAAGAAGACCCCGCACCGCAGCAGCACGTTCGCGTACGGGCTCGCCTCGCCCGTGCGGACCACCAGCCGCGCCCCGGACGTCAGTTGCTTCAG
>MUNG01000274.1:280-17284 GCA_002154585.1 Streptomyces pseudogriseolus
CAGACCCTCCAGCACCTCCGCGAACGACGGCACCCCGGCCGTGAAGGCCAGGTCCACCACGCGGGGCCCCTCCGGGATCGGCATGCCCGCGTCGCACACCAGCACCCCGTCGGTGTGGCCGAGCGAGGCGAGGGCGCCGGACAGGTGCCGGTTGAGGATCCCGTGCTTCTTCACAGCTCCGCGACCTCCGCCGCCGTCGGGAACGACACCTGCGCGCCCTCCTTGGTGACCGTCGCCGCGCCCACCCGGGCCGCGTAGGCGGCGGCCTCGGCGAGCGGTTCGCCCGTGCCCAGCCGCCACGCCAGCGCCGCGGTGAACGCGTCCCCGGCGCCCGTGGTGTCCACCGCCTCCACCTTCACCGACGGCACCCGCGTCACCCCCGCCGAGGACGCCACGAGCGCGCCCTCACCGCCCAGGGTCACCACCACCGAACGCGGACCCTTCGCCAGCAACAGCCGCGCCCAGTCCTCGGGTTCGTCGCTCACCTGGGCGCTGTCGCCGAGGATCACCTTCGCCTCGTGCTCGTTGACGATCAGCGGGTCGCAGGCCGCCAGCACCTCCGACGGCAGCGGACGCGGCGGCGACGGGTTGAGGACGAAGCGGCTGTCCGGCGCGAGGCTGCGCACCACCTCCACCACCGACTCCAGCGGGATCTCCAGCTGCGTCGACACCACCCGCGAGGCGTGGAAGAGGCTCGCGGCGGCGCGTACGTCCGACGGGGTCAGCCGGCCGTTCGCGCCCGGCGAGACGACGATGCTGTTGTCGCCCGACGGGTCCACCGTGATCAGCGCGACCCCGGTCGGCGCCCCGCCCACCAGCACGCCCACCGTGTCGGCCCCGGCCTCGCGCAGCGAGTCCAGCAGCAGCCGTCCGTGTTCGTCGCTTCCGACCCGCGCCAGCAGGGCGGTGCGCGCGCCGAGCCGGGCGGCGGCGACCGCCTGGTTCGCGCCCTTGCCGCCCGGGTGCACGGCCAGGTCGGAGCCGAGTACCGTCTCCCCGGCGCCCGGCCGGCGCTCCACCCCGATCACCAGGTCGGCGTTGGCCGAGCCGACGACCAGGAGGTCGTAGTCGTACATGAATTCGCTCCCCGATCCGCTGAGGAGGGCGGGCGGTCCGGTGACCGCCCGCCCGTGTGCCTCTGAGGCCCGGCGCCCCGTGGGGCTCCTGTGCCTCCGTGGTCCCGTGCCCGGTGTCAGCCTTCGAAGCCGGCCACGTTCTCCTTCGTGACCACCTTCACCGGGACCTTCACCATCTTCTCCACCTTTTCGTCCTCCGCGGCCCGCAACGCGTTCCGCACGGCGATCCGGCCGAGTTCGCTCGGCTGCTGGGCGACGGAGGCGTACAGCGTGCCCGCCCGCACCGCCTTCAGCCCGTCCGGGGTGCCGTCGAACCCGACGACCTGCACCGACGTTCCGGCCTTGGAGCCGAGTGCCTTGATCGCGCCGAGCGCCATCTCGTCGTTCTCGGCGAAGACGCCGTCGATGTCGGGGTGCGCCTGGAGCAGGTTCGTCATCACGTCCAGGCCCTTGGTGCGGTCGAAGTCCGCGGGCTGCTTGGCGACGACCTTGATGCCTGGGTAGGCCTTCAGGCCCTCCGCGAAGCCCGCCCCGCGCTCCCGGCTGGCGGAGGTGCCGGCCTGGCCCTGGAGGATCACGATGGTGCCCTTGCCGCCGAGCTTCTCGGCGAGCGCCTTGGCGCCGAGCGCGCCGCCCTCGACGTTGTCGGAGGCGACCAGGGCGGAGGTGTCCGCCTTGTTGACGCCGCGGTCCACGGCGATCACCGGGATGCCGGCCTGGTTCGCGCCGCGTACGGACGGTCCGGCCGCGTCGGAGTCCACCGGGTTGACGACGACCGCGGAGAGCGAGCCGCTGGTGAAGTTCTGGAGCTGGTTGGCCTGCTGGGAGGCGTCGTTCTGCGCGTCGGTGACGGTGAGGTCCACGCCCAGCTTCTTCGCCTCCTCCTCGGCGCCGTCCCGGATCTGCACGAAGAACGGGTTGTTGAGCGTCGACAGGGACAGGCCGATCTTCGGCTTGTCCGCCCCGGACGACCCGCTGTGCAGCAGCGAGGTGGCGCCGACGACCGCGACGGCGACGACGGCCGCGATCACGTACGTCAGTGCCTGCTTGCCCTTGTTCCCGCCGCCGGACGCGCCGGCCGCCGGGGTGGTCGCGCCCGCCTTGCGGCGCACCGTGTCGAACAGCACCGCCAGCGCGATGACCACACCGATGACGACCTGCTGCCAGAAGGCCGACACCGACAGCAGGTTGAGGCCGTTGCGCAGCACCGCGAGGATCAGCGCGCCGATCAGCGTGCCGGACGCCTTGCCGGTGCCGCCCGCGAGGGAAGCGCCGCCGATGACGACCGCGGCGATCGCGTCCAGTTCGTAGCCCTGCGCGGCCTGCGGCTGCGCGGACGCCAGCCGGGAGGCGAGCACGATGCCCGCGGCGGCCGCGAACAGGCCGGAGAAGGCGTAGATGGCGAGCTTCTGCTTCTTCACGCGCAGGCCCGACAGCCGCGCGGCCTCCTCGTTGCCGCCGATCGCGTACATCGAGCGGCCGATGTACGTCCGGCCCAGGACGAACGCGGTGAGCAGACCCATCACGACCATGACGAGCACCGGCACCGGCAGCCAGCCGCCGAGCGTGTCGCCCAGGTGGGAGACGGAGTCGGGGAAGGCGATGGGCGAGCCCTGAGAGATCACCAGCGACAGCCCGCGCGCCACCGACAGCATCGCCAGGGTGGCGATGAACGGCGGGAGTTTGCCGTACGAGACGAGGAAGCCGTTGACCAGGCCGCAGACGATGCCGGTCGCCACGGCGAGGAGCACCGCGAGGGCCACCGGGATCCCGGCCTCCGTCGCGCTCCACGCCAGCACGGTCGCGGACAGCGCGGCGACCGAGCCGACCGACAGGTCGATGCCCGCCGAGACGATGACGAAGGTGACGCCGAAGGCGAGGATCGCGGTCACGGCGGCCTGGACGCCGACGTTCAGCAGGTTGTCGGCGGTCAGGAAGTCCCCGGACAGCGCCGACATGGCGACGACGAGGACGATCAGCGCGGTCAGCGCGCCGTTGTCGAGGAGCAGCCGGCGCAGGCCGCCGGTGGCGCCGCCCTGCGCGCCCGGCTTGCTCTTGAGCGTGTCAGTGGCCACCGGGGGCCTCCGTTCCGTTGCTGGGGGAAGTGGTGCTGACGGCGAGGGCCATCACGGCGTCCTGGGTGGCGTCGGCCGCGTCCAGTTCGCCCGCGAGCCGGCCCTGCGCCATGACCAGGACCCGGTCGCTCATGCCGAGCACCTCGGGCAGGTCGCTGGAGATCATGAGCACCGCGGCGCCGGCCGCCGTCAGCTCGTTGATCAGCTGGTAGATCTCGACCTTCGCGCCGACGTCGATGCCGCGCGTCGGCTCGTCGAGGATGAGCACCTTGGTGTCGGCCAGCAGCCACTTGCCGATGACGACCTTCTGCTGGTTGCCGCCGGAGAGCGTGCGCACGTGCTGGCCGAGCCCGGCCATCCGCACGCCGAGCTGCCCGGCGATCCGGGCCGCGGCCTCGCGCTGCCCCTTGAGGTCGACGAGCCCCGCACGCGAGGAGGACCGGAGGGTGACCAGGCCGAGGTTCTCCTCGACGGAGGCGTCCAGCACCAGCCCCTGGCCCTTGCGGTCCTCGGGCACCAGCCCGATCCCGGCCGCGAGCGCGGCGTTCACATCGTGGCGGCGCAGCGGGGCGCCCGCGACGTGCACGGTCCCGGCGTCGTACGGGTCGGCCCCGAACACCGCCCGGACCACCTCCGTCCGCCCTGCCCCGACCAGCCCCGCGATGCCGACGACCTCACCGGCCCGCACCTCGAAACTCACGTCGTGGAAGACGCCGTCCCGGGTCAGCCCCTCCACCTTCAGCAGCGCGTCCCCGGCGTCGGCGCGCTCGCGCGGGTACTGCTGCTCGATCGACCGTCCGACCATGAGCCGTACGAGCTCGTCCTCGGGCGTGGAGGCGGGCACCTGCCCGACGCTGCGGCCGTCCCGGATCACGGTGACCCGGTCGCCGAGCGCGGCGATCTCCTCCAGATGGTGGGTGATGAAGACGATCCCGACGCCGTCCTCGCGCAGCCGCCGCACGATCGCGAACAGCTTCTCGACCTCCTCCGAGGTCAGCACGGCGGTCGGCTCGTCCATGATCAGCACACGCGCGTCGAGGCTGAGCGCCTTGGCGATCTCGACCATCTGGAGCCGGGCGATACCGAGTTCGCGCACCCGCGCCCGGGGGGACACGTCGACCCCGACGCGCTTCAGCAGCACCTCGGCGTCGGCGTCCATCCGCTTCCGGTCGATCATCCCGAACCGGCGCGGCTGCCGCCCGAGGAAGATGTTCTCCGCGACCGTCAGATCGGGGACCAGGTTGAACTCCTGGTAGATGGTGGCGATCCCGAGCCGCTCGGAGTCCTGCGCACCGTGGATGCGCACCTCCTCGCCGCCGACCGTGATCCGGCCGGCGTCGGGCGTGTAGGCGCCGGAGAGCATCTTGATGAGCGTGCTCTTGCCGGCGCCGTTCTCACCGAGCAGCACGTGCACCTCGCCGCGGCGCAGGTCGAAGTCGACGCCGTCGAGCGCGACCACGCCGGGGAAGGTCTTGCGGATGCCCTCGATACGCAGCAACTCGTCAGGACTGCGGCTGCTCACGGCGTACTCCTTCGTACGGGGGAGGGGGACGGGGGTCGCCCGGTCCCCGGCTCGCCGCACGAGCGGCGCACGACGAGCCGGGCGGGAAGGGTGACCGACGCGCCGGGCCGCCCGGCGATCCGGTCGACGAGGGCGCGTACGGCCGCCCGCCCCAGGTCGCGGGTGGGCTGGGCGATCGCGGTGACCGGGGGGTCGGTGTGCACGAACCAGGGGATGTCGTCGAACGCGGCGAGCGCGATGTCGTCCGGCACCCGCAGCCCGCGCGCCCGGATCGCGTCCAGCGCGCCGAGCGCCATCAGGTTGTCGGCGGCGAACACGGCCTCGGGCGGCACGGGCAGGTCGAGGAAGCCCTCGGTGACGCGGCGCCCGCTCCCGGCCTGGAAGTCGCCCTGCCCGATGTAGGCGTCGGGCAGCTCCAGCCCGTACGCGGCGAGCGCCTCACGGAAGGCGTCCACGCGTTCCCGGCCGGTGGTGGTCGCGGCGGGCCCGGCGATGATCGCCAGCCGCCGGTGCCCGAGCCCGTGCAGATGCGCGACGAGGTCCCGTACGGCGGCCCGCCCGTCGGACCGGACCACGGGCACGTCCACGCCCGGGATCCACCGGTCGACGAACACCATGGGCGTCCCCGCCCGCGCGGCCCCGAGCATCCCGGGCGAGCCGCCGTCGGTGGGGGAGACGAGCAGGCCGTCGATACGGCGGTCCAGCAGGGTGGTGACGTGGTGGTCCTGGAGGCCGGGCCGCTCGTCGGCGTTCCCGATGATCACGCTGTACCCCAGCGCGCGGGCCTCCTCCTCGACGGAGCGGGCCAGCTCGGTGAAGTACGGGTTCATCACGTCGCTGATGACCAGCCCGAGGGTGCGGGTCTCGTCGGTGCGCAGGGAGCGGGCGACGGCGTTCGGCCGGTACCCGAGCGCCTCGACGGCGGCGGAGACGCGCCGCCGGGCGTCCTCGCTGACGGACGGATGCCCGTTCAGCGCACGCGACACCGTGGCGACGGACAGCCCCGCCTCGGCGGCGACGTCCTTGATGCTCGCCATCGCCGTTCCACCTCCTCGTGGAATCGATTACACGGAGGATTGGAATCGATTACACCGGCGGTGGGCAAGGGGGTGGGGGGTGGCCGCAACCGAATCGTGACCGGGGCAGGTGCGGCGGTGGCCGCCACAGAGGTTCGCCATCCGGTATGAAGCGGTCATCCATGAGGCGGCACTGCGTATCAGGGTCAGCGGCCGAGCCACCGCGCGGGCTCAACTGAACCGACTACTCGAGTTGTCCGAGGCCGGGCACGTCTCCGTGCGTGTCATCCCTCTCGACCGGGACGACTTTCCTGCAGCATCCAGCACGATGACCTACGTGGGCGGCCCCTTGCCCGAACTGGACACGGTGGTCCGCGACGCCTTGCACGGCACGGTCTTCATCGATTCCGAAGCGCAACTCGAGACCTACCGGACGAGTTTCCGTATGGTGGAGGCGGCTTCACTCGACCTTGACAAGTCGCGTGACTTCATCCACAGCCTCGCGAAGGAGCTGTAGGCAGCATGGAGAACTGGCGTAAGTCGTCCTACTCGGGTCCGGGTGACGGCAACGAGTGCGTCGAAATCGCGACCTCCCTCGCCTACGGTCGTCCGCGACTCCAAGGCCCCGGACCGGGCCACCCTTGTCTTCGCCAGCGAGACCTTCGCCGTTTTCGTCGAGGGGCTGAAGAGGACGGCAAGCGGTTCGTGATGCCTCGCGTCACCACCTGGCGTGAGTCGTCCTACTCAGGCCCCGACGACGGCAACAACTGCGTCGAGGTCGCCACCTCAGCTGACCACACAGCCGTCCGTGACTCGAAAGCCTCCTCGCAGGGAGTCCTCGTCTTCCACGAGGGAGTCTTCGCCGAGTTCGTCGACGCGCTGAAAGGAGCCGAAGGCCGGCCATGCCCCCGCTCGCCCGAGACGGGAACCTCCGCTCACTGATCCTCGGATCCGGCCCTCATCAGCGCGTCCGGATCCGGGAAGCGGGGGTTGTCGGCCAAGTCCCCAGCTGCCTCCTCGTCGAGCCAGAGCACCCGCTCGGGTGAGCCGTCGCCCGTGTCGAAGAGGCAGCACACCGCGCCGGACGCGGCGGCGAGGTCGGTGAAGACCTTCCTGACCGCGGGTGACGCTTCGAAGAGCCTGCTCATCCTCGATGTCGCAGCCCAGAACTCCAGGCATGCGTAGTGCGGGTCCAGGAAGGACTGGAAGCGGACCGTCAGGTAGACGTATCCGATCGGGACCCGCCCGTCCACCACGTGATGCCCGAAGTCCTCCGCGTACGCGCGCACCGCTTCGTCCGCCGGGAACATGATGGACGTGTCGAGTTCGAAGCTGTCCAGAGAGGAACAGTCGACCGGCTCGCTCTCGAAAGAAGCCGTGAACGGCAGGACGACCCGCTCACCGTCCGGGAGGGTCACCGGCAGCGGTGGCGCCTCCCGCCCCGGCGGCGCCAGCTTCGCCACCTCGGTCAGCGCACGCGCCAGGTTCTCCGGACGCAGATGGATGTCGTAGCTGTAGGTCAGTCCCACGGCTCTCCTCCCGCGCGCTGCGAGCCCCCGCTCACGACCTACCGACGCTCCGCACCGCCAGGTACAGCCGTACGCGCGTCAGGTCTTCCGCCTCGACGCGCACCTCCTGCCCCCAGTGGGTTGTGAGGCGGTGGGCCACGTCGACCAGGCGGCGGCGGTCCTGAGGCGTGTAGGCCGGGTAGCGCGCCTGCCCCGTGTCGGCGATCTCGTTGCCCAGTTCCGTGAACAGCAGGGCGCGGTACCGCCGCTCCTCTTCATCGGTCAGCGGCGGGACACCGTCGTCCTCACCTGTGCCGGGCAGCGTGCGGACGTTGTAGAGGTCGCGTATCACCAGGGCTCGCCTCCGCTCCGGGACTGTCGCGCGAGCGTACCGCGTACACGGGGATCTCCCCGTGCCCGTACGGGCTGTCACACCGCGCGAGTACCGTCGGATCATGCCCAACCACCCACCCGCCGCGTCCCCCGGCGAACGCCGGCTCGCCACGCTCGAAGGCGTGTTGGAGCGCATCACGTACGCCAACGAGGAGAACGGCTACACCGTCGCCCGCGTCGACACCGGCCGGGGCGCCGGCGACCTGCTCACCGTCGTCGGGGCGCTGCTCGGCGCGCAGGTGGGGGAGTCGCTGCGGATGGAGGGGCGCTGGGGGTCGCATCCCCAGTACGGCAAACAGTTCCACGTGGAGAACTACACGACCGTGCTGCCCGCCACCGTCCAGGGCATCCGCCGTTACCTCGGCTCGGGGCTGGTGAAGGGCATCGGGCCGGTCTTCGCCGACCGGATCACCCAGCACTTCGGGACGGACACCCTCCGCGTCATCGAGGAGGAGCCCAAGCGGCTCATCGAGGTCCCGGGGCTCGGGCCCAAGCGGACCAAGAAGATCGCCGAGGCCTGGGAGGAGCAGAAGGCGATCAAGGAGGTCATGCTCTTCCTCCAGACCGTCGAGGTGTCCACCTCCATCGCCGTGCGCATCTACAAGAAGTACGGCGACGCCTCCATCTCCGTCGTGAAGAACCAGCCGTACCGGCTCGCCGCCGACGTCTGGGGCATCGGCTTCCTCACCGCCGACAAGATCGCCCAGTCCGTCGGCATCCCGCACGACAGCCCGGACCGGGTGAAGGCGGGCCTCCAGTACGCGCTGTCGCAGGCCACCGACCAGGGGCACTGCTATCTCCCCGAGGAGAAGCTGATCGCGGACGCGGTGAAGCTGCTTCAGGTGGACACCGGGCTCGTCATCGAGTGCCTGGCCGAGCTGGCCGCCGGGCCGGAGGACCCGGGCGAGGACCCCGGCGTCGTACGGGAGAAGGTGCCCGACCCCGACGGCGGGGACCCCGTCACCGCCGTCTACCTGGTGCCGTTCCACCGCGCCGAGGTGGCTCTCGCCGCCCAGCTGATGCGGCTGCTGCGCACCGACCAGGACCGGATGCCCGCGTTCCGGGACGTGGCGTGGGACAAGGCGCTCGGCTGGCTGCGCGGCCGTACGGGGACGGAGCTGGCGCCCGAGCAGGAGGCCGCGGTCAAGCTGGCGTTGACGAAGAAGGTGGCCGTGCTGACCGGCGGGCCGGGCTGCGGCAAGTCGTTCACCGTGCGGTCGATCGTGGAGCTGGCCCGCGCCAAGAAGGCGAAGGTGGTGCTCGCGGCCCCGACCGGCCGCGCCGCCAAGCGGCTCGCCGAGCTGACCGGCGCCGAGGCGTCCACCGTGCACCGGCTGCTGGAGCTGAGGCCGGGCGGGGACGCGGCGTACGACCGGGACCGGCCGCTGGACGCCGACCTGGTGGTGGTCGACGAGGCGTCCATGCTGGACCTGCTGCTGGCGAACAAGCTGGTCAAGGCCGTGCCGCCGGGCGCCCACCTGCTGTTCGTGGGGGACGTGGACCAGCTGCCCAGCGTGGGCGCGGGTGAGGTGCTGCGGGACCTGCTCGCCGACGGCAGCCCCGTCCCCGCCGTCCGCCTCACCCGGGTCTTCCGCCAGGCCCAGCAGTCCGGCGTGGTCACCAACGCCCACCGGATCAACGCCGGGCAGCACCCGGTGACCGACGGCATGAAGGACTTCTTCCTCTTCGTCGAGGACGACACCGAGGAGGCCGGGCGGCTCACCGTGGACGTGGCGGCCCGGCGCATCCCCGCGAAGTTCGGCCTCGATCCGCGCCGTGACGTGCAGGTCCTCGCCCCCATGCACCGTGGCCCGGCCGGCGCGGGCACGCTCAACGGGCTGCTCCAGCAGGCCGTCACGCCCGCCCGTCCCGACCTGCCCGAGAAGCGGTTCGGCGGCCGGGTGTTCCGCGTCGGCGACAAGGTCACGCAGATCCGCAACAACTACGAGAAGGGCGCCAACGGCGTCTTCAACGGCACCGTCGGCGTCGTCACCGCGCTCGACCCGGTGGACCAGCGCCTGACCGTGCTGACCGACGAGGACGAGGAGGTGCCGTACGACTTCGACGAGCTGGACGAACTGGCGCACGCGTACGCGGTCACCATCCACCGCTCCCAGGGCAGCGAGTACCCGGCCGTCGTGATCCCCGTGACGACGGGGGCGTGGATGATGCTCCAGCGCAACCTGCTCTACACGGCGGTCACCCGCGCCCGGAAGCTCGTCGTCCTGGTCGGCTCCCGCAAGGCCATCGGGCAGGCCGTGCGCACGGTGTCGGCGGGCCGCCGCTGCACGGCCCTGGACATGCGCCTCGCCGCAGGGGGCGGCGGAGCCCGCCCCGCCGATTCCGCGTCCGCGTGAGGGGGACTCGGGTGGACCCGGGGGGGGTGCACCCCCTCTCGGCGGGGGCGGACGCCGCTGTGAGGGCCCCGTCACCGAAAAATGATCGATCAAATGAGTCGTGAAGGTCACAGAGGGCTTCCGGAAGGGGAACACAGGGGGCAGGATGGGCAAGTTGGCGGCACTCAGTGCCGTCAATAGGCCCGATGGTCGACCCCGAGTGCACTCTCCTGAGCCGAGTGGGGGATGGTAGAGACAGTCAGGGCACCTCGAAGATGAGGCACAACGTCGGTGAGGGAAGACGTGAGCGACAACTCTGTAGTACTGCGGTACGACGGCAGCGAGTACACCTACCCGGTGATCGACAGCACCGTCGGTGACAAGGGCTTCGACATCGGGAAGCTCCGCGCCCAGACCGGTCTGGTGACGCTGGACAGCGGCTACGGCAACACCGCCGCCTACAAATCCGCGATCACCTATCTCGACGGCGAGGCCGGCATCCTCCGGTACCGCGGCTACCCGATCGAGCAGCTGGCCGAGCGCTCCACCTTCCTGGAGGTGGCCTACCTGCTGATCAACGGTGAGCTGCCGACCGTCGACGAGCTGGCCGCGTTCAAGGACGAGATCACGCAGCACACCCTGCTGCACGAGGACGTCAAGAACTTCTACCGGGGCTTCCCGCGCGACGCCCACCCGATGGCCATGCTGTCCTCGGTGGTCTCCGCGCTGTCCACGTTCTACCAGGACAGCCACAACCCGTTCGACGAGCAGCAGCGCAACCTCTCCACCATCCGTCTGCTCGCCAAGCTCCCGACGATCGCGGCCTACGCCTACAAGAAGTCGGTCGGCCACCCGTTCGTCTACCCGCGCAACGACCTCGGCTACGTCGAGAACTTCCTGCGCATGACCTTCTCCGTCCCGGCGCAGGAGTACGACCTCGACCCGGTCGTCGTCTCCGCCCTGGACAAGCTGCTGATCCTGCACGCCGACCACGAGCAGAACTGCTCGACGTCGACGGTCCGCCTGGTCGGCTCGTCGCAGGCGAACATGTTCGCCTCGATCTCCGCCGGCATCAACGCCCTGTGGGGCCCGCTGCACGGCGGCGCCAACCAGTCGGTGCTGGAGATGCTCGAGGGCATCCGCGACAGCGGCGGCGACGTCGACTCCTTCATCCGCAAGGTGAAGAACAAGGAGGACGGCGTCCGCCTGATGGGCTTCGGCCACCGGGTCTACAAGAACTTCGACCCGCGCGCCAAGATCATCAAGGCCGCCGCGCACGACGTGCTGTCCGCCCTCGGCAAGTCCGACGAGCTGCTGGACATCGCGCTCAAGCTGGAGGAGCACGCGCTCTCCGACGACTACTTCGTCTCGCGCAGCCTCTACCCGAACGTGGACTTCTACACCGGTCTGATCTACCGGGCCATGGGCTTTCCGACCGAGATGTTCACCGTGCTGTTCGCCCTTGGGCGGCTGCCGGGGTGGATCGCCCAGTGGCACGAGATGATCAAGGAGCCGGGGTCTCGGATCGGGCGCCCGCGGCAGATCTACACGGGGGTCGTCGAGCGGGACTTCGTTCCGGTCGAGCAGCGCTGACACCTGCCCGGTGCGGGTTGGGCGCCTTGCGCCCAGTTGCTCGGTGCTGAAGGGGCGTGGGCGGCTGCGGGTCGGCTTCGGCTGGTCGCGCAGTTCCCCGCGCCCCTTAGGCGCGCACACGCGCCCCCTCCAAGTGAACGGGCAAAGGAAAAGGCGCCCTGGCCGCCGGTCCCCCCACGGGCCGACGGTCCAGGGCGCCTTCCCATGTCCCGGTGCGGATTCCCCCCACGGGATCCGGCCGGGCGCTTGTGAGGACAGCGCCTGAATCGCTGGTTGAGTACGGCGGACCTGAATCCGCCGCACTCGTCGGTGTGCGGTCTGCCGGGACAACGCACGTCGGGAGGGCCGCTCAAAGCTTCCCTGGGCACGTGCCCCGGCAACGCAATCTCTGGAGAAGTCCCCCAAGACATCCCCAGATGCCAGGTAGCGCCCCCCAAGACGCTGCCCGACATCGCCAACTTAGACCTTCGAACCCCTTCGATGGTTACGTTCAGATCACTGTGATCTGCGTCTCTTGCATATGTCCCCACACTGCGCAGGAGCCCGCAAATCTCTCACGGGGCCAAGCGTAAGGATGATGCGCGAGGCTTGTGAAGAGCTTATGTGAGGGTCTTACCGGACTCCAGGGGTACTGCCCAACTTGAGACCTCAATGAAATGACCGGAGCCGCAGACTGTTCGTGACCACGAACACCGACGAGAAGGCCATGGCGGCTCCGGCGATCATCGGGTTCAGCAGGCCCGCCGCGGCCAGCGGCAGCGCGGCCACGTTGTAGCCGAAGGCCCACACGAGGTTGCCCTTGATCGTGGCGAGGGTGCGCCGGGACAGCCGTATCGCGTCCGCCGCCACTCTCAGGTCGCCGCGCACCAGGGTGAGGTCGCCCGCCTCGATCGCCGCGTCCGTGCCCGTGCCCAGGGACAGACCCAGATCGGCGACGGCCAGCGCGGCCGCGTCGTTGACGCCGTCGCCGACCATGGCGACGCTGCGCCCCTCGCGCTGGAGCCGGCGTACCACGTCGGCCTTGTCCTCGGGCAGCACCTCGGCGATCACCCGGTCCTCGTCGATGCCCACGGTGCGCGCGACCGCCTCGGCCACCGCCCGGTTGTCCCCGGTCAGCAGTACGGGTGTCAGGCCCAGTGCCCGCAGGTTGCGGACCGCCTCGGCGCTGGTCTCCTTCACCGTGTCGGCGACGGCGAGCACACCGCGTGCCGCGCCGTCCCAGCCGGCCACCACCGCGGTGTGCCCGGCGCGCTCCGCCTCCTCCTTGGCCCGCGCCAGCTCCGGCGGCAGCTCCCCGAACACCTCGGACAGCCGCCCCACGGCCACCTCACGGCCCTCCACACGTCCGCGTACGCCCCGGCCGGGGACGTTCTCGAAGTGCTCGGCCCGCGGCAGCGCGTCCACGCGCTCCTCGGCGCCCGCGGCGACCGCCCGCGCCACCGGGTGCTCGGAGGCGTGCTCCAGCGCGCCCGCGAGGCGCAGCAGCTCCTCCTCGTCCGTGCCCTCGGCGGCGTGCACCGCCCGCAGGGACATCCGGCCGGTGGTGACGGTCCCGGTCTTGTCCAGGACCACCGTGTCCACGCGCCGGGTGGACTCCAGCACCTCGGGGCCCTTGATCAGGATGCCGAGCTGGGCGCCCCGCCCGGTGCCGACCATCAGAGCGGTCGGCGTGGCGAGCCCCAGGGCGCACGGGCAGGCGATGATCAGCACGGCGACGGCCGCGGTGAACGCGGCGACCGTGTCCCCGGTGTTGCCCAGCCACAGCCCGAAGGTGGCGGCCGCGATCAACAGCACCACGGGCACGAACACCCCGGCGATCCGGTCGGCGAGCCGCTGCACCTGCGCCTTGCCGGTCTGCGCGTCCTCCACCAGCTTCGCCATCCGCGCGAGCTGCGTGTCCGCGCCGATCCGGGTGGCCTCGACGACCAGCCGGCCGCCCGCGTTGACGGTGGCGCCGGTGACGGTGTCGCCCACGGTCACGTCCACCGGCACGGACTCGCCGGTCAGCATGGACGCGTCCACGGCGGAGGAGCCCTCGACGACCGTGCCGTCGGTGGCTACCTTCTCCCCGGGACGCACCACGAACCGGTCGCCCACCGCCAGCCGCTCGGCCGGCACCCGCACCTCACGCCCGTCCCGCAGTACGGTCACGTCCTTGGCGCCCAGCTCCATCAGCGCCCGCAGCGCGGCGCCCGCACGGCGCTTGGAACGGGCCTCCAGATACCGGCCGAGCAGGATGAACGCGGTGACCCCGGCCGCGACCTCCAGATAGATCGCGGAGGCCCCGTCGGCGCGGGAGACGGTCAGCTCGAAGGGGTGCCGCATGCCCGGCTCGCCCGCGTCCCCCAGGAAGAGCGCCCACAGCGACCAGCCGAACGCGGCCAGCGTGCCCACCGACACCAGCGTGTCCATGGTGGCCGCGCCGTGCCGCAGATTGGTCCAGGCGGCCTGGTGGAAGGGCGCCGCGCCCCACACCACGACCGGCGCGGCGAGGGTCAGGGAGAGCCACTGCCAGTGGTCGAACTGCAGCGGCGGGATCATCGCCATCAGGACGACCGGCAGGGCGAGCAGCGCGGAAACGATCAGCCTGGTGCGCAGGGCGGCCGTCTCCGGGTCGGGCGCGGAGGCGGTCTCCTCGGCGTCCTGCCGCGGAGGCGCCGGCTCCTCGGCGGTGTAGCCGGTTGTCACCACCGTGGTGATCAGATCGGCGACCTCGACGCCCGGCGGATACGCGATCCGGGCCTTCTCGGTCGCGTAGTTCACCGTGGCGGTGACGCCTTCCATGCGGTTGAGCTTCTTCTCGACGCGGGCCGCGCAGGAGGCGCAGGTCATCCCGCCGATGAGCAGCTCGACCTCCGAGAGGGCCGCCGGCTGCTCCGCGGCGGCCGGGGCCTCGGGGGCGGTGGTGCTGGTCATGTCCGTGCTCCAGGGACGTCCGGGGTGCGGAGGGCGGCGGCGGGCCGGGCCGAACGGGCCGTGCTTGCCGGGTGGCCGGTACGGCCCGGTTCACGCCGCGCGGGGTGAGTCGAAGGCGCGGGTACGGCGCCGCTCGGATGCGGCGCCGTACCCGCGCCGCTCGGATGCGGCGCCGGAAGGGGTACGGCGCCGGGTCAGACCGTGCCGGCCAGCTCGAAGCCGGCCTCGTCGACGGCGGCGCGCACGGCGGCCTCGTCGAGCGGAGCGGCGGAGACCACGGTCACCTCGCCGGAGGAGGCGACGGCCGTCACCGAGCTGACGCCGGGAAGCTGCGAGATCTCGCCGGAGACGGCGCCCTCGCAGTGGCCGCAGCTCATCCCGGTCACCTTGTAGACGGTGGTGACGGAACCCTGGGTGTCGGTCTGGGACGTCATGTCGTTCTCCTCGACGGGGCGTGTGGGGTGCGCAGGGGGTCGGAGGGGCCGCTGAGGACCCCGTACCATCCACACTATACCCCTAGGGGGTATGAATCCAGGACGGGGGGGACGGAGGAGCGTGGCGCCGGGACGGCCCGGAAGCGGCCCGGAAGGCGCCGTGCGACGCCCCGGGGATAGCGTTCCGCCGACGACGGCGATCATCGGAAGGCGGGACCTGGCATGCGAGCGGTGCTGTTCGAGCGGTACGGGAAGCCGGCCGAGGTACGCGAGGTCGCGGACCCGGAGCCGGCGGAGCACGGGGTCGTGGTCCGGGTGGAGGCCACCGGCCTGTGCCGCAGCGACTGGCACGGCTGGCAGGGCCACGACCCGGACATCACCCTCCCGCACGTCCCCGGGCACGAACTCGCCGGAGTCGTCGAGGCGGCCGGCCCCCGGGTCACCCGCTGGCGCGCCGGGGACCGGGTCACCGTGCCGTTCGTCTGCGCCTGCGGCTCCTGCCCCGCCTGCGCGGCGGGCGACCAGCAGGTGTGCGAGCGCCAGACCCAGCCCGGTTTCACCCACTGGGGCTCCTTCGCCCAGTACGTGGCCCTCGACCACGCCGACGTGAACCTCGTCGCCGTCCCCGACGGCATGGCGTACGCCACCGCCGCCTCCCTCGGCTGCCGCTTCGCCACCGCCTACCGGGCCGTCGTCCAGCAGGGCCGGGTCGCGGCGGGGGAGTGGGTGGCGGTGCACGGCTGCGGAGGCGTCGGGCTGTCCGCGGTGATGATCGCGGCGGCGGCCGGCGCGCGCGTGGTCGCGGTCGACGTGGCGCCGGGCGCGCTCGATCTGGCGCGGCGGTTCGGCGCGGCGGAGTGCGTGGACGCCTCGGCGGTACGGGACACCGCCGCCGCGGTCCGCGACCTGACCGGAGGCGGCGCGCACCTGTCCCTGGACGCCCTGGGGGCGCCCGCCACCTGCGCCGCCTCGGTCAACGGGCTGCGCAGGCGGGGCCGGCACGTGCAGGTGGGGCTGCTGCCCTCGGAGACGGGCACGACACCCGTGCCGATGGCCCGCGCCGTCGCGCTGGAACTGGAGATCCTCGGCAGCCACGGCATGGCCGCGCACGCCTACCCGGCGATGCTGGACCTGGTGCGCGCGGGGGTGCTCCGCCCGGACCTGCTGGTGACCTCCGTGATCGGACTGGACGCGGTGCCCGGCGCGCTGGCGGCGATGGGCGAGGGGGCGGGGCCGGCGGGGTCCGGGGTCACGGTGATCGAACCCTGGGCCTGAGCGCCGGTCAGCCGTCCCGGCGGTTGCGGTTGCCGGGGCGGGCGGCGACCCAGCGGCGGACGGTGTCGGGATGCCAGTAGGGCTTCCCGCCCTCCACCCGGTCCGGCGGCGGCAGCAGGCCGTGCTTGCGGTAGGACCGCACGGTGTCCGGCTGCACCTTGATGTGGGCCGCGATGTCCTTGTACGACCACAGCTCGGTCATGTGTGCACCTCCCCGCACACGCCGCGGCGGCGGCCGGGGGTGGCCGTCAGGGGGAGCCGGGCGTGCGCTGGCGATCGACAGCGTCGTGCGTTGAGAACGAGCGGGGTTGTGCAGGGAGGGGGTGCGTGCGCGGGTGTGACGGAAGGGGCACGGGGGTGTGACGCCTGTGACGCAACACCAGTGTTGGTAACAGAAACGGCACACAAGTGCCCCAAAGGGGCGCGAGGAACGGCGCGCCCAGCCCCACACGGCCCGCACCCGGCGTACAAGAGCCCCCGGCACCCCGATAGCCGCCCAGGGGCGCGGGGAACTGCGCGCCCAGCCCCGTGCGGCCCGCACCCGGCCTACAACAGGCCCCGGCACCCCGGTGGCCGTACGGGTGTGGGGCGCGGGCCCGCTGAGGGGTGCCGCCTGCGCCCACCCGTGCCGCCCCAAGCGGCACGACTGCCCGCAGGTGGCGGCCCTAAGGGGCGCAGGGAACGGCGCGATCAGCCCCGTGCGGCCTGCACCCGGCGTGCAACAGTTCCCGGCACCCCGGTGGCCGTACGGAGGTAAGGCGCGGGCCCGCTGAGGGGTGCCGTCTGTGCCCACCCGTGCCGCCCCAGCGGCACGACTGCCCGCAGTCGGCAGGGGCGCGGGGAACTGCGCGATCAGCCAC
>MUNG01000275.1 GCA_002154585.1 Streptomyces pseudogriseolus
GCACGACTGCCCGCAGTCGGCAGGGGCGCGGGGAACTGCGCGACCGGCCATGATGTGGCCGCACCCGGCGTGCGACAGTCCCCGGCACCCCGGTGGCCGTACGGGGGTGTGGGCGCGGGCCCGCTGGGGGTGCCGCCTGCGCCCACCCGTGCCGCCCCAAGCGGCACGACTGCCCGCAGTCGGCGCGGGGAACGTGGCCGTGCCGTGAGGCCGGTGGGTGTCAGGGGAGTGCGTCCGTCGCCAGTTGGACCGCCCGGCGCAGGCGGGGGTGGGTGGCCAGGGGGCGGAGTGCCGCGGCGGCGCCGGACGGCTCCCAGCGGATCTGGAGGCGGCCCGGGTTGTGGCCCTCCGGCTCGACGGTGACCCGGTGCGGGGCGATGCCGGAGCGGTAGGGCACGCGGGCGGTCAGCGGCGGGAACTCCAGCGGGGCGAGCAGCAGCGCCTGGTGGGCCTGGCCGCCGGCGGAGAGCCGGACCAGCGGATGCCGCACCCCGGTGAAGCCGCCCAGGGGCAGTCGCGCCCCGGCCAGGTCCAGCCGTACCGTCCCCTCGAACACGCCGGGCCGCACCGGGTCCAGGCGGAACGGCACGGTGAGGCGGCGCCGGCCGGGGGAGATCACCAGGCTCGCCCGCTGCGGGCCGACGGGGAGCCGCAGCGCCGGGTCATAGGTCCGCACGGTCAGGTCGACGCGCGCGCCGCCGCCGGGGACGCGGGCGATCCCCGTGATCTCGTGCCGGAACAGCGCGCCGGGGAACGGCCGGGTGTCCGGCTCCAGCACGGTCAGGTCCAGCTCGCGGCGGGCGGCCACGGTGTCCGGCACGCGGTCGCCCCAGTAGACGCGGCCGTCCTCGTCGGCGGTCAGCCGCCTCGGGGCGACGCCGTACCCCAGCCCCCGCGCCGCCAGCGCGGCCTCCGCGAGCCTGCGGTCCCGGACCAGCCGGAGCACCACCCGCTCGGCACGGGGCAGCCGCGCGTACGCGCCCGGGGACAGCGTCTCCAGGTACGGGTTCACCTCGTCGGCGAAGGCGGCCAGCCACTCCTCGTCGCGGTAGGGCAGGTCGCCCGCGTACATCCGGAAGTCGTGCTTGAGAAACTTGTGGTCCTTGTCCTCGCGCAGTCCCGCGTGCCCGCTCTCCGTGAGGAACGCGTCGATCAGCCGCTGCACGTGGATCCGGTCGCGGACGTTGCCGATCAGATGCCGTTGGTTGGATATGGACGCCGCGTCGGAGCGTACGTAGGGGGCTATGTACCAGAGGTAGACCGGCTCGGGGACGATCGTGAACCGCTCCGCGAGACAGTAGGCCTGCGCCGAGAACAGCTGGTCCTCGTAGTGGATGCCCTCCGGGAAGCGCAGCGCGTGCCGGTCGAGGAAGGCGCGGGCGTACATCTTGCTGGTCGCCAGGTGCTCGAAGAACAGCCGCGGGTCGTCCTCGATGCCGTCCAGGGTGCGGCGCTCGCCGACCAGGTGCGGCATCCAGGTGGAGCGGCGTCCGGTGTCCACCCTGATCCGGCGCACCGCGCCCATCGCGAAGTCGATCTCCCGCTCCCGGTGGGCGGCGAGCAGGGCGGCGACCGCCCCCTCCGGCAGCTCGTCGTCGCTGTCGAGGAACATCAGGTACGGCGCCCGGGCGATCTCCAGGGCCCGGTTGCGGGGGGCGCTGCACCCGCCGCTGTTCTCCGGCAGCCGCAGGTACCGCACGCGCGGGTCGGCGGCCGCCAGCTCCCGCGCCACGCGGGGGGTGTCGTCGGTGGAGTGGTCGTCGCTGATGACGATCTCGACGTTCCGGTGGGTCTGGCGGCGCACGGACTCCACCGCGCGGGGCAGCCGCGCGGCGTCGTTGTGCACGATCACCGTGACGGTGACGTCGGGTGTCCGGGACGCGGACATCACGCGCTCACCTCCTGGGGCGCGGGCGCCGGGGTGCGTTCCTCCAGCGGGAGCACCGGCGGGAGGGACGCCTCGTCCTCGCCGAGGAACACTCTCCGCACGACCCGCTCGGCGGCCCGGCCGTCGTCGAACTCGCAGAACCGGCGGCGGAAGGCGGCCCGCGCCTTCGCCGCCCCCTCGTCACGCCAGGCGTCGGTGGCGAGGATCTCGGTGAGGTCGTCCTGGGTGCGCGCCACCGGCCCGGGCGCCTCCGCCATCAGGTCGAAGTACACCCCGCGGGTGGTGCGGTAGGTCTCCCAGTCGTCGGCGTGGATCACGATCGGGCGGTCCAGGTTGGCGTAGTCGAACATGATCGACGAGTAGTCCGTGACCAGGGCGTCGGCGGCCAGGCACAGCTCCTCGACCGGGTCGTACGACGACACGTCGATCACGCGCCCGGAGCGGCGCAGGCCGGCCAGGGGTGAGACGCCCGCGTCGTAGAAGTAGTGGGCGCGCACCAGCAGGACGGTGTCCTCGCCGAGCCGGTCGGCGAGCGCGGCGAGGTCCAGGCGCGGGGTCCAGCCGGCCTCGTAGTCGCGGTGGGTGGGCGCGTAGAGGACGGCCCGGCGGCCGGGGGCGATGCCGAGCCGCTCGCGGACCGCGCGCACCTCCTCGGCGCCGGCCGTGCAGTAGACGTCGTTGCGCGGATAGCCGTGGTCGAGGGAGACGTACCGGGACGGGTAGGCGCGCTCCCACATGCGGGTGGTGTGGCTGTTGGCGGAGACGCTGTAGTCCCACTTGTCGACGCGTTCGAGGAGGGCGTCGAAGTCGAGGCCCTGCGCGGCGGCCGGGTAGGCCGTCTGGTCGAGGCCCATGCGCTTGAGCGGGGTGCCGTGGTGGGTCTGCACATGCACCGCGTCCGGGCGTTTGACCACCGCGTTCGGGAAGTTGACGTTGTTGACGAGGTACTTCGCCGTCGCCAGCGTCTCCCAGTAGCGGCGGGTGCCGGGGACCACGTGGTCGGTGCCGGGCGGCAGCAGGGCCGCGTTGCGGGCGGTCACCACCCACACCGGGTGGATGTGCGGGGCCAGCTCGAGGAGCTTCGCGGCGATCGCGGCCGGGTTGCAGGCGACGCCGCGGTTCCAGTAGGCGGAGAACACCGCGAGCTGCGGGTCGACGGGACGGCGCAGCGCCGCGCGGTACTGCCGGTCGCGGATCAGCGCGCCCGCCTGCCGCCGACCTGCGCGCACCGTGGACCGCACGGCGCGGCGGGCGTGATTGGCGGCCTGGAAGGCCCGGTAGCGGGTGTAGGCGCCCTCTTCGAGCAGCGAGCGGCGCACGCCCTCCGGTCCGCCGGGGCGGCGGTACCCCTCGGGGCGGCGGCGTACGGCGGCGGAACCGGCCCGCAGGAAGAACTCCCGCGCCGCGGGCTCGGGCACGGCGCCGCGGGCGAAGGCGCGCAGGCAGTCGCGGACCATGATCTCGTAGAGCACGGTGTAGACGGCGGGCCGGTCCTGGGCGAGGTCGAGCAGGGCCTCGTAGCGGTCGACGGCGGCGAGGTGCTGCTCCGGGGTGACGGGCGGGAGGCTCGCGGGGCGCAGCCGCCGGTCCTCGTAGGCGATGTGCGGCAGGCAGGAGACGCGGCCGGCGAGCAGCAGGGCGGCGAGGGCGGCGCGCGGCTCGTCGTCGGTGGTGAGCCGTTCCTCGTGGGCCCGCCAGAAGTCGGCGCGCAGCACGCGCGTGCCGAGCAGCGGGGTGAGCCGCAGCAGGTAGGCGCTGTCGGCGAGGGCCGGCTCGGTGCGTCCGGCGCGGGCGAGGAGGGGGCCGTCCGCCGAGGGCAGGGCGGAGCTGCGCCAGGTGCTGCGCAGATGGTCCAGAAGGAGGACGTCCACGGTGTCCGGCAGCTCGGCGGTGCGTTCGGCGACCGTGCGGGGGCTGCCGGGCGGGAGGCCGTCCTTGGCGCGGACGAAGTGCAGCCAGCGGCCGCCGGCCCGCGCGGCCCCCGCCGCTCTCGCCGCCGCGTCGGACGTGCCGTCGGGCAGCGGGACCACCTGGAGCCGCTGGGCGTGCCGCTCGGCCGTCTCGCGGGCCCAGTCGCCGACGGCGGCGACCACGACCTCCACGTCCGGCAGCGGGTGGGCGACGAGCGAGTCGAGCAGGCCGGTCAGGTGGTCCTGGGTGTTCGGCCCGTGGACGATGACGCTGAGCTGGGGCATCACGGGGCTCCTTCGGCTGCTCGTCGGCGCGGACGGTCCCGTCGGTCGTATCCAGTCATAGTGACACCGATGGGGCGAATCGGGCGGGGGAGGTCCACCCGAACGGCGCTCGCCGCGCCCGCGCCGGCCGTGCTATCGCCCTACCGGACCGGCCACCGGCCACCGGCCACCGGCCACCGGCCACCGGCCACCGGCTCAGGGCTACCGGGACCCGGTGAACTTCTCGTACTCCTTGAGCACCTCGTCCGTCGGCCCGTCCATGCGCAGCTCGCCGCGCTCGAGCCACAGCACCCGGTCGCAGGTGTCGCGGATGGACTTGTTGTTGTGGCTGACCAGGAACACCGTGCCGGCGTGCTTGCGCAGCTCACGGATGCGGGCCTCGGAGCGCTTCTGGAAGGAGCGGTCGCCGGTGGCGAGCGCCTCGTCGACGAGGAGCACGTCGTGGTCCTTGGCGGCGGCGATGGAGAAGCGCAGGCGGGCCGCCATGCCGGAGGAGTAGGTGCGCATCGGCAGGGTGATGAAGTCGCCCTTCTCGTTGATGCCGGAGAAGTCGACGATGCCCTGGTAGCGCTCCTTCACCTCCTCGCGGGACATGCCCATCGCGAGCCCGCCCAGGAGGACGTTGCGCTCGCCGGTGAGATCGGCCATCAGCGCCGCGTTGACGCCGAGCAGGGACGGCTGGCCGTCGGTGTAGATGCGGCCGTTCTCCACGGGGAGCAGTCCGGCGACGGCCTTGAGCAGCGTGGACTTGCCGGAGCCGTTGGTGCCGATCAGTCCGATCGCCTCGCCGCGGTAGGCGACGAAGGACACGTTCCGTACGGCGTGCACCCGGCGGACGCCGGACGCCTTCTCGGTCTGCCTGCGGCGGAGCATGCGGTTGAGCGCTGCGGTCGCGGTGCCGCGTCCCGCGCCGGTGCCGTTGACCCGGTAGACCACGTCGACGCCGTCGGCGACGACCGTGGGCCTCCTGTCCTGGGGGGTGTCAGCCACGGCCGTACCTTTCCTCTGCCTTCCAGAAGTAGACGAAGCCGACCACGCCGGCGAGCACCGCCCAGCCGAGCGCGAACGCCCAGACGTGCGGCGGCAGGTACGACGAGTCGTACTGGTCGATCAGCGCGAAGCGCACCAGGTCCATGTAGATGGCGGCCGGGTTCCACTGGAGGACGTCCGCGAGCCAGGCGGGGACGTTCTTGTCCGCCAGCATCGCCGGGATGGAGAACATCACGCCGGACGCGTACATCCAGGTCCGCAGCACGAACGGCATCAGCTGGGCCAGGTCGGGCGTCTTGCTGCCCATCCGCGCGAAGATCAGCGCGAGCCCGGTGTTGAACACGAACTGGAGCACCAGGGCGGGCACCACGAGCAGCCAGGACGCCGCGGGGTAGTTGCCGAAGCCGACCATGAGGACGACCAGCACGATCATCGAGAACAGCAGCTGCTGGAGCTGCTGGAGCGCGAACGAGATCGGCAGCGACGCGCGCGGGAAGTGCAGCGCGCGCACCAGTCCGAGGTTGCCGGAGATCGCCCGCACGCCGGCCAGCACCGAGCTCTGCGTGAAGGTGAACACGAACACGCCCGTCACCAGGAACGGCACGTACGCGTCGCTCGGTATGCCCTTACGGGCGCCCAGCAGCAGGCCGAAGATGAAGAAGTACACCGCCGCGTTGAGCAGCGGCGTCGCCACCTGCCAGAGCTGGCCCAGCTTCGCCTTGCTGTACTGCGCGGTCAGCTTGGCCTGCGAGAAGGCCAGGATGAAGTGGCGCCGTCCCCACAGCTGGCGGACGTACGCGCCGAGGGACGGGCGGGCGCCGCTGACCGTGAGGCCGTGGCGGGCGGCGAGGGCCGCGAGGTCGGCCTCGGGCGGTTCCGGGCGCGCCGACGCGGCGGGCGGTGTGTGGAGTGCCTGACTCACATCCGCTGCTTTCGCTAGAGGGGGGTGGGGGGTGACGGTTCCGACGTCGGAACGGGACCGTATCGTCGTGACGACGAGCGTAGGTCGAATGCACGTCGGAACGCAACCGTATCGTCGCAACGCGGGCGGCCTATGCTGGAGCGCATGACGAACGCAGACGCGCCCGAGCCACGTCCGCGCCGCCGGGCTCCCGCCGGGGCCGCCGTCCTGCGCGAGGACGTCACCGAGGCGATCCGGGCGGCCGTCTTCGAGGAGCTCGCCGCCGTCGGCTACGCCCGCATGTCGATCGAGGGCATCGCGCGCCGCGCGGGCGTCGGCAAGACCGCCGTGTACCGCCGCTGGCGCTCCAAGCTGCACGTCGTCCTCGACGTGGTCTCCGCGCTCGCCGTCCAGGGCCTGCCCGCGCCGGACACCGGCTCCCTGGAGGGCGACCTGCGCCTGCTCTACGAGGTCACCTCCCGCGCCCTGCGCCACCCCGTCGCCTCGCAGATCCTCCCCGACCTCCAGGCCGAGGCCGCCCGCAACCCGGAGATCGCCGAGGCCGTGCAGAAGGCCCTGCGCGAAGGCCAGGACGGAGTCGCCAAGGGCATCGTCACGGCGGCCCAGGAACGCGGCGAGATCGCCCCCGCCCTGGACCACGGACTGGCCCTGGACCTGATCTCCGGACCGCTGTACTGGCGCTCGGTGGTGATCCGCAGCCCGAAGCTCCCGAAGGGCTACCTGGACGGCCTGGCCCGCGCGACGACCCAGGCCCTCCGGGCCCTCTGAGAGCCGGTCGCCCGGGCTCTCCGGGCCGCGTCCGCCCGGGTCCCGGCCTCGGCCCCTCGGACCCTTGGCCCCCGCCGGCCGGCCCCGGTCAGCTCCTTCGCGTCCGTCCCGGCACCCTGGGCCCGCCGGCCTCCCTGAGCCCCGGCCGGCGCGGCCTCACCCGCGCGACCGCGCGGACTCCCTCGGCGACGATGGCCTGGGCCGCCGGGCTCTCCGGCCTGGCGCGGTGCATGTCTGCCAGGCGCTCCGGCCCCGGCGCGCGCGGCCTCAGCCCGGGTGACCGTCAGGGCTTTCCGAGAGGTGATCGCCTGGGCCGCCGGGCTTTCCGGCCCCGGCGGCCCAGGCGTGTCTGCCAGGCCCTCTGGGCCCGGCACGCGGCCTCAACTCGCGTGACCGCCAGGGCTCTCCGAGAGGTGACCGCCTGGGCCGCCGGCCTCTTCGGGCGCCGCCCGCTCGAGCCCTCGCGGCCGGCCGGGTCTTTTCCAGGCGCCCGCCTCACCTCACCTCCACCACCGCCGCAACCGCCCCGCCAGGACCCGGCCCGCCCCCTGGGCGCCCGCCGCCAGGCGGAGGGACAGGGCGCCTCCGTGGGTGGGGTGGGGGCGGACCAGGATGAGG
>MUNG01000276.1 GCA_002154585.1 Streptomyces pseudogriseolus
GAATTGAACCCGCGTAACTCCCCGCGAGCGGAGCTCGCTGATGGATGCAGCGCAGGCGAGCCCCCGCCCCCTGTGGAGGCCGTGGCGGGAATTGAACCCACGTAACTCGCTTTGCAGGCGAGCCCCTCAACCACTCGGGCACACGGCCGTGTCGGTCGGTGGGGGAGAGGTGCCGTGAGGCGCCTCGCCGTCCCCGACCGGTGTGTCGACCGTACGGCCGTCCGCTCGCGGGGCTCAAGGGAACTCCGGGGCGTGCAACGCGACTGCCATGCCCCGTTCACAGTCCCCCGTTCACAGTCCCCCCGGTCCTAGGACCAAGGTCCCGGTCCCGGTCCCGACCCCCGACAGGGGTCAACCAGGGCCGTGGCCCTTACTCTGGCGGGCATGACCGCCCCGAACCCCCGCGACACGGGTGTCGCCGAACCCGCCGGCGCCCCCGCCCCGGCCGTCGTCCCCGACGACACCGTCCTCAGCCGCCGGTACCGGGCGCTGAGCATCGGGGTCGTCTCCGTCGTCCTGCTGATCGCCTTCGAGGCGACGGCGGTGGGCACGGCCATGCCCGTCGCGGCCCGCGAGCTGAACGGCGTTCCGCTGTACGCCTTCGCCTTCTCCGGCTACTTCACCACCAGCCTGTTCGGCATGGTGCTGTCCGGCCAGTGGTCCGACCGGCGCGGCCCGCTCGCCCCGCTGACCTGGGGCATCGCCTCCTTCGCGGCGGGGCTGCTGATCGGCGGGACCGCGGGCTCGATGTGGCTGTTCATCCTCGGACGGGCGGTGCAGGGCCTCGGCGGCGGCCTGGTGATCGTCGCGCTGTACGTCGTCGTCGGCCGCGCCTACCCCGAGCGGCTGCGCCCGGCGATCATGGCGGCGTTCGCGGCCGCGTGGGTCGTGCCGTCCATCGTCGGCCCGCTCGCCTCCGGCGCGGTGACCGAACACCTCGGCTGGCGCTGGGTGTTCCTCGGCATCCCGGTGATCGTGGTGCTGCCGCTGGCCCTCGCCCTGCCCCAGATACGGCGGCTCGCCTCCGGGCCGGTCGGGGACGCGGCCGAGGCGCCGGCCTCGTTCGACCGCCGCCGTATCCGGCTGGCGCTCGCCATCTCCTTCGGCGCGGGGCTGCTCCAGTACGCCGCGCAGGACCTGCGGTGGCCGTCCCTGCTGCCGGGCGCGCTGGGCGTGGCCCTGCTGATCCCGGCGGTCCTCGGCCTGCTCCCGCGCGGCACGTACCGGGCGGCCCGCGGCCTGCCCTCGGTCGTGCTCCTGCGCGGGGTCGCGGCGGGCTCGTTCATCGCGGCGGAGTCGTTCGTCCCGCTGATGCTGGTCACCCAGCGCGGCCTCAGCCCGACGCTGGCCGGCTTCTCCCTCGCGGCGGGCGGCGGCACGTGGGCGCTGGGCTCCTGGGTGCAGTCCCGGCCCCGCCTGGAGCGGTACCGGGAGCGGCTGATGACCGTGGGGATGCTGCTGGTCGCGTCCGCGATCGCGGCGGCGCCGAGCGTGCTGATCCACTCCGTGCCCGCCTGGACGCTCGCGGTCGCGTGGGCGTTCGGCTGCTTCGGCATGGGGCTGGTGATCTCCTCCACCAGCGTGATGCTGCTCCACCTCTCCGCCCCCGAGGAGGCGGGCACCAATTCCGCCGCCCTCCAGATCTCCGACGGCCTCTCCAACGTGCTCCTCCTGGCGATCGGCGGCGCCGCGTTCGCCGCGCTCGGCGGCGGCACGGTCAGCCACGCGGCCACGGAGGCCACGGGTTCGCACCCGGCCGCGTTCGCGGCGGTGTTCTTCCCGATGGCGGCGGTGGCCTTGGTGGGTGTCTGGGTGGCGACCCGGGTACGACCGAGGAGGTAGTACCACTTTGACCCCACCCTGTGGTACCATTGTGGTATGGCTATGAACCTGCGTCTTCGCGACGACCAGACGGAAGCCCTGAAGCTGCGCGCCGAGGAGGAGGGCGTCAGCATGCACGCGATACTGCTGCGGGCCGTGGACGACTATCTGGCGCGGACAGCGCACCAGGCGCTGGTTCGCAAGGCCGCCAAGGAGCAGACCGCCAAGTGGGCCGAGCTGCTGGAGCGGCTGAAGTGACGTACGTCTATCTCACGGCCGAGGACGTCCTGGCCATTGCCGAGGACGCCGTCGACGACCAGCGGATCGCCGTGCGTGATGCGGGGCTGCTGGAGTCGGCCGTGCATCGGCCTTCGGCTTCCATGTTCGGTCAGGAGGCCTACGCCGACCTGTTCGACAAGGCGGCGGCACTTCTGCAGTCCCTCGCCGTCAACCATCCCTTAGTCGATGGCAACAAGCGCACGGCATGGGTGTCCTGTGTCGTTTTCCTGGCGCTGAACGGGGTGCAGTTGCGTCCTGACATCGACGCAGCAGAACAGTTGGTCATTGCCGTGGCGACCGGCAGGCTCGACGAGGTCAAGGGCATCTCGGAGGCATTGAGGGACCTGGCTGAGTAGGGGTGTGACCTGAGTCCCATCCCGGCCGGTCCCGGCCCGGTACCGGCGTTACCTCCGTCCGGCCATCGGTAGGGTGGCCCGGTCGTCCTACGCAGCAGAGCCGCCCGACCTACCCTCCCGGAGACCGTGACTACCACCGCCAGCTCCGCGTCCCACTCGCACCACCTGTCCCCGGCCTTCCCCGGCCGCGCCCCCTGGGGCACCGCCGGCAAGCTGCGCGCCTGGCAGCAGGGGGCGATGGAGAAGTACATCCAGGCGCAGCCCCGGGACTTCCTGGCGGTGGCCACCCCCGGCGCCGGCAAGACGACCTTCGCGCTGACGCTGGCGTCCTGGCTGCTCCACCACCACGTGGTGCAGCAGGTGACGGTCGTCGCGCCCACCGAGCATCTGAAGAAGCAGTGGGCGGAGGCCGCCGCCCGCATAGGCATCAAGCTCGACCCCGAGTACAGCGCGGGCCCGCTCGGCCGGGAGTACGACGGCGTCGCCGTGACGTACGCCGGTGTCGGCGTGCGCCCCATGCTGCACCGCAACCGGGTCGAGCAGCGCAAGACGCTCGTGATCCTGGACGAGATCCACCACGCCGGCGACTCCAAGTCGTGGGGCGAGGCGTGTCTGGAGGCGTTCGAGCCGGCGACGCGACGGCTCGCGCTGACCGGTACGCCGTTCCGCTCGGACACCAACCCCATCCCGTTCGTGACGTACGAGGAGGGCGACGACGGGATCCGCCGGTCGTCCGCCGACTACACCTACGGGTACGGCTCCGCTCTCGCCGACGGCGTCGTCCGTCCGGTGATCTTCATGTCGTACAGCGGCAACATGCGCTGGCGCACCAAGGCGGGCGACGAGATCGCCGCCAGGCTGGGCGAGCCCATGACGAAGGACGCGATCAGCCAGGCGTGGCGCACCGCGCTCGACCCGCGCGGGGAGTGGATGCCGTCCGTGCTGCGCGCCGCCGACCAGCGGCTCACCGAGGTCAGGAAGGCCATCCCGGACGCCGGCGCCCTGGTCATCGCCTCCGACCAGGAGTCCGCCCGCGCCTACGCCAAGCTGATCCGCGACATCACCGGCCACAAGGCCACGCTGGTCCTCTCCGACGACGCCGGCGCGTCGCAGCGGATCGACGACTTCAGCGCGAGCGACGACCGCTGGATGGTCGCCGTCCGCATGGTGTCCGAGGGCGTCGACGTCCCGCGCCTCGCGGTCGGCGTGTACGCCACCACGATCTCCACGCCGCTGTTCTTCGCCCAGGCCGTCGGCCGTTTCGTACGGTCCCGGCGGCGCGGCGAGACCGCGTCCGTGTTCCTGCCGACCGTGCCGGACCTGCTCGGCTTCGCCAACGAGATGGAGCGCGAGCGCGACCACGTCCTCGACAAGCCCAAGAAGGAGGGCGAGGAGGACCCGTACGCCGAGTCCGAGAAGGAGATGGACGAGGCGAACAAGCAGCAGGACGAGGACACCGGCGAGCAGGACATGCTGCCCTTCGAGGCGCTGGAGTCCGACGCCGTCTTCGACCGCGTCATGTACAACGGCGCCGAGTTCGGCATGCAGGCCCACCCCGGCAGCGAGGAGGAGCAGGACTACCTCGGCATCCCCGGCCTCCTCGAACCCGACCAGGTGCAGCTGCTGCTCCAGAAGCGGCAGGCCCGGCAGATCGCGCACAGCAAGAAGAAGCCGGCCGAGGAGGCCGACCTGCTCGAACTGCCCGCCGAGCGGCGGCCCGTGGTCTCCCACAAGGAGATGATGGAGCTGCGCAAGAAGCTCAACACCCTCGTCGGCGCCTACGTCCACCAGAGCGGCAAGCCGCACGGCGTGATCCACACCGAGCTGCGCCGGGTGTGCGGCGGTCCGCCGTCCGCCGAGGCCACCGCGGGACAGCTGCGGCAGCGCATCGCCAAGGTCCAGGAGTGGGCCACCCGCATGCGGTGAGACGCCCGGGCGCCGTCCGTGGACGGTGAGGCGTGCCGGAGCGGTGCCGGACCGGTCACCGCGCAAGCGCACCGGGACAAAAGTGACCAGTTTGTTCAACTGGTGACCGGATTCTGGACGGAGCCTTCCGCTCAGCGGACCGGCTCGCTACTGTCCCGCTACGCACACGCCCCGTGGCAGCGCCGCCGCGGAGCGCAGCCGTGAAGCGACTGTGCCCGGGACTGGTCCGGGCCGCCGGCCGATCGGCGGCATCTGAAGCGCGTGACCGCCGGGACCGGTGACGCACATGCAGCGAGGGGCCGCCGACCTCACCACTGAAGGAGTGGGCGTCGTGACCGCGGAGACCTCTCAGACGCTCGACAGGGGCCTACGGGTCCTCAAACTGCTCGCCGACACGGACCACGGGCTGACCGTCACCGAGCTTTCCCACAAACTGGGCGTCAACCGGACCGTGGTGTACCGGCTGCTCGCCACGTTGGAACAGCACGCCCTCGTCCGCCGCGACCTGGGCGGACGGGCCCGCGTCGGGCTCGGCGTGCTGCGGCTGGGCCGGCAGGTGCACCCGCTGGTCCGGGAGGCGGCGATGCCGGCGCTGCGGTCCCTCGCGGAGGACATCGGCGCGACCGCCCATCTGACCCTGGTCGACGGGGCGGAGGCCCTCGCGGTGGCCGTGGTGGAGCCGTCGTGGACCGACTACCACGTGGCCTACCGGGCGGGTTTCCGGCATCCCCTGGACCGCGGGGCCGCGGGCAGGGCGATCCTCGCCGCCCGTCAGAAGACCCCCGGCGACCCCGGCTACACCCTGACCCACGGCGAGCTGGAGACCGGCGCGTGCGGGGCGGCCGCGCCGCTGGTGGGGGTCACGGGCGTCGAGGGGAGCGTGGGGGTGGTGATGCTCGCGGACGTCGTGCCGGAGCGCGTCGGCAAGCGGGTGGTGGAGGCGGCCCGGGAGGTGGCCGAAGCCCTGCGCTGAACGCGCCTCAGGGGGCGCGGGGAACTGCGCGATCAGCCCCGCACGGCCCGCACCCGGCGTGCGACAGTCCCCGGCACCCCGGTGGCCGTCTGGGGCGCGGAGCGCCCTTCGGGGGCGCGGGGAACTGCGCGATCAGCCCCGCACGGCCCGCACCCGGCGTGCGACAGTCCCCGGCACCCCGGTGGCCGTACGTGGTGGGGCGCGGGCCCGCTGAAGGGTGCCGCCTGCGCCCACCCGTGCCGCCCCAAGCGGCACGACTGCCCGCAGGCGGCAGGCGCCTCCAGCCGCCGTGCCGCCCGCACCCGGCGTGCAACAGCCTCCCGCACCCCGGTGGCCGCCGGCCCCCCACCCCCGTCACGTTAGATTGGCTGCGTGCTCACTCGCCTCACACGTCCCCAGGCCCTGGCCGTCTGCGCCGCCCCGGTCGCCGCGCTGCTGGCCACCGCCGTGTTCGCGCCGCTGCCCTTCTCCGTGGCGCAGCCCGGGATGACGGCCGACGTTCTCGGCGAGAACAAGGGGCAGCAGGTCATCACCATCTCCGGCGCCCCCGTACGGAAGACCACCGGCGAGCTGCGGATGACCACCATCGAGGCGACCTCGCCGGACACCCGCGTGAATCTGCCGCAGGTGATCGACAGCTGGTTCCGCACCGACGAGGCGGTCATGCCCCGCGACGCCGTCTACCCCAGCGGGGACGACGTACGGGAGATCGAGCAGTACAACCAGAAGCAGATGAAGGAGTCCCAGGACGAGGCCACGCGCGCCGCGCTGACCTACCTGGGCCAGGAGAACGAGGGCATCGACGTCACCCTGAAGCTCGCCGACGTCGGCGGGCCCAGCGCCGGGCTGCTGTTCTCCCTCGGCATCGTCGACAAGCTGGACGGCGACGGCAGCGGCGGCGACCTCACCGGCGGCCGGGTCGTGGCCGGCACCGGCACGATCGACGCCCGGGGCAGGGTCGGCGCGGTGGGCGGCGTGCCGCTGAAGACGCAGGCCGCCAAGCGGGACGGCGCCACCGTCTTCCTGGTCCCGCGCGACGAGTGCGGCGAGGCGAAGGCGGAACTGCCCGACGGCCTGCGCCTGGTGCCGGTGACCACGCTCGAGGGCGCCGTGGACGCGCTGGTCGCGTTGGAGAAGGGCACCGGCACGGTCCCGAGCTGCTGACCCGGCGCCCCGCTCCCCGCTACCCCTCCTTCACGAACCCCTCGGCCACCATCCAGTCCAACGCGACCTGATGGGGGTCCTCCCCGTCGACGTCGACCCGGGCGTTCAGCGTCTGCGCCACGTTGTTGTCCAGCTTCTCCGTGACCGGGGCCAGCACCTCGGCGATCGCCGGCCACTTCTTCAGCGTCTTGCTGTTCACGGTCGGGGCCGCGTTGTAGTTGGGGAAGAACTTCTTGTCGTCCTCCATCACCACCAGGTTCATCGACTTGATCCGCCCGTCGGTGGTGAACACCTCGCCGTAGGCGCAGGCGCCCTTGGCGGTCTGGGTGTAGATGATCCCGGTGTCCATCTGCGTGACGTTGCCCGCCGGGACGTCCATGCCGTACGCCTTCTCCATGCCGGGCAGCCCGTCCGCACGGTTGGCGAACTCGCCCTCCACGCACAGCGTCACGGCGCCCGGGTCGGACTTCGACAGCTCCGCCACCTCCGAGAGGGTGCGGGTGCGGTACCGCTCGTAGTTGGCCTGGTTCATGGCCAGCGCGTACGTGTTGTTCAGCCGCGACGGCTCCAGCCAGGTCACGCCGTTCTTCGCGTCCGCCTCCCGCACCGCCAGCCACTGCTCGCGCGGGTCCGGGATCGGCCTGCTGTTGCCCTGGTACGTGATCCACGCGGTGCCCGTGTACTCGAACCCGGCGTCCGCCTCGCCCTTGACGACCGCCTCCCGCGAGCCGACCGAGCCCTGGATGCCGGTCCGGTCCACCACCTCCGCGCCCGCCGCCTGGAAGGCGATGCCCATGATCGCGCCGAGGATCAGCTGCTCGGTGAACTCCTTGGAGGTGACGGTCAGACTCGCGCCCTCCAGCGGTTTTCCCTGTCCGACCGTGCCCGGCTCCACGTCGTCGACCATCGGCGACCCGCTGGTCAGCCCGCACCCCGACACCACCGCCAGCAGCACCGCCGCCACCGTCAGCCGCGGTGGCGGCGGTGCTGCTGG
>MUNG01000277.1 GCA_002154585.1 Streptomyces pseudogriseolus
CGCTCCCCCGGCCGCGGTGTCCCGCTCGCCCTGCTCGCGCCCGCCCTGGTCGGCCTGGCGTTCCTTCTCGTGCCGCTGCTGGCCCTCGTCGTACGGGCGCCCTGGCGCGACCTGCCCGAGCAGCTGACCAGCCCCGCCGTGTGGGACGCGCTGCGCCTGTCGCTGGTGTGCGCGACCTGCGCGACGGCGCTGAGCCTGGTCGTCGGCGTGCCGTTGGCCTGGCTGCTGGCCCGTACCGACTTCCCCGGGCGGAGCCTGGTGCGCGCCCTGGTGACGCTCCCGCTGGTGCTGCCGCCGGTGGTCGGCGGTGTCGCCCTGCTGCTGGCGCTGGGCCGCAACGGCGTCGTGGGCCGGTGGCTGGACGCGTGGTTCGGCGTCACCCTGCCGTTCACCACCGCCGGTGTCGTCCTCGCGGAGACCTTCGTGGCGCTGCCGTTCCTGGTGATCAGCGTCGAGGGCACGCTGCGGGCCGCCGACCCGCGGTACGAGGAGGCGGCGGCCACCCTGGGCGCGTCCCGCTTCACCGCGTTCCGCCGGGTCACCCTGCCGCTGATCGCCCCGGGCGTCGCGGCGGGCGCCGTGCTGGCCTGGGCGCGCGCCCTCGGCGAGTTCGGCGCGACGATCACCTTCGCCGGGAACTTCCCCGGCCGCACCCAGACCATGCCGCTCGCGGTCTACCTCGCCCTCCAGAACGACCCGGCCGCCGCGATCGCCCTCAGCCTGGTGCTGCTGGCGGTGTCCGTGGCCGTGCTGGCGGGGCTGCGGGAGCGCTGGACGAGGGCGGTCTGACCGTGCCGAAGCACCCCGCGCCCCCGTCCGAGGGCCTGGACGCGCACCTCGTCGTCGAGCGCGGCTCCTTCCGCCTCGACATCGCGCTCACGGCCGCCCCCGGTGACGTCGTCGCCCTGCTCGGCCCGAACGGGGCGGGCAAGACCACCGCCCTGCGGGCCCTCGCCGGCCTCGCGCCCCTCAGCGACGGCCATCTGCGCCTGGACGGCACGGACCTCGCCCGCACCCCGCCCGAGGCGCGTCCGGTGGGCGTCGTCTTCCAGGACTACCTGCTCTTCCCGCACCTGACCGCCCTGGACAACGTGGCGTTCGGACCGCGCTGCCGGGGCGTCGGCAAGAGCGAGGCCCGTGCGCGGGCCGCCGCGTGGCTGGAGCGGATGGGGCTGGCCGGGCACACCGGCGCCAAGCCCCGGCGGCTCTCCGGCGGGCAGGCCCAGCGCGTGGCGCTCGCCCGCGCCCTGGCCACCGATCCGCGGCTGCTGCTCCTGGACGAGCCGCTCGCCGCCCTGGACGCCCGCACCCGGCTGGAGGTCCGGGCGCAGCTGCGCCGCCACCTCGCCGACTTCGAAGCCGTCGCGGTCCTGGTGACGCACGACCCGCTGGACGCGATGGTGCTGGCCGACCGGCTCGTCGTGGTGGAGCACGGCCGGGTGGTGCAGGAGGGCGCCCCCGCCGACATCGCCCGCCACCCGCGCACCGAGTACATCGCCCAGCTCGTCGGGCTGAACCTCTACCGCGGGCGGGCGGACGGTCACACGGTGCGGCTCGACGCGGGGCCGGAGGTGAGCACCACGGAGAACCTGTCCGGGCCGGCGTTCGTCGCCTTCCCGCCCGGCGCCGTCACCCTCTACCGGGACCGGCCCACCGGCTCCAGCGCGCGCAACCTGTGGCGCTGCGAGGTGGCGGGGCTGGAGAGCCACGGCGACCAGATCCGCGTGGAGCTGACCGGCGAACTGCCCCTGGCCGCCGACCTCACCGCCGTCGCCGTGGCCGAGCTGGGCCTGCACCCGGGCGCACCGGTCTGGGCGGCGGTCAAGGCTACGCAGACGCACGCCTATCCGGCCTGACGGCCCCGTTACGCGGCATGGGCCCCGCCGGGACCGTCACGGTCACCGGGCGGGGCCCCTCACTCGCGCGTGCGATCAGTCCTCGTACGCGTCCAGCGGCGGGCAGGAGCAGACCAGGTTGCGGTCGCCGTAGGCCTGGTCGATGCGGCGTACCGGCGGCCAGTACTTGTCGGCGGCGCTCACCTCGCCCGGGAACACGGCCTCCTCACGGCTGTAGGCGTGCTCCCACTCCCCGCCGAGCGCGGACGCCGTGTGCGGGGCGTTGCGCAGCGGGTTGTCGTCCGAGGGCCACGCGCCGGAGCCGACCTTCTCGATCTCGGCGCGGATGGCGATCATCGCCTCGCAGAACCGGTCGAGCTCGGTGAGGTCCTCGGACTCGGTGGGCTCGATCATCAGCGTGCCGGCCACCGGGAAGGACATCGTCGGCGCGTGGAAGCCGTAGTCGATGAGCCGCTTGGCCACGTCGTCGACGGTGACGCCGGTCGCCTTGGTGAGCGGGCGCAGGTCGATGATGCACTCGTGCGCGACGAGCCCGCCGGGGCCGGTGTAGAGCACCGGGTAGTGCGGCTCCAGGCGCTTGGCGATGTAGTTGGCGCTGAGCACGGCCACCTGCGTGGCCCGCTTCAGGCCCTCGCCGCCCATGAGACGGACGTACGCCCAGGAGATGGGCAGGATGCCCGCCGAGCCCCACGGCGCGGCCGAGATCGGCCCGACGCCCGTCTCCGGTCCGGCCTCCGGCTGGAGCGGGTGGTTCGGCAGGTACGGTGCGAGGTGGGCGCGCACGCCGACCGGGCCGACGCCGGGACCGCCGCCGCCGTGCGGGATGCAGAACGTCTTGTGCAGGTTCAGGTGGGAGACGTCGCCGCCGAAGTGGCCGGGCTTGGCCAGGCCGACCAGCGCGTTGAGGTTGGCGCCGTCGACGTACACCTGGCCGCCGGCCTCGTGGACCTGGGCGCAGATGTCGGCGACGTGCTCCTCGAACACGCCGTGCGTCGACGGGTACGTGATCATCAGCACGGCCAGCTCGTCGCGGTGCTGCTCGATCTTGGCGCGCAGGTCCTCGACGTCGATCTCGCCGTCGTCGGACGTCTTGACGACGACGACCTTCATGCCGGCCATCACGGCGGACGCGGCGTTGGTGCCGTGCGCGGAGGACGGGATCAGGCAGACGGTGCGCTGCTCGTCACCGTTGGCGCGGTGGTAGCCGCGTACGGCGAGCAGACCGGCCAGCTCGCCCTGGGAGCCTGCGTTGGGCTGGAGGGACACCTTGTCGTAGCCGGTGACCTCGGCGAGACGTTCCTCCAGCTCGTGGATGAGCGTGAGGTAGCCCTGCGCCTGCTCGGCGGGCGCGAAGGGGTGCAGCTGGCCGAACTCGGGCCAGGTGACCGGCTCCATCTCGGTGGTCGCGTTGAGCTTCATGGTGCAGGAGCCCAGCGGGATCATGCCGCGGTCGAGCGCGTAGTCGCGGTCGGCGAGACGGCGCAGGTAGCGCAGCATGGCCGTCTCGGAGCGGTGCTGGTGGAACACCGGGTGGGTCAGGTAGTCGTCGGTGCGCAGCAGCGCGTCCGGCAGGGCGTCCGCCGCGGCGGCGTCCAGGGCCGCGACGTCGGCCTCGACGCCGAAGGCGCGCCACACGGCGGCGAGCTGGTCGCGGGTGGTGGTCTCGTCGCAGGCGACGGAGACGGTGTCCGCGTCGACGAGGCGCAGGTTCACCCCGTGGTCGCGGGCGGCGGCGACCACCTCGGCGGCCCGGCCGGCGACCCGCACGGTGAGGGTGTCGAAGTACGAGCCGTGGACGACCTCCGCGCCGCCGGCGCGCAGCCCCTCGGCGAGGATCGCGGCGTAGCGGTGGGTGCGCCGGGCGATGGTCCGCAGGCCCTCGGGGCCGTGGTAGACGGCGTACATGCCGGCCATGACGGCGAGCAGCACCTGCGCGGTGCAGATGTTGCTGGTGGCCTTCTCGCGGCGGATGTGCTGCTCGCGGGTCTGGAGCGCCAGGCGGTACGCCTTGTGTCCGTCCGCGTCGACGGAGACGCCGACGAGGCGGCCGGGCAGGCTGCGGGCCATCTTGTCCTGGACGGCCATGTAGCCGGCGTGCGGGCCGCCGAAGCCCATCGGGACACCGAAGCGCTGCGTCGTGCCGACCGCGATGTCCGCGCCCAGCTCGCCGGGGGACTTCAGCAGGGTCAGGGCGAGCAGGTCGGCGGCGACGGTGACGAGGGCACCGCGCTCGTGCGCCTGGTCGATGACCGGCTTGATGTCCCGGACGGCGCCGGACGCGCCCGGGTACTGGATCAGGACGCCGTTGATCTCCCGGCCGTCGAGCTCGGCGGGGATGCCGTCGCTCAGGTCGGCGACGACGACCTCCACGCCGGTCGGCTCCGCGCGGGTCTCGATGACGGCGACGGTCTGCGGCAGCGCGTCCGCGTCGACCAGGAAGAGGCCCTTCTTGTTCTTGCCCATGCGCCGGGACAGCGCCATCGCCTCGGCGGCGGCGGTCCCCTCGTCGAGCAAGGAGGCGCCGGACGTGGGCAGACCGGTGAGGTCGGCGACCATCGTCTGGAAGTTCAGCAGCGCCTCGAGCCGGCCCTGCGAGATCTCCGGCTGGTACGGCGTGTAGGCCGTGTACCAGGCGGGGTTCTCCATGACGTTGCGGAGGATCACCGGCGGGGTGAAGGTGCCGTAGTAGCCCAGGCCGATCATGGAGCCGAGGACCTGGTTGCGGCCGGCGAGGCCGCGCAGCTCGGCGAGCACCTCGGCCTCGCTGCGGGCGCCGGGCAGGTCCAGCGCGTGGGCGTTCTTGATCACGTCGGGCACGGCGGCGGCGGTCAGCTCGTCGAGCGAGCCGTAGCCCACCTGGGCCAGCATCTTCGCCCGGGCTTCGTGGTCGGGGCCGATGTGGCGCTGCTCGAAGGGGATTCCCTGTTCGAGCTCGGAGAGCGGGGTACGGGGGGCGGTCATTGAGGAGGCCTCCTGGTCCGACGACCTTCGAGGGGCACCACGACACGGGTGCCCGGACGGCCTCCCCCTCTGTCATCTCAACCTGAGAGTTTCACCGGAACGCCGGGGCGGACCGGTTTTCACCGTCGGTGAGAGCGGAAGCCGTCGACACCCGCCCTGCTTTCCAGAGTGACCTCGTCCGTGCGGTACGTGTGCCTGAGAGATTCCGGGGAGGATTTGCTCCTTCGGCGCCTCCGGTGGTGCCTGGAGGACTCTCCCGCACGGGGTCAGCAGCCGTTGTCAGCGTACCAGCGAGGTCCGGACCCCGGCTTTCGAGTGGCCGTTCCGCCGATTGTGCCTTTTTGTGGTGCTTACGGATGAGTTTGCGAGGAGTGGAGGGCCTGTGCAGACCGACATCGACCCGCGTCACCTCATCGGCCGCAAGGCGTACGACCGCAACGGCACGCGCATCGGGACGATCGACGAGGTCTACCTCGACGACGCCACCGGGGCGCCGGAGTGGGCGGCGATACGCACCGGCCTGTTCAGCCGGGACGCCTTCGTGCCCCTGGAACCCAGCGAGCTGATCGACGGAACGCTGCACGTGCCGTTCGAACGGTCCCTCATCAAGGACGCCCCCGACTTCGGCGTCGGCCGCCATCTGTCCCCGGAGCAGGAACTCCAGCTCTACCACCACTACGGCCTGGACGTAGGCGCCCCTCCCCCGCTCCCGGACCACGACTTCGGCAAGCTGGCAGGCCAGGAGGAACACACATGACTCGCGGCACCCGCGCCCCCGAAGGGGCGCGGGGAACTGCGCGCTCAACCCCCACACACGATCCGCCGACCAACGAAACCGAACCCACCCAGCCAAGGAACCACGGACACCGAACACCCCGTGACAGCCACGCCCCAAAGGGGCGCGGGGAACGGCGCGCCCAGCCCCCACCCTCGGCCCGCCGACAACGACACCGACCCCACCCGGCCCAGGGCCCACGGGTGCTGCGAACCGCCCCGTGACAGCCACAGCCCAGCCGGCAGGCTCACCTCACCCCACCCCCTCCACCAACGGCAACGGCTCCGCCGCCTCGAGCGCCGGGTCG